>JAGCLX010000055.1 GCA_017646785.1 Alistipes sp.
CTGCTTTGCAATACTCGTTCAATATAGGATGAGCTGATATGAGGATGATTTATAGCAAGATATTACTGTTTGCGGCAGACGATAACAGATTTTACACACTGCTTCAAAACGAGAACTCGCAAGGGTTCTCGTTTTTGTTTTGGCCTAAATGCGTTGTTTTTCCTCAAAATTTATGATTATAGCAAAACTTTTCATATCTTTATGACAAATTATTGCGAATAAATATATAATGAATATAACCTCATAAACATATAAACTATGGGACATAAGTGTTTTATTTCCTTTAAGAAGGAAGATGAAAGTTATAAAAAGACTATCCAAAGTTGGGCAGACAAGAATAAAGTTGACATGATAGACAAATCGTTAGATGAACCAATCAATTCAACAAACGAGGAGTATATAATGCAAAAGATTAGAAAAGATTATTTATCTGATTCAACAGTCACAATATTCCTTATTGGTTCTTATAGCTCCGAAGATTTAGGAGCATATGAACAACGCTTTATCAAAAGAGAACTACAAGCGTCATTGTATAATGGTGTAGGTAATTCTAGAAACGGTATCTTAGGCGTCGTTTTGCCTCAAATGTACGACAAAATATATAAAGGGCAGGAGCCTTGCGTCATTTGCAAAGGATCTCATAATATTGTAAATATAAACGAACATACTGTAATTAAAGAGTTTGGCCGAAATTATTATTTAAACAATCATGGTAAATGTGCCTATTCAGAGGATGATCGTTATTGTGTGTTAGTGAAATGGGACGATTTTAAAAACGCACCGAATAACTATATTGAGCAGGCATTTAACAAGCGAAGTCAGCCAATAGCTGATGATGTTATTGTTTATCCAAGATAGTGACCATATGAATAAGTTAGGAAATAAAACAATGAGTAGAGCCGATTACCCGCAATTATATAGAGCGGCTGATTGTCTGTCAATTACATATCAAAAAGTGTATTTTGGACTCCTAGGAGGATATTTAGTAACATTAATAGTTGGTTCCATCGTTTCAATGTGTGGCAATGGTGTTGTTGCTAACTCTATTGCATTAGGGTTATTTATTTTATCCTTAGCTATCTTCGCTATATCAAAAATATGGGACCCAATAAAACTATGGTACAATGGACGTGCAGTCGCAGAATCGGTAAAATCAATGACTTGGAAATGGATGATGCAGGCAGAACCATATCCTTATGAAATACCAGGCACTGCTAGTAAAAACTTACAAAATGATTTACAACAGTTATTAGAACAAAATAGGACTCTTTTTAATCATTATCAAGATGACGATGATGGTTTTTATTCTATCTCGGATAAAATGAGAGAGGTCAGAGACGCAACAACTAGAGAAAAACTCGACTTTTATAATAAAAACAGAGTTAATGATCAACTTAGGTGGTATAAGCGTAAGTCTAAAACATTGCGTATAGCATATATTGCATACTCTGTAGCAGTAGTGTTGTGCTACATTGCAATAATCATACTTATGATTATAAGTATTTCTAAGCCTACAATAATATTTCCAGTAGAATTAATTTCGGCTATTTCAGCAGCACTAATATCTTGGATAGAAGCAAAAAAATACAATGAATTGTCTTGTGCATATAGTTTGGCGGTCAATGATATCTCTATTATAAAAGATAACATGCTTGAGGGGCAAGTTGGAAGCCAAGAAGTTTCTGAATATGTAAATAATAGTGAAAATGCTTTTTCGCGTGAGCATACACAATGGATTGCCCGTAAACAATAGTGGTAAATTACAGTACATTTTGATTTTTTAACAACCGCAATGACTAAAACAAGCAACTCGTGAGCAAAATTCACGAGTTGCTCTTTTTTGAAGTGGTTAGTGATACTAACCGGTTGAAGTATCTATCGGGTCGGAAACAAAGCAGTTGGTTAGTCGCACTAACCAACTGAAATTACCCCTAAAAAACTGTCCAAAATTACCCCTCGATTTCGGTGCAAAATTGTGAAAAAATCGAGTGATACAATTATGGAAATGGCCTTTTTTGAGCGGTTGCCAAATCATAAGTGATTGAAACTTTGCATATTAAGGCTATGGTTCAAGGATTCCGGTGGCACCACTTGAACCAAAGGTTAAAATCAACAAAACGCTGTAAATCATTGATTTGCAGCGTTTTTCTTTTGTCAAAAATCGACTTCGCTTATATGTTATCTCCAGTCCCACGAGGGGTGGGCGGGGTCTTCGGCAATGAGGGCTTCGGAGAGCGAAAGACATAATGCCTTTGCTACACCCTCGCCATACGATGGGTCGGCACGGTGGCAGTTGCGGATATGACGCTGTTTGATAAACACCTCCGCATCGCCCATTGCGCGTGCAGTGTTCTCGCAAGTGACTCGTTGATCCTCGGCCGACATCAGTCTCCACAGCTTGCCAGGTTGTGTATAATAGTCGCTATCGAGTTCTCGCTCGTCGTAGTTATATACCTCGCCAGAAACGGCCAAAGGTGGCTCTTTCAAGTGCGGATGATCCTGCCACTCGCCATAGCTATTTGGCTCGTAGCCTATCGTACGACCTGCGTTATCGTCGGTGCGCATCTGGCCATCACGATGATACGAATGGTATGGGCAGCGAGGCTTGTTTATGGGTATCAGGTGGTGATTTACGCCCAGGCGGTAGCGTTGCGCGTCGCCGTATGAAAAGAGTCTGCCCTGTAACATCTTATCGGGCGAGAAGCCTATGCCGTCTATTACATTCATCGGATTAAATGCCGCCTGCTCGGTCTCGGCAAAGAAGTTCTCGGGGTTGCGGTTGAGCTCCAGAATACCGACATCGTGCAGCGGGAAATCACCATGATACCACACCTTTGTAAGGTCAAACGGATTTATGTGATACTCCTTCGCTTCATCCTCTGTCATCAGCTGTACCTGCATCTGCCAGCGAGGGTAGTCGCCATGCTCGATGGCCTCGAATAGGTCACGCTGGTGTGACTCTCTATCCTTAGCAATCACAGCCTCCGCCTCAGCGTCTGTCATATTTTTGATACCCTGCAAGGTGCGAAGATGGAACTTCACCCACGTACGGCGGTTGTCAGAATTGATAAAGCTATATGTATGACTACCAAAGCCGTGCATATGGCGGTAGGAGTAGGGTATGCCGCGTGGCGACATCGTGATTGTAACCTGATGCAGTGCCTCGGGCAGCAGGGTCCAGAAGTCCCAATTGCTATTCGCCGAGCGCATACCAGTGCGTGGGTCGCGCTTAATGGCGTGGTTGAGGTCGGGGAATTTCAGCGGGTCGCGCAGGAAGAAGACCGGCGTATTGTTACCCACCAAGTCCCAATTACCTGTATCAGTATAAAACTTCATCGCAAAGCCGCGAATATCTCGCTCGGCATCGGCAGCACCACGCTCGCCCGCAACGGTCGAAAAGCGGACAAAGCACTCGGTTTTCTTGCCTACCTCGGCAAAGATTGAGGCGCGGGTGTAGGCGGTGATGTCGTGCGTAACGGTGAATGTACCGTAGGCTCCCGAGCCCTTGGCGTGCATACGCCTCTCGGGGATTACCTCGCGATCGAAGTGCGCCAACTTCTCCGTTAGCCAGGGGTCTTGCAATGTTACAGGGCCTCGCACACCTGCGGTCTGTGTGTTCTGGTTGTCAGCAATAGGCCTGCCATTCTCGGCAGTCAGATCTCTTTTGTCGTTCTGTTTCATATCGGGAAATGTCAATTATACTACGTCGACATCTCCAAAATTGTGCCAATTTATGCTGAGTATCAAAATAGTAAGCCACCTGATGTATAACACATGTGTGTAAACACCAGATGGCTTGTTGTAGTCCGTGCAGTAATTGCAGTTTAAATGGGAAGACCGTTAACTAACTACCTCAGCATTGACTTTAACATAGTTATATCCCATACGCTTGAGCTGCACCGATACGCCCAATTCGAACATCACCTTTGTGGTGCGGGCGAAGACATGGAAGGCCATGACACTCTGTGCTTCAACCTGCTCCTTGCGTATGAGCGATAGGGCGCGCTCGGCAGTTGAGCGTATGAGGTTTTCGATTTTTTCGGCCTCGGCGCTGCCAAGAGGGTGGCAGAGAAGGATCTCGGTTATGTACTCATCCATGCAGTCGAAGCCTCGGGGCTCGGTTAGCATGGTGTGAAAGTCCTCCTTATCCTCGTAGCGGTTCCACTCCTTATCCCAGAGCACGGCAAGACCCATACCCTCGTACATAGCCCATGCGATGGCTACAAGGGGGTACTTTGCGATCTCTGGCACTGCATCTGCCATATATGAGGGTGCTGAGCTCTTCCACTTCTCGTTAAGCTCCTCAACCTCTAAGATGCGGCCATCCATCATACCCTCCTTTGTTAGATACTCTGTGAGGTTCTTGCGTAGGCTCTCCTCATATCTGCTGAGGAGTTCAAGTTGTTCTTTATTCATACCTTGCTATATTATTTGCGTTTCTTGGTTCCCTTTTTGCGTACCGACCATCCGAAGTGGCCTATGAGCTTGCCGAGTGAGTAGTACTCACCGTGGGAGTAGACGATGGGGCTCGCCTTGTCGAGGGAGAACTTACCGGTCTCGGGGTCTATGTATCTGTCGTCTGCCTCCACGCCTACGACGTCGGCAATGAACATGTCGTGCGAGCCCAGCTCCTTAACCTCGCGCACGCGACAACAGATGGAGAGTGGTGACTCGGCGATGATGGGTGCCGATACGTGTGGGTTTGCCATGGGTGTTAGACCTGTGGCTTCCCACTTATTCTCATTGCGACCCGAACGTACTCCACACCAGTCTGTGGCATGTGCCATAGCCTCGGTGGTGAGGTTTATGCAGAACTCTCCCGTGCGACGTATGATGTCGTAGCTGTGTCGCTCCTTGCGCACCGAAATATAACACATGGGTGGGTCGGTGCAGATGGTGCCTGTCCAAGCTATCGTGAGCATATTATACTCCTCGGGTGTTGCACCTGTTGTCACAAGCACTGCGGGAAGAGGGTATATCAGCGTTCCGGGTTTCCACGATTGTTTACTCATAATATATATCTTTTTCTACGTTGTTTACTTGCTTAGTGTCATGCTGTTGGGCATGTTGTGTATGTCCCATCCTGCCTGCATCATTGCAGAGGTGTAGGTGTGCATATCTTTAACGCGCTCGGGGTGCTCTGCAGCAACATTCTCAAGGCGTAGGTCACCCTCAGCATTGAGGTTGTAGAGATATGGCGCATCGCTATGCACATCGTAGATGTAGAGCCACTCATGGTCGCGTGCTGCGATGTAGCCGTCGTGGCTGAAGGGTATCATGCGGCGGCTGGTGCTGTTGAGATCTATGCCCATGGTGTGGTTGTCATACTCCATGCCGAGCATCGAGAATGCTGTGGGTGCTATATCCATCTGTGTGACCAAATCGCTACGCACTTCGGGGGTGATATGCTTCGGTGAGTAGAAGAGCAGTGGCACATGGTTGAGGCTTTCGGGTATCTCGTAATCCGAATTAATGGTTCGTCCATGGTCGCCCATGATGACGAAGAGTGTTTCATCGAACCAAGCTTTCTCCTTTGCCATCTCCAAAAAGCGGTTCATAGCCCAGTCGGCATACTCCACAGCCTGGCTCTCGGGGTCGTTCGTTGTGGGTGTGAACCCCACGTCGAGCGGAGGGTTATATGGCGAATGGTTGGAGCAGGTGAGTAGTACTGCAGCCACATTGTTGCCATTTGCCCACTCCTGGTCTATGTCAGCAAGCGCATAGTCGAACATTATGTGGTCATCAACACCCCACATTTTGTCGGTCTTCACGCCATAGTTATTACGGCTGAGGAGGCGCTCAAAGCCCTGTGTGGTGAGGAAACTACGCAGGTTGTCGTAGTTGGGACCATGCGTAACGTAGAAGAGCGTCTTAAGCTCTCCACGTGAGTATACCTGGCTAAATATGGTGTTTAATGGTCGCTCCAGGCCATCCTGCATAGGGTGCTTATCCACAAAGCCGGGTAGCGATGTGACCAATGCATAGACGGCATTACAGGTGTGTGTGCCGGCGGAGTAGAGGTTTTCGAAGTAGAAGCCCTCATTTACCAGTCGGTCGAGATTGGGCATTAGAGTCTCGTTGCTACCTTCGCGTGTAAGACGTGCTGCCGTGCAACTCTCCTCTATGATGAACACTACGTTGCGCCAGGGCGACTCTTTAGCCTCGATATGCTCAACAAAGGTGTTGTCGCGTTGCATCACCTCTCTTACAATGTCGCGTGCCTCGTCGGAGTCCATCAACTGTATTGTGTCGGAGGCTGTGCCCAGCGATACAATAAATGGCTCAATGGGGTTGAGGCCCAGCTTGTTGATGAAGGCGTTGTTCGATATCTTTGAGTCGCGAGGCTCAAGTGTTCGGTGACGTAGGTAGAAGCCCCTGTCTGCCCAGATGTATAGCAGTGACAACGCCGCTATGCAAGCTACTGTGTGCCAGCGCGATGAGGTAGGGGCGTAGATGTCGAGTTTGCGAGCAAACCAAACGATGAGGAGCACAAAGGCTACTGCTACGAGAATGGCCGCAATGAAGTGAATGAGGTAGCTCGTGTCGCTCATTATCATCGCTAAGGTGTCACCCAACCCCTTTGTCGCATACTTCATGCTCATGGCGTTTATGTGTGCCTGGAAGTGCGAGAAATAGGGAACGTTGCCTATGGCAGCCATGAGGGTTGTGGCGTAGCTAACCGCGAGCCATGCGACGCCTATGCGTGCGACGTGGCGTGCATGACGACCCATAAACTGACCTATGACAAGCGCTATGGCTGCGGGGAGCATAAGCATGAATGTGAAATTTAGGTCGAACCTAAATCCTACGCCCATAGCTCGCATAACCCAATAGCTATTGTTGTCTATGCCGCAGGTGAGTAACTCCCTATTTTCGAGGTACAACGCGATGCGTATAAGGGTGAAGAGCAGGGTGCCAACAAGCGTTATCACCACCAGAAACCCTGTGGGGCATGGTGGTGATAAACGTTTGAGTATGTTCCTAACTATCTTCATTCGGTTTTAGTTGGGGGTAGAGTACTTGCCTATGCGTCATGCACATGGTGTACTCGTGTGTGCGCTACTCAGCCTCGTAGCCTCTATCCTCGAGGAGGTTACCACTCAGTGCTGCAGCCACAGCAAGCTCGTCGCAACGGTTATTCTCTACGGTCGTGGCGTGACCTTTGACCCATACGAAGCGCACATTGTGGCGACGATAGACTCTCAAGAAGCGCATCCACAGGTCGGGATTCTTCTTGCCCGCAAAGCCCTTCTTCTCCCAACCGAATACCCATCGCTGGTTTACAGCCTCGATGACATACTTTGAGTCGGAGTATAGAGTGACATTCGAGCCATCATACTTGAGTGCCTCCAACGCCACACACACGGCTAATAGCTCCATGCGGTTGTTGGTGGTTAGGCGGTAGCCCGCAGATAGCTCCTTGCGGTGAGGTCCCGACATAAGCACCACACCGTAGCCGCCCGGCCCTGGGTTACCTCGAGCCGAGCCATCGGTGTATATGGTGATATCAACAGCCATTACTTAAGAGCGTCGATTTGAGCCTTGATAGCTGCAATCTTCGCCTCTGCATCGGCCTGCTTAGCGCGCTCGTTAGCAACAACCTTCTCGGGTGCTGACGACACGAAGCGCTCGTTAGATAGCTTCTTCATTACCGAAGCAAGGAAGCCCTCGTAGTATGTGAGGTCGTCGTTAAGCTTCTTGAGCTCTGCCTCCTTGTCGATCTGACCCTCCATGGGTACGAAGTACTGTGTGGTCTTAACGATGAATGCCGCAGCTGCGGGATCCTTCTCAGCAACTGCTGCCACCTCCTTGAGGTTGCCCATCTTAACGATTACAGCCTCGAACTCTGTGGGGTAGTTCTCGTCGGCGATGTAGTTCAATGCAAGCGCCTCCTTCTGAGCGATGTTCTTCTGCTTGCGGATGTTACGTATTGCAGAGATAACCTCCTGTGCCAAGCCGAAGCGTGCGATGATTGCTGTGTTAGCCTCACGCTCAGCCTTAGGCTGCTGTGCGATGACGATAGACTTAACATCTGCTTCTGGCTTGAGGTCCTGCCAGATCTCCTCTGTCACGAAAGGCATGAAGGGGTGCATAAGACGAAGCAACTGATCGAAGTAGTGCTTTGTGCTTGCAAGGGTCTTTGCGTCGATAGGTGCCTGATATGCTGGCTTGACCATCTCCAAATACCAGCCGCTGAAGTCATCCCAGAACAAGCGGTAGAGCTCTGTGAAGGCCTCAGAGATGCGGTACTGTGCCATGAGGTGGTTGATGCGCTCGATGCGCTCCAACATAACCTCGTCGAACCATGTGATAGCCTGCTTCGATGCCTCGGGCTGTGCAATAGTAGCGTCTACCTCCCACATGTTTACAAGGCGGTATGCGTTCCATATCTTGTTGCAGAAGTTACGACCCTGCTCGCAGAGTGCCTCGTCAAACATAACGTCGTTACCTGCAGACGCCGACATGAGCATTGCGATACGCATGCCATCGGCACCATACTTAGCGATAAGGTCGAGGGGATCGGGTGAGTTACCCAACTGCTTCGACATCTTACGGCCGAGCTTATCGCGCACGATACCGGTGAAGTATACGTTAGAGAATGGCTTCTCGTTGCGCCACTCATAACCTGCCATGATCATGCGGGCAATCCAGAAGAAGATGATGTCTGGACCTGTAACAAGGTCGTTAGTGGGGTAGTAGTACTCGATCTCAGGGTTGTTAGGATTGCGGATACCATCGAATACAGAGATAGGCCACAACCACGATGAGAACCATGTGTCGAGCACATCCTCATCCTGGCGAAGGTCTGCCATAGTGATTGATGAATCCTTCTCCTGAGCAAGGCGCAATGCCTCCTCGGCAGTCTCTGCTACGACATAACCACCCTTAGGAAGGTAGTATGCAGGGATGCGGTGACCCCACCACAACTGGCGAGAGATACACCAGTCCTTGATGTTCTCCATCCAGTGGCGGTATGTGTTCTTATACTTTGTAGGTACGAACTTGATGACGTCCTCCAATACGGCTGCTGTAGCTGGCTTTGCAAGCTCCTCCATAGAGAGGAACCACTGCATAGAGAGCTTAGGCTCGATGGCAACGCCTGTACGCTCCGAATAACCCACGTTGTTGGTGTATGGCTCAACCTTCTCCATGAGGCCTGCAGCTGTGAGGTCGCCCTCGATAACCTTGCGGCACTCGAAGCGGTCTACGCCTACGTACATGCCCACCTTGTCGTTGATTGTACCATTGTCGTTGAAGATGTCGATAGCCTCCAAGCCATACTTCTCGCCAAGCATATAGTCGTTTACGTCGTGCGCAGGGGTTACCTTCAACGCACCAGTACCGAACTCAAGGTCTACATACTCGTCGCGGATAACGGGAATTGAGCGACCAACCAATGGTACGATAACACGTGCATCGGCTGGAAGGTCTTTGTAGCGCTCGTCGTTGGGGTTAACGCAGAGGGCTGTATCGCCGAGGATAGTCTCGGGACGTGTTGTAGCAACCACGATATACTTATCCGAGCCCTCAATCTTGTAGCGCAAGTAGTACAACTTACCCTGTGACTCCTTGTAGATTACCTCCTCGTCTGAAAGGGCTGTCTGTGCCGATGGATCCCAGTTCACCATGCGTACACCGCGGTAGATGCGGCCTTTGTTGTAGAGGTCCACGAATACCTTAAGTACGCTGGCTGAACGCTCCTCATCCATTGTGAAGCATGTGCGCTCCCAGTCGCACGACGCACCGAGCTTGCGCAACTGCTGCAAGATGATGCCACCATGCTTCTCCTTCCACTCCCAAGCGTGCTTGAGGAACTCCTCGCGTGTGAGTGATGCCTTGTCGATACCCTCAGCCTTGAGCTTTGCTACAACCTTAGCCTCTGTAGCGATAGATGCGTGGTCGGTACCAGGTACCCAGCAGGCATTCTTGCCCTGCATGCGCGCACGACGCACGAGTACATCCTGCAACGTATTGTTGAGCATATGGCCCATGTGGAGCATGCCCGTTACATTGGGGGGAGGAATAACGATGGTGTATGGCTCGCGAGCGTCGGGCTCCGAGTGGAAAAGGTTGTTATCAATCCAGAAGTCGTACCACTTCTGCTCGATTAATTCGGGTGAATACTTGTCTGCTAACTGCATAACTATTTATGTTTTTGTTTGTTGTATTCAAAAATGTCTCTTTGCGTGCGTATATGCGTATACGTATATGCGCACACAACCGACAAAGATATGAAAAATGTCGTTATTGGACAATAAGTGCCAGGTATTTTTTTGCAAAAGGATCGCATGCTGTATAAAAAATAGTGGGCACTCGATAATCGAGTACCCACTATTCGTAGTATACATTTCGTTTGTTAGAATGGAAGATCTTCAACTTCATCCGCAGGCATTACTGGAGCCATGGGCTGTGGAATTGGCTGTGGAGCGGGCTGCTGCTGGAAGGCCTGTGTGGGCTGTTGAAAGTTCTGCACTGGCTGCTGGAAGTTCTGCGTAGGTTGCTGATAACCACCCTGATAAGCGGGCTGCTGTGGTGCGCTATCCTGGCGACGACCAAGGAGCTTGAGCTCATCGGCAACGATCTCTGTGGCAAAGTGCTTCTGTCCATCGCGCTCCCACTCGCGGCTGCGTAGGCGACCCTCGATATATATCTGAGAACCCTTGTGTACATACTTGTCAACCACCTCGGCAAGACCGCGCCATAGGGTTACGGTGTGCCACTCGGTGTGCTCTGTGTTCTCGTTTGTTTGGCGATTGAATATACGCTCTGTTGTAGCAAGACGTATGCGGGCAACCTTAACGCCGGTTTCGAGGCTACGAACCTCGGGGTCCATGCCCACATTACCCACCAATATAACTTTGTTAATCATAGATATAGTGCTCTTAAGTGTTGTTTTCGATATAAGTTGTGTGTTCAAAATCTATGCAACGATGTTCACCATCTCCGATGTAAATAGCTACTCCTCGTCAACGATAGATTTATTTTTGTTTTTGCCCCTCTTGTCGCTTCTCTCTTTGTATTTGATCTCGGCAATCAGGCTTGCTACGAAGTCGTCGCGTTCGGGGCCTTCAACCAGCGACATCGCTATGGGCTGGTAGTAGAGTGCGCGCATCATCTTTTCGGGCATGCGCATGTTGCGCAGACGGATGGCATCCTTCTCAGTGGTGAGTATGAATGCTCGAGGATGCTCATTTAGAAGTGCATATATGCGTTTTAGATCGCTCGTGGTGAAGTGATGGTGGTCGGGGAAGATGACCTTGTCGACAATGGCATATCGAGTCTCTGCCTCGCGAATGAAGGGTCGAGGATTGCCTATGCCCGACACAAGGATGGCTTGCTGTGATAGATATGGCTTCTCCTGGTCCTTGAATGCGAAAATCGGCTGTATGCTAAGAGGCTCGATGTTCGAGAAGTATACCTTTTGATACGCTATCTGTCGCAACTTGTTGTGCCATAGTCGCTTATCGAGGGGTTTCATGTCCTCGGTGCATTTGGTCACGATGAAGAAATGCGCCACTGAAAGTCGTGACCTTACATCGCGCAGACGACCCAAGGGGAGCATGTTGTCGCTATCCAAGGGGCGAGTTGAGTCGACAATGATGATGTTGACCTTGGCCTTAACTCTTCGGTGCTGGAAGCCATCGTCCATGACGATGAGGTTTACTTCGGGGTGCTCCTTGCGGATGCGTTCGATGCCAGCGACTCTATCCTCGCACACCACGACCACGACGTTTGGGAACTTTAGCTTCATCTGAAGAGGCTCATCACCCACATCTGTGTATATGTCGTTGACGCTTACTTCGCGATAGCCCTTTGTTGCACGGCCGTAGCCGCGTGAGAGGATGGCTATGTTGTAGTGGCTTGCCAAAGATAGGAGAATGAACTCCGCTGTGGGGGTCTTGCCTGTGCCACCCACGGTGATGTTACCCACGCACACAATGGGGATATCGAAGGAGTAACTCTTGAAGATACCCCAGTCGTAGAGGCGATGTCGGATGACAATCATCAGTGTGTATATCCACGATATTATGCGTTTGATAAACTCCATATCACTGTTTTACTGTGTACGCCATAATGACGCTATCGGTCAAAGGTAGTGCTTATTTTCGTAATGACCAAATAATATGGCGTTTTTGCAGATAAAATGGTAGAATATCCCCACAATGTTACAGTAAAAATAAAAAAAATAGTATCTTTGCCCATTATGAAAATTATTACTCGTATTTCCCTACTCCTAATGCTTGTGAGCATGGTGGCGTGTGGCGGAGGCTCATCCGACAACAAGAGCAATGGCGGAGAAAATGGTGCTGCGGGCAAGGTCAGTGAGCCCCAGTATTTGTATGGCATAGACATCAAGGGCTACAACATATTGAACGACACGGTGCGCTCGGGAGAGACCGTAGGTGGTATGTTGGGTCGCAGGGGTGTATCTCCCGTTATGGTTGACCGCCTGGATAAGGCTTCGGCGGATGTCTTCCCATTGCGTAAGATACGTGCAGACAAGGCCTATACCACGTTCATGCGTACGGTGAGCGATTCGCTGGGTGAGCGCGAGGTGCTCGACTACCTTGTCTATCACATCGATGCTATTGAGTATGTTACATTTGGCTTCCATGGTGACTCAGTCTCTATTACAAAGGGTCAGAACCCCGTGGAGATAGTGCGTCAGCGTCGTGAGGCGGTCATCAACTCGTCGCTGTGGGGTGCTATTATGGAGCAGAATATGCCCTATGCACTTGCTGCAGAGGTAGAGGATATATATCAGTGGACCGTCGATTTCTTCGGTATCCAGGCCGGTGATTCGTTTGCTGTAGTCTACGACGAGAAGTTTGTAAATGGCGAGTCTGTCGGTGTGGGTAGAGTGTGGGGTGCTCTGTTTAAGCATGGCGGTAAGGAGTACTACGCTATCCCCTATGCTCAGGAACAAGGTAAGTTACGCTACTGGGAGGCTAATGGTGAGTCGCTTCGCAAGCAGCTGTTGAAGGCTCCATTGAAGTATACTCGCATCAGCTCTAAGTTCTCAAATGCACGTCTTCACCCCGTTCATAAGGTATATCGCCCTCATCATGGTGTTGACTATGCTGCACCCTCGGGCACACCAGTACACTCTGTGGCTGATGGTACCGTGGTGTTCGCTGGTTGGGGTGGTGGCGGTGGTAACACCATAAAAATTAAGCATGCCGGTAACCTCCAGACAGGATACCTCCACCTTAGAGGCTTTGCTAAGGGTATTAAAGTGGGTGCTAAGGTATCACAAGGTCAACTTATTGGTTATGTGGGCTCTACTGGTACATCTACAGGTCCACACCTCGACTATCGTATCTGGAAAAATGGTAAGGCTATAGACCCTCTAAAGGTGCCACAAGAGCCTGCTGAGCCTATCACAAATGCACACAAGGAGCGTTTCGAAGCAGTGCGTGATAGGGTCGTTGCTGAGCTTCGCGGAGATGAGGTAGAGGGTGGTGTCATCAGCGATGAGGATATCTTCCCTAACGGTAAGTAGTGAGTGCCATGGATGAGCGTTTTGTAAAGTTTATAAAGAAGCACCATGTGTTGACTCTTGCTACGGTAAATGGTAAGGGTGAACCCTATGTTGCCAACTGCTTCTATGCCTACGACGCTAAGCGTAACGTGCTGGTGTTTACCTCAGATACGACGACACGTCATGGTGCGGAGATGGCTGCGAATGCTAACGTGGCAATATCCATAGTCCTCGAGACACGTATCGTGGGCCGTGTGCAGGGTGTGCAGATTGTGGGCATGGCTGAGCGTGGTGACGATGAGGCACGCAGGAGCTACATCAAAAGATTTCCTTATGCAGCAGCAGCCCCTCTTGAATTATGGATGGTGCGTCCATCGATGATGAAACTCACGGACAATACGCTTGGTTTTGGTAAAAAGTTGATATGGCAAAGCGAGGAGTAATAATCGTGGCAGGTGGCTCGGGAAGTCGCATGCAGTCGGCACTGCCCAAGCAGTTTTTGATGCTCGGGGGTGTGCCTGTCGTTGCGCGCACGATAAATAGGTGTAGTGAGGCGCTTCCAGGTGCTGAGATAGTGGTTGTTTTACCCGAGGAGCACATCGAACTATGGAGGAACCTTAGGGCCCGTTTCGATGTTGCACCTCATACCATCGTTGCTGGCGGCAAGGAGCGTTTCTACTCGGTGCTAAATGGCATCAAGGCTCTATCAGAGGAGGTGGAGTATATTGCCGTTCATGATGGAGTAAGAGCCATGGCAACCAAGAAGTTAATTATCCGCACTATGCTTGCGGTTGAGGAGCATGATGCTGTGATACCGGTTGTGGATGTGGTGGATTCGTACCGTCGTGTATGTGCTAATGGGTCGGCAATAGTACCGCGCGCAGAGCTACGCATAGTGCAGACACCTCAGGTGTTCCGTGCGAAGGTGTTGCGTAGGGCATACGACGCGGAGTTCAACTCTGCATTTACGGATGACGCCTCGGTCGTTGAGGCTGCGGGAGGGTATATAACACTCGTGGAGGGTGAGCGCACAAATATAAAGCTAACTACTCCCGAGGATATGGCCTACGCGGAGTGGTTGATAGAGAGTGGGGTGGTATAGCGCGCCTACTCTTTAGTAAATGTTATACCAATATATAATAAGAGGACTGCTCGATACAACCAACGGGCAGTCCTCTTATCATTACCTAATTTCACAACTTCTACTGCTTACAATAATATGTCGTGATGTAGATACCTGGGAAGCTGTCTACAACGCTCTTTACCGTGAGGTAGGTCTGGTCATTCATCGCCTCTGGGGCTATTGTAGCAACTGTCTTTACCACGTCCTCAGCATTTAGCATAAGACCCAATTTGCCATCCTTCATCTTGATAAAACCGCTGCACTCAACCGTGGCGTTGTTGAGCTTAACTTCTATATCAACATGGGCGTTTGTGGCGTTGTAGCTGTAACTGCACTCGTAGGTGTAGTCACCATAGCAGATGCAACCCTTGCCATTGCTACGTAGTGTGATAGAGTAGCATCCCGATGTGATGCCCGCAGCCACAATCTCCTGCTGCAGATAGTACTCCGCTTGTGAGATGGCTGTGCTGGCAAGGGTGTTGTTGCCCAGATACTCGATGTCGAAGTTGCTGTAGCTCCACACACCGAAGACCTTACTCTTGCTTGGGGCCTCCTCTGCAAGTGTCTGGTATGGCGATTTTGTGGGCTTAGAAACAACCTTACTACCCAACATACTGCCAATCTTTGAGAGGTCGAACTGTGCTGTTGCGCTCTCGGGCATAGCCACGATACCCACAAGGGCTATTACGGCTGTGATAATTGCTCTTCTCATACTCATAGAGTTGTATATATAAAAGGCTTCGGATGCCACTTCGACACCCGAAGCCTCGGTATAATTAACGCTATCTAAGCCAACTATATTGTTATAGCTCAGCCTCAATCTCGTCGATCTCCTGCAACCATGCGCGTGACTCTGCATCTGATGGCATGTGGAGGTCGCCACGTGGTGAAAGACCCACAGCTCCAACCTTAGGACCATCGGGCATTGCCGAGCGCTTAAACTGCTGAGAGAAGAAGCGGCGGAAGAAGACCTTGAGCCACTTCAAAATAGTAGCCTTGTCGAAACGATCCTCAAAGGCGATAGTAGCCAGCATAAATATCTTCGCAGGGGTGTAGCGACGACGCAGTGCGCAGTAGAGGAAGAAGTCGTGGAGGTCGTATGGACCTACGATATCCTCGGTCTGCTGTGTGATGGTGTTGCCATCGGCGGGGAGAAGCTCGGGGCTCACGGGTGTAGCTACAACGTCACGCAATGCCTCGCGCAAGGTGCCCTCAGCACGATTCTCGGCATACCAATCAACCATGTGCTTAACCAATGTCTTGGGAACAGAGGCGTTGATGCCATACATAGACATCTGGTCGCCGTTGTATGTTGCCCAGCCGAGTGCTAACTCGCTCATGTCGCCAGTGCCGATAACCATGCCGCCGCACATGTTTGCTACGTCCATGAGTATCTGTGTGCGCTCGCGTGCCTGAGAGTTCTCGTATGCCACAGAGCGTGCGTCAACGTCGAGGCCTATATCCTTAAAGTGCTGCTCGCAAGCATCCTTGATGGGTATCTCGCGGAGCGTACAGCCCAACTCGCGCACCATTGTAAGTGCGTTCTGGTATGTGCGGTCTGTAGTGCCAAAGCCTGGCATTGTAACGCCTATGATACCCTTGCGGTCGAGGCCCAAGAGGTCGTAGGTGTCGCATACGGCAAGCAGTGCCAATGTAGAGTCGAGGCCTCCAGAGATGCCGATAACGGCATTCTTGCAGTTGGTGTGCTCAAGACGCTGAGCCAAGCCTGCGCTCTGAATAGCGAATACCTCCTTGCAGTGTGCTGCGCGTGCCTCCTTGTTCTCGGGAACAAAGTAGATAGGCTCGATATGACGGCGCACGCGGTCGGTGCGTACAATCTCGTCTACGTCAATCTCCACCACGCGCATCTCGGGTGCCTCGGGGTAGTAGAATGTGTTGCGTGCAGCACGACGTGTAGAGATGTACTCCACGTCGATGTCGGAGATGACCATGCGGTCGTTGCGCACGAAGCGCTCGCTAACGCCCAACACCCTACCAAGCTCTGCAACAACGGCATTACCCGCAAATACAAGGTCGCTCGATGACTCGCCATGTCCCGACGATGCATAGACGTATGCTGCCATGGTACGTGACGACTGCTCGGCGATAAGCGAGATGAGGTAGTCGTGCTTGCGTACCGACTCGGGTGAGGCCGAGAGGTTGAAGAGTAGCTTAGCTCCCTGTACCGCCTGGATTGATGATGGTGGCACGGGTACCCACATATCCTCGCAAATCTCTACGCCAAACTCCACACCGTGGATGTCGAACAAGAGGTCTGCACCAAAGGGACACTCCTGGCCCGCATAGCGTATCATGCGGTCCTTAATGCCATAGCCCGATACCCACCAGCGGAGCTCCGAGAACTCGCCATAGTTGGGAATGTAGCTCTTGGGTACGATACCCCACAGCTGTCCCTGACCGATGATAGCGGCACAGTTGTAGAGGCGGTCGGCATACACTACGGGAAGACCCACGATGCCGATAGTTGGGATGTCGGCGGTCTCCTGCATGAGCCATGCAAGAGCGCTCTCTGTGTCCTTCAAGAGCTTATTCTGTAGCACCATATCGCCGCAGGTGTAACCCACGAGCGAGAGCTCTGGCATAACGATAACCTCCACACCCTCGCGGAAGGCCTCCTGCATAATCTTGAGAGCACCCTCAGAATTGCGCTGTGCATCGGCGATATGTACACGTGGCACCGCCGCAGCAACTCTCATATATCCATATTGGTTGTTCATAGCTTTAAGTGGTTTATGAGTTAGAGAGTTTAGAGAGATTAAGGATTTTAAAGAGATAAAGTGTAGCGATAATCCCTAATCCCTCTAATTTCCCTAAATTCTCTATTATCACAAGAAATTACTCTGTCCAGATACGTGCAAGGTTGATAATTGTGTTGGTAGCCTTCTGCATGGTTGTCAACGATGCGTACTCATAGCGACCATGGAAGTTCATGCCACCAGTGAAGATGTTGGGGCAGGGAAGACCCATGAACGAAAGACGTGAACCGTCGGTACCACCACGAATGGGCTTAACCAAAGGCTTAACACCCGCCTCGATCATGGCGCGCTTAGCCTTCTCGATAACCTGTGGGTGTGGCTCAACCATCTTGCGCATGTTGTAGTACTGGTCCTTGAGTGTGAGTGTAAGCACCTTCTCGCCATACTTGCGCTGCAAGAAGTTCACTACATCCCACATAAGCTGCTTCTTAGCCTCGAACTTCTCGGAGTCGTGGTCGCGGATGATGTAGCTAATCTCCGCCTCCTCAACGCTACCCTTGATGCCTACGCAGTGGAAGAAGCCCTCGTAGTTCTCGGTGAACTGTGGACGCTCGTTAGCGGGGAGAAGGGCGTTGAGTTCTGTTGCGATGTCGATGGCATTGATCATCTTGTTCTTTGCCATGCCTGGGTGTACGTTGCGACCTGCGATAGCGATCTTAGCACCTGCAGCGTTGAAGTTCTCATACTCCAACTCACCCTCCATGCCACCATCCATGGTGTATGCGAAGTCGGCAGCGAACTTCTTAACATCGAAGTAGTCTACGCCACGACCAATCTCCTCATCAGGAGTGAAGCCTACTCTAATTTTGCCGTGTGGCACCTCGGGGTGTGCCACGAGCCACTCCATAGCGGTTACGATCTCTGCAACGCCAGCCTTGTCATCAGCACCGAGGAGTGTAGTACCATCGGTGTGGATGAGTGTGTGACCCTTGAAGAATGGCAACTCGGGGAACTCCTCAACGCGCAACCACACGTCGCCACCAAGCTTGATGTCGCGACCGTCGTAGTTCTCAACGATGTGTGGCTTGACGTTAGCACCGCTCATATCGGGAGCAGTGTCTACGTGTGAGATAAAGCCGATAACTGGGGCATTCTCATAGCCCTTAGTTGCAGGGAGAGTACCCATAACATAGCCATACTCATCCATTGTCACCTCCTTGAGGCCGATTGTCTCGAGCTCCTCCTTGAGGTAGCGCAACAACACGAGCTGCTTCTCTGTTGAGGGGAACGAGGTGCTTGACTCGTCAGCCTGAGTGTCGAATGACACATATTTCAAAAATCTATCTTTCAAGTCCATGATTATATCTTGTTTTAAGTTTATATCTTAGAGTTAGTTATGTGTGGATTACTCGCCAATCTTTGCGCGGCGAGAGTGCCAGATGAAGTAAGCGATGATTGCCGCGTACATCGCGATGCCGAGGTATACTGCGCCCATAGACTTTGACCAGATGTCGAGCATCCAGTCAATACCTGCAAATGCGAGGATAGCACTTACAACGCCCATGAGAGCGCCACCAGCGATGAAGCCCGATGCGATGAGCGTACCGCGGTTGTTGTTTGCCTTTGCCTTCTCGGGGTTCTTGTGACGGTTGACAGCCCACGATACCAAACCGCCCACTACGAGAGGAGCATTGAGGTTCATAGGGATGAACATACCGAGTGCGAAGGGCAATGCGGGAACGTTGATGAGTGTGAGCACGAGGATAAGACCTGCGCCGATGCCATAGAGCAACCATGGTGTCACACCACCCATCATCAAGGGCTGGATAACGGCTGCCATAGCGTTTGCCTGGGGAGCAACAAGAGCGTTCTCACCAGTGAAGCCATATGTCTCGTTCATGATGATCATGACGCCTGCAACGGTAGCGGCTGAAACGAATGTGCCGACGAACTTCCATGTCTGCTGCTTCTTGGGTGTTGTGCCGAGCCAGTAGCCCACCTTGAGGTCGGTGATGAAACCACCAGCCATTGACAACGCGGTACATACCACACCACCAATCACAAGAGCTGCAATCATGCCTGACTCACCCTCCAATCCCACTGATACGAGTACCAATGATGAAAGAATCAAGGTCATCAAGGTCATACCCGATACGGGGTTAGATCCCACGATAGCGATGGCATTAGCAGCAACTGTTGTGAAGAGGAATGCAATAACGAATACGATGGCCAATGCCACGATTGTCTGCATCCAGTTGCCAAGCACGCCAAACTGGAAGAATACGAGGGTTGCAACAAGCGCCGCGATGATGAACGAGAGGATAACCTTCATAGAGATGTCGCGCTGTGTGCGTGGCTCTGCGCCCTGTGCCTTCTTGCCCGAGAACTCGTTCTTTGCCAATACCAAGGCGCTCTTGATGATGCCCGCCTGGCGTACGATGCCGATAAGACCTGCCATGGCGATACCACCGATACCGATAGGACGACCGATATACTGATAGAGGTTCTCAGGTGTGAAGATAAGTTCTGGGTTGTTGATGATGTTCACGTCGGTAATGCCGAGCATAGATACCAATGCTGCAGCATCCATAGCACCATCAAATGAGCCTACAAGGGGCACGATGAAGAACCATACGAGTGCTGAGCCAGCAGTGATGATCAGAGCATACTTCAAACCGATGATGTAACCCAAGCCGAGCACTGCAGCCGAGGTGTTGATGCCGAATGTGAGCTTAAGCTTCGAAGCGAGCGCTGCGCCCCAGCCCCACATCTTTGTTGAGAGGGCGGGAACCCAAGCACCAAATGTCGAAACGATGAAGTCGTAAAGACCACCGATAAGACCTGCTGCAACGAGAATCTTAGCCTGTGAGCCACCCTTCTCGCCAGATACGAGCACCTCGGTGGTTGCTGTAGCCTCGGGGAATGGGTACTTACCGTGCATCTCCTTAACGAAGTACTTGCGGAAGGGGATAAGTAGTACGATACCCAACACACCACCAAGGAGTGATGAGAGGAATACCTGATAGAAGTGAGCCTCAAGGCCGAGAATGTAGAGCGCGGGAAGTGTGAAGATGGCACCCGCAACGATAACGCCCGATGAAGCACCAATAGACTGGATGATTACGTTCTGACCGAGCATGTTCTTCTTGCCACGCATCTGGCCAAGACCCACAGCGATGATGGCGATGGGGATGGCGGCCTCGAATACCTGGCCAACCTTAAGTCCGAGGTATGCTGCCGCAGCTGAGAAGAGCACAGCCATGATGATACCGATAGACACAGAGTAGGGAGTAACCTCGCGGGGCTGTGTGTTGGCGCCCATCACTGGCTGATACTCCTCACCCGCCTTAAGCTCGCGGTAGGCGTTCTCTGGAAGTGAAGTTTTGATCTGTTCCTGTTGCATAGTTTTATGTTTGTTAGTAATTATTTACGCACATAATTCGTACAAAGTTACTAAAAATATCAAAACCACAAAATTCTTGCGTATAAAAATAGGTGTGCAGATAGATCACATTATCTAATGTTGCTACATTTTAAACATCATAATCGCGCTATTTATCTGTTTTTCTTATACCTCAATAAGAATATATTATGTAGAAAAATGCACACAAACGTATGCGATTAAATTTTTATAACTATTTTTGCACACGAATTGATAGGCAAAAAATAAAAGTAGATAACCAATAAAACAATAATCAACCATGAACATTAGAACTAAGAGCTGCTGTTGTAGCGTAAATAAGGACAATTCAACCAATATATACTCTTTTGAGGTGGGTGCGCAGGGTGGTAAAACACTAAAGCTCAGCGAACTTAAGGGTAAAGTTTTGCTAATTGTTAACACTGCCAGCAGGTGTGGCTTTACACCCCAGTACGCCGAGTTGGAGCAGCTCTATAAGAGCTATCACGAGAATGGTTTTGAAATTCTCGACTTCCCATGTAATCAGTTTGGTGGCCAGTCTCCTGAGGATGATGCCGAGAGAACAACATTCTGCCAGCTCAACTACGGCACTACATTCCCTCAACTCAAAAAGATTGAGGTGAATGGAGATAACGCATCGCCCCTATACAAGTGGCTTAAGGCCGAGCGTGGCTTTGATGGTTTCGACGAGGGCCATCCACTATCAGAGAAGCTGGATGAGATTTTACGCGCTGCCGATCCCGACTACGCACAGAAGCCCGACATCAAGTGGAACTTCACCAAGTTCCTTATTGATCGCAACGGCAAGGTTGTAGCCCGATTTGAGCCCACAGCCGATATGAAAAGGGTAGAAAAGGCTATTGAGAAGCTGCTATAAGAGTATCGTTTAATAAAAACGAAAAGTGGGTTGTCCAAAAGGGCAACCCACTTTTACTTATTTGTCATCAACTACTCTACAACCTCGCCAAAGAGCGTTGCACTTGAGCAGCCCGTAATGCGAACCTTAACGTAGTCACCAACCTTGAAGTTGTGGCGGTCAAAAACGACCATCTTATTTTGTGAGGTGCGACCCGATAGCTGCTCCTCACTGCGCTTAGATGTGCACTCAACAAGTATCTCGAACTCCTTGCCGATATCGCGCTTGTTACTCTCCTCAGAGAGTTTATTCTGCAAGTCGATAATCTCAGTCAGGCGGCGTGTCTTAACATCCTCTGGAATGTCGTCACCAAGGTTGCGCTGAGCGAATGTACCTGGGCGCTCCGAATACTTGAACATATAGGCGAAGTCATAGCCCACCTCTCGCATGAGAGAGAGTGTTGCCTCGTGCTCCTCCTCTGTCTCGTGCGCAAAGCCTGCGATGAGGTCGGTGGTGATAGCGCAATCGGGCATATAGCGACGTATAGCCTCAACGCGCTCTAAGTACCACTCACGCGTATATTTACGGTTCATGCGCTTGAGCATCTCTGTAGAGCCCGACTGTGCGGGGAGGTGTATAGCCTTGCAGATGTTGGGCATAGATGCCATGGTCTCAAGGAGCTTATCGCTGATGTCCTTTGGGTGTGATGTGGCAAAGCGAACACGCAACAGTGGCGAAATCTCAGCTACCTGCTTAAGCAACTCGGGGAAGTCTACATCTCCCGTGCGATAAGAGTTTACATTCTGGCCAAGAAGCGTCACCTCGCGGTAGCCATTCTCAAAGAGCGTGCGTGCCTCTGCTACGATGGTCTTAGCGTCACGGCTACGCTCGATGCCTCGTGTATATGGAACTACGCAGTATGAGCAGTAGTTGTTACAGCCACGCATGATGGCGATAAAGGCGCTCACGCCATTTCTGTCGAGGCGCACGGGTGCAATCTCTGCGTAGGTCTCCTCTTTTGATAGCTCCACGTTGACGCCTGTTGAGCCTGCATCAACCTCACGTACAAGGCGTGGGAGGTCGCGGTATGAGTCGGGGCCAGCAACGATATCTACACCTGTGCCACCCTTAGTGAGCTCTTCCTTCAAACGCTCAGCCATACAGCCAATAATACCGATGATGAGCGAAGGCTTCTTTTTGCGCATGTGGCGCATCTCGCTGAGGCGACCCCAGATGCGTTGCTCGGCATTATCGCGGATAGAGCAGGTGTTTATAAGCACGATGTCAGCCTCCTCAAGGCTCTCGGTGTAGCGGAAGCCCTCCTGCTGCATGATTGATACCACGATCTCTGAGTCGCCGACGTTCATCTGGCAGCCGTATGTCTCGATGTATAGCTTACGGCCGCTACCAGTGAGTGGTCGTAAATTATTGATGTTTACATTCATAACAATATAAGAGTATTTGGGCTACGAAACGATGCTTCGTAGCCCTTTATTGTATCAAACTTACTCAGTTGGCATTGCATCCTCCTCGGGGAATGGCTTAAAGCCCTGACCGAAGGTGTCGTATGCGTCTGTCACAACCACGAATGCTCGAGGATCAAACTCCTTAATCTTCTGCTGTACGTTGCGAACCTCGCGACGGCTAACAACGAGGAAGATCATCTCCTTGTCATCGTATGTATACATGCCCTGAGCCTTGAGGTAGGTACCACCGCGGTTGAGCTCCTTGAGTATGTAGTCGCGCATAGCGTTAGAGTGCTCGTTGCAGATGATGTAAAGAAGCTTGTCGCGAGAAGCACCGTCAATAGTATAACCTAAAACCTTGGCATTTACGAAGATACATACACCAGAGTAGAGTGACAAAAGAAGACCTGCACCCTCCTTGCCATCGGGTAGACCAACGCCAAAGCCGATAACAACAAGACCACTCAATACGATAAGAGCATCCGAGAGGAGCACGCCGTTAGCGAACTTCATCTTAGCGAACTTATGCAAGAGCATGCCGGTGATGTCTGTGCCACCTGTAGCTGCGTTGTTGCGAATTACAATACCCACGCCGACACCGCTCAAGCAACCACCGATGATGGCAGCCAAGAGGAGGTGGTCAGAGAGGTTGATATATCCATTGAGAAGCAATGCGGGGTCGAGAGCCTCAATAGCCTCAGCATTGGGATATACGAGGTAGTCGAGAAGGTTCATTATACCAGGTGTAACAAACGACGCGAAAATGGTACGACCGCCCAGCTTGCCACCAAATATGAGTATCGCTGTGAGGATAAGTGGTACATCAAACATATAACCGAATGTACCTACCTGAATTGATGGGAATAGGTTGTGGAGCACGAGTGCAAGACCGTAGATACCACCGGGAACAAGGTCATAGGGGTTGATAAAGACAACGAATGCGAGGGCTACGAGGAAGCAACCTAAGATAATTTGGCCCATCGAGAACCACCAACGCCAGTCTGTAACAGACTCTTTAGCAGACACTGCCAGGTTGGTTAAGTTTAAATTCATTTTCATAAATATGCAATTATGTAGTTTTAGAAAACAAATGTACACATTTTTTTGAAAACTGCAATATCTTGTCTCTATTTTTTAAATTTGCCGACTCAGATTGACGAGCGATGAGCGCCGAGAATTTTGCAAATAACGAAATTTGTTTTAACTTTGTGTTGTTTGTCGAGAATTTGTTGCTTTGTAATTCTCGGCTATAACCCTAAAACTTAGTGGATTATGCAAGATTGGACATTGACAACTTGGATTATTGTTGTTACAATTATTATTGCAGCATACTTGCTCGGATCTATACCCAGTGCTGTGTGGATAGGTAAGAAGTACTATGGCATAGATATTCGCGAACACGGCTCTAAAAATGCAGGTACGACAAACATGCTGCGCGTGCTTGGTAAGCGTGCTGCTGCGCCTGTGTTTATCATCGACTACCTTAAGGGTTATGTCGCTGTGTTGCTGACGGGTCTTGCCCCTGTGAGCGAGGCGTGGGATATCAACCTTCGACTTATCGCCACGGTTGCTGTTGTGTTGGGTCACATCTTCCCCATCTTTGCTAACTTCAGAGGTGGTAAGGGCGTTGCCACAATCCTTGGTGCTGGAACTGGTATATACACCCCCATTTTGTTGCTCTGCTTCGGCGTGTGGTGCTTTGTTTTTGCTGTGTGGCACTATGTGTCGCTGGCATCTATGGTGGCAGGCTGTTGCTACCCATTCTTCACTACGATTTTTATGACTATGTCATACGACCCTGCAACACCATTTAAGAGTATCCCATTTATCATATTCTCATGGTTGGTGGCTGTGATGCTCGTGTGGACACATCGCAAGAATATATCTCGATTGCGTGATGGAACCGAGTCTAAAATATTCTTGTGGGGTAATGATGACAGTTCGAGCCTTTTTTAATTCATATAAAACATTTATACAATGAAGAGGATTATATCTTTTTTGGTAGCTTTGGTAGCTACACTCCCAGTATATGCACAGGAGTTTGATGTCTATTTCGACGATGCAACATTGCGTATAGACTATACGTTTGTGGGCAATGCCTCTAATCAGTGTGTCGCGTTGCGCGATATGAGCTCGATGGAGGGTTGGTGGGGACGTCGCGTTAACCTCGACGATGTGCCATTAGAGGGTAATGGCGACCTTACGCTTTATGATGACACAACGAAGACCGTGTTGTACAAGACTTCATTCTCGTCACTCTTCCAGGAGTGGATAACTACGCCCGAGGCACAAACCATTACTAAGAGCTTTGAGTTTACGCTCTTGGTGCCAATGCCTAAGAGCAGTGTAGTGGCTAAGATCGTATTGCGCGATAACACAGGTAAGGAGAGCGTGCTTGAGCATGTTGTAGATCCTAACGATGCTCTCATTCGTGATCGCTCAAATCAGCAACCACTACCTTATGAATACATGCACAAGGGTGGCGATTCAAAGGAGTGTATCGATGTTGTGATACTCGCCGAGGGATATACAGCGGCGGAGATGGATCTATTTATGGAGGATGCCATGATTACCACAACGGAGATTTTGTCGTATGAGCCATTCAAGAGCCACAAGGAGAAATTTAATTTTATCGCTATAAAAACGCCCTCTGTCGATACCAATGTCAGTGTACCTCAGGATGAGGCGTGGCGCGATACGGCTGTTGGCTCAAACTTTATGACCTTCTATATGCCTCGATACCTTACATCGGGAGAGGTCTATGCGATGTATGACTTGGCTACTAATATCCCTTGTGAGCACTTTATAATTCTTGCTAACACAGATACATATGGCGGTGGCGGTATATATAACTCATATACCCTCACTACAGCACACCATCCCATGTTCCGACCAGTAGTGGTGCATGAGTTTGGTCACTCATTTGGTGGTTTGGGCGATGAGTATTTCTACGATAATGCCGACGACAACGATGAGATGCACTCACTCTTGCATGAGCCATGGGAGCCTAATATCACTACACTTGTCGATTTCGACTCTAAGTGGGCAGATATGGTTGCTGAGGGTGTGGAGATTCCAACGGCGGTAACCGAGGAGCGTTCTGAGAACTATGTTGTAGGCGTTTATGAGGGTGGTGGCTATCGTTCGAAGGGTATCTATCGTCCTGTGGATGTGTGTCGCATGCGTAACAATACCGCGGAGCGCTTCTGTCCCGTGTGTGAGAGAGCGTTGGAGCGAGTTATCCTTCATCAGACGGTGAATAAGTAATAGGGTGGCGCCTAGAGCGCTGTAATGTTTTGAGGAGCGAAAGAGGTTAATCCAGTGGATTTCTCTTTCGCTCCTTGTGTTTTGTGTGGCTCAGGCTCTTAAAAATCAACTTTTTTAGAAAAATGTTTGTTTTTTGGGGATATATTGCTTATATTTGTTATTCGAATAAAATAACAACCTAAGACAACAACTAAAACTAACTAATAAACCTAATTAAACGACTATGACAAAGATCCTTAAAATTCGCGATCTTACATTGCGTGATGGCCAGCAGTCATCTTTCGCAACACGTATGACTCAGCAGCAGGTAGACCGCTGTCTTCCTTACTATAAGGATGCAGGCTTCTATGCTATGGAGGTATGGGGTGGTGCAGTGCCCGACTCTGTAATGCGCTACCTTAACGAGAACCCCTGGACTCGTCTTGAGACAATCAAGAAGGCAGTGGGTGATGTTTCAAAGCTCACAGCTCTCTCTCGTGGTCGTAACCTCTTTGGCTACGCACCTTACACCGATGAGATCATCGACGGTTTCTCTCGCAATGCTATCGAGAGCGGCTTGGGTATCATGCGTATCTTTGACGCGTTGAACGACGTAGACAACGTTAAGTCTACAATCAAGTATATTAAGCAGTATGGCGGTATCGCTGACTGCGCAGTTTGTTACACTGTAGATCCTAAGTATAACGACGGTGAGGAGCACGAGAAGGTGTTTACCGACGCTTACTTCTTGGATAAGGCTCGCCAGATGGCAGAGCTTGGTGCCGACATGATTACTATTAAGGATATGTCTGGTCTTATTCCTCCCGCACGTGTGGCAGGCCTTATTAAACTCTTGAAGAAGGAGCTCGGCGTTACTGTTGACTTCCACACACACTGTACTCCAGGTTATGGTCTTGGTTCTGTATACGCAGCTATCGTAGCAGGCGTAGATATCGTCGACACTAACTGCTGGTGGTTTGGTGGTGGTACAGGTGCTCCTGCTGTTGAGCTTGTTTACCTCTTCTGTAAGAAGTTGGGCATCGAGTTGGGCGCAAACATGGAGGCTGTGGCTAAGATCAACGAGCAGTTGAAGGATATTCGCAAGGAGCTTGAGCTCTCAGTATTCGGTGCTGAGAAGCCCCTTCCAAAGCCCTTCAACCCCCTCACTGATGAGGTTCCCGCAGAGGTTGATGTATTGCTCGACCGCTGTGTGAAGGCTGCTCAGGAGGAGAACTGGGATGAGCTTCTTGAGGCTTCGCAGGCTATCGAGGCTTACTTCGGCTTCCCCGCACCTAACAAGCTCGTTCAGGATGCTGAGATTCCTGGTGGTATGTACTCTAACATGGTGGCACAGCTTAAGCAGCTCGGTGCAGAGGATATCTTGCCTCGCGCTATGGAGCTCATTCCTCCCGTACGTCTTGCAGCGGGTCTTCCACCTCTCGTAACTCCTACATCTCAGATCGTGGGTGCTCAGGCTGTTAACTGCGCAATGGACGAGAAGGCTGGTCGTGCTATGTATACAAATAAGAGTGCTCAGTTCGTAGGCCTTGTTAAGGGTGACTATGGTCGTACACCAGTCAAGATTGACGAAGATTTCCGTGAGAAGATTTGTGGCTTCCGTGAGGAGCGTCCTTACGATACATCTAAGTACCAGAAGCAGCCTAATCCAGTATTGGAGAAGGCAGGTGGTGTTCTCTTGGCTGAGAACGAGAAGGAGGAACTCTTGCTCGAGTTGTTCCCATTGGTTGCTAAGGCTTACTTGACAGGTGTAAAGGAGGCTGCATACGCAGAGAAGGTGGCTGCAGATCCATCATTGAAGAAGGAGGAGGCTGTTGAGCTTCAGCCTATCACTGGTGACACTATCCTTGCTCCATTGCCTGGTCGTGTTATCGAGCTTAAGGTTAAGGTGGGTGATACTGTGTCTGTAGGTCAGGAGGTCGCTGTCCTTGAGGCTATGAAGATGGAGAACTCTATCACTTCGGACTTCGCTGGTCGCGTTAAGCAGATCATCGTTAAGGAGGGTGATACTGTACAGGCTGAGGGCATTATCATCGAGATTGAGAGTGCTAAAGCTGGTGCAGGTGCTGCAGCTAAGCGTCCCGTAACTGGTAAGACTGTATGCGCACCACTTCCTGGTCGTGTTATCGAGCTTAAGGTTAAGGTAGGTGATAAGGTGAACGCTGGCGACGAGGTTATGATCCTCGAGGCTATGAAGATGGAGAACTCTATCACAACTGATTATGCAGGTTATGTTAAGCAGATCCTCGTAGCTGAGGGTGACACTGTGGCAGCTGATGCAATCCTTATTGAGGTTGCAGACTCTATGGAGGATGCTGGCGAGGCTGGCGCAGAGCGTAAGGTAACTGCTGCTGATGGCAAGACTGTTAACGCACCACTTCCTGGTCGAGTTATCGAGGTTAAGGTTAAGGCTGGCGACACTGTTGCTGTAGGTCAGGAGATTCTTATTCTCGAGGCTATGAAGATGGAGAACTCTATCTCTTCAGACTATGCAGGTAAGGTGCTCGGTCTACTTGTTGAGGAGGGCGATACTGTTCAGGCAGATCAGCCACTTGTAGTTATCGAGTAATATGTTGTATAAGGGGCGTTTCTGGCCTCTCTAAGGGTGAATGGACTGTGCTAAGGCATGGTCCATTTACTTTTTGTCTTTGATGGGTTATATCTCATCTTTTGGCGTTGAATTCTATGCTGGATGTTAGTGTAGTTGCGCTTTTTTATTAACTTTGTTGTTGATTTGTATAAGTTTATAATGGGTAGTATTATGCGACGAGTATTTGTTACTGGTGCGGGGCATGGTATAGGCCGTGCTATTGTCGAGGCATTTGTTAAGGAGGGTGATCGTGTGGCTTTCTGCGATATAGATGCAGAGCGTGGTGAGGAAGTTGCGCGAGCAACGGGTGCTCGATTCTTTGCTCTTGACGTGTGTGATAAGGCGGCGTTAGAGGGTGCTGTGCAGTCGTTGCTTGATGAGTGGGGCGATCTCGATGTCATCGTTAACAATGTAGGTATTGGAGGGTTTGAATCTATTGTAGAGGGCTCTGTCGATCATTTTGAAAGGGTTGTAAATACCAATCTACGCTCGGCCTATATAACCTCGCGACTGATGGCTATTCATCGTGAAAGGTGTGGTGCTGTAAACCATTATGGCCGTATTGTAAACCTGTGCTCTACGCGCTATTTACAGAGTGAGGCGGGGTGTGAAGCCTATGCTGCATCAAAGGGCGGTGTGTGGTCGTTGACGCATGCATTAGCGGTGTCACTCGCCCCATATCATATTACGGTCAACTGCATAGCACCAGGCTGGATAAGTGTCAATGAGGATGAGATATTGCGTCCTGAGGACCACGCTTTTCATCTGTCGGGTAGGGTTGGCAGGGCTGAAGATATAGCTAAGGTGTGTCTGTTTTTGTGTGATGATAAGAGTGATTTTATTAATGGAGAGTGTATCACTGTTGATGGTGGTGTGACAAAGAAAATGATATATCCCGAGGAGTAATTTGGGGTGAATGATAGCCATGATGAGGGGTAGAGGCGTATGCTTTTATCCCTCGTTTTTTAGTGTTTTTATGCTTGTTTTCGGAGGGTAATATGGAGTATAATTCCGTTTTTATAAAAGTAGAAAAATAGGCTAAAAATGTGCTATAACACCTTACGTGTTTACGTTGTTGTTCGCTGTAAATTTGGTCTAAAACACTTGTTGTGCCAAAGCCTGTTGTTCTCTTTTTGATTACACTATTTTGTTTTTTTTGATTAAGGGGTGTAAAAAGTTTCAATTAATATGTGAATTTTAATCTCGAAAATGTTGTTTCGTAAGAGAAAAAATAGTATATTTGTAGTGCTATATATATGGAATTACCCCCCCCTATAAGGGTTAAATCTATGATTTACAATGGCTTATGATGGTGTGGTGATTTCCAGTTTCGTCGTCCCTATACGAAAGGGGTGGCAAGCAAGGCTATTTAACTCATGATTTTTACAACGTTTTTGTTGAAATAAGGCTCCTTTGACACGGGAAAATGAGCGAGTGTCGAGGGGTTCAGTTTCGAAAAGTATATTTTGGAGCAATGAAGAAATTTTTATTGGGGCTATCAGTTTTTCTACTTTTCCCTTTTGTTACAAACGCCCAAGTTGAGCGAGAGGTGGAAAAATCTGTTAAGATCTGTTTCCGTCAGGGTGCAGTAGTTCTCGATGAGGACTATAAGGACAATAGAGCAGTGTTGACAGATTTTGCAAACGAGGTTAAGAATTACTACAACGATTCAACGGCTCAGTTCCGACAGATTCGTATCCTCTCGAGTACCTCTCCTGAGGGTGGCGCTGCGATTAACGACCGCATTGCTAAGCGTCGTGCTGCAGCCATCTCTGAGTGGATTGGTCGTGAGATAAATGCCAAGGTTGGCTATGAGGTGGTATCGATGGGTCTCGACTGGGATGAACTCATCGACCTTGTTCAGGGTAGTGAGGAAGTGCCCTATCGTGACGAGGTCGTAGCTCTGCTCCAGAATACCGAGGAGAGTGCGCGCCACGATGCGCTCATGAAATTGCGTGGTGGCGTTCCCTATTATTGGCTCTATAAAAATTTCTTTGACGACTTGCGTTATGCTGCCGCATACTGCGAGTTCTGGTGGGAGACCATCCCCGAGTTGCGTATATCGTCAGATGTGCAGCGCTTTGCGGCTGATGGCGCAACGGCTGCGGCGGTGCCATACACCAAGACCGTAGCAGATGATGTTATGCCTGTCGCGGAGAGTAGTGCCGATTGGATTACGCCACTGCCTTCAACAAACGATGAGGTTCGCTTCGATGTCGCTCCAAGCCGAAGCACCGAGCCTCGTGAGGCAACCGTGGCTGTTAAGTATCACGACAAGGTGTACAATATTCCCGTTGAGCAGGATGGTGTCGACCCTGTGCTCACCATCACATCTTCAAATACCGTAAACTATCCTGCTGAGGGTGCTACCGACGTTGTGACATTCGAAAAGAATGTCGACGACGAGGTTGCTCCCGTTGTTCGTTGCTCGGCAGACTGGATTGAGTCTATCGAGTCTACCCCCGAGGGTATCACATGCACAGTTGCTGAGAACACATCTACCGAGCCTCGCACCACAACGATTGTTGTTGAGAGTTATGGTAGTGAGCACGAGGTTGTTGTCAACCAGGTTGGCGCAACGCCTAAGTGCAAGCCTTTCTACATGGCAGTTAAAACTAATATGCTTTACGATATAATGGCCGTGCCAAACATCGGTGCAGAGTTCTACCTCGGTAAGAACTTCTCTATCGCTGCTAACTATGCACACGCATGGTGGGGCAAGGAGGAGAAGAACTTCTACTGGCGTTACTACGGTGCTGATGCTTCAGTTCGTTGGTGGTTTGGTAAGGCGTCGCGTGTTAAGCCCCTGCAGGGCCATCACGTCGGTGTCAACTACCAGATTTTGACCTACGACTTCCAGCTTGGCAAGAATGGTATCTTGGCGGGTATGCCTGGTGGTAACCTCGTAGACCGCGCCAACCACATTGTTGCTCTGGAGTATGGCTACTCGGTGCCTATTTCTAAGCGATTGAACATCGATTTTGCTGTCGGAGCGGGTTACCACTGGGGACTCTTCGATGAGTATACAATGATCGATGGTCACGCTGTATGGCAGGCAACAAAGCGACGTCAGTACTTTGGTCCCACTAAGTTGGAGATCTCTCTCGTATGGCTTATTGGCTGTGACAACATCAATAAGGAAAAAAAAGGTAAGAAATGAAAAGATATTTATCGGTAATAGCTCTGGTGCTCACCGTCCTGACCTCGTGTGAGCATAAAGAATTGTGCGTCGATCACCGAGAACACGCACATCGCTATCATATCAATGTCATGGCGGACTATCGCTATGACTGGGAGGAGTGCATGGGAGGCACCGACTGGGAGTATCGTTGGCCCGACCACTATATTCCTTATGATTCGTTGCGTCCCGGCAAGCCAGGCGGTATTCGTGTTGTCAACTACAATGAGAATGGCGACTACAACCTTCATAATATCTCGGCAGATGGAGGTGTGGTAACGCTCTATGAGGGTGTCAACGACTTGTTGTTCTACAACAACGATACGGAGTATATCATCTTCTCGCGTACGGGTAATGATGCTTCGACACGTGCTACAACGCGTACACGTACCCGAGGTACCTATACCCCTAATGTGTATGCACATAAGGGTGAGCAGACCGTGTCACCACCTGATATGTTGTATGCTAACTATGTTGAGGACTACATGGCGTATAAGGTCATCACGCCTGCACCTTTCGAGATCACACTCCAGCCTCTGGTGTTTACCTATAAGATTAGATACGAGTTCGCTGAGGGTCTTGAGTATGTAGCCCAGGCGCGCGGTGCGTTGACAGGTATGGCTCAGTCTGTGGAGCTCAACACGGGCGATACATCTGAGGAGTCTGCTACCATCTTGTTTGACGAGGCTGAGGTTACCGATTGGGGTGTTCGCGCCATCGTTAATTCATTCGGTACGCCCGCCTTCCCACACCCTAACTATCCTACGCGTACCGATGCTAAGCATGGTCTTACTCTCGAGGTTCTCTTGCGTAACAACAACTCTTACGTCTACGAGTTTGATGTTACCGACCAGGTTCAGATGCAGCCCCACGGAGGTGTTATCGTAGTCAAGGACATCGTCATCGACAAGGATAAGGGTCACGCCGGCTCGGGAGGTTTCGATGTCGAGGTTGACGACTGGGGCGAGTACGAGGATGTGCCCTTGCCATTGTAGAGCACCTATACCTATATTTATATATAGAGAGAATACAGAAACAAAACTCTAACACAATTTATAATTATTAACTAAAATTTTCTAACTATGAAAAAGGCATTTGTTGCAATTTTATCGCTTGCGGCACTTGTAGGTTGTAGTCGCGACGTCATCGTCGACACTCCAGCTTCTGCCATTATTCAGTTTGGTGACTCGTTCGTTGAGAACAAGACACGTGCAGAAATTACCACTTCTGAACCATCAGATGATGTCAAGGACTTCACTGTATGGGGATACCGTGGTTCAAATGATGTTGAGAACCTTGCTGATCTTCAGCTCGTTTTCAATCGTCAGAATGTTTATCGAAACTTCGATGAAAATACTTGGGAGTACTCTCCTCTTCAGTATTGGTTGCCAGGAGCGTCTTACTTCTTCGCAGCTGTATCACCCGCTCTTCGCGACGCTGAGGGTAATGAGAGAACAGACATCATTGTAACAGAAAACTTGTTAAAAGACGGTCTTGGTACTATCGAGTTTACTAACACAGACGGTAGCGTTGACCTCCTTTATGATCAGTTGACTGTTCCTGCAGCTAACATTGAGGAGAAGGTTAAGTTGCAGTTCGCGCACCTTTTGGCAAAGATTAAGTTCTCATTCAGACACACATTCCCTAACCCGCTCACTACTGTTGGTATCAAGAATATTCATTATGTCAACTCTCCTAAGACAGGTACTATCGATGTAACTGAGGCTCGTACTGATTGGGCATGGTCTATTCCTCAGAATGCTGATAATACTGTGTCTCTTGATTTTGGAGGTGTTGAGAATGGTGCTAATTTCGTGGCTAACACTTACAAGTCTTCAGATAAGGAGTGTTTGGTTATCCCATCAACTCGCACTCATCATGTTGAGTTTGATGTTGTTATCTACCACAATGGTGTTGAGGCACATACCTATAAGAAGATAACTTCACAGTTTGACTACACCTTTGTTCAGGGTAAAACTTATAACCTTAGGGCTGATATCACACCCGATAAGTTGGATATGGATGCTATCGAGTTCACTGTTGTAGTTGAGGATTGGGTTGACGAGAAAGAGAATCCCGATTTCCCCGAGGAGGATGGTGACGACAACACCGGTGATAATGGTGATGAGAATACTTATAAGCTCTACCTCAACAATGAGGATGACTGGGACAAGGTATTCGTTTACGCTTGGGACGCTGCAGATGAGAAACCTCTTGGTAATTGGCCAGGTACTGAGATGACCGAGAAGGAGACTGTTGAGGGCGTTGAGTACTTCGTATACACACTCTCATCAGAGCTCAACGGTAAGACTATCAACTTCTTGTTCAACAACGGTAACAATGGCAAGCAGACTGCTGATATTGAGGGTGTTGTAGTTAACACGGACTACTTCTACACCAACTACGTTGAGCCTACTCCAGAGCCAGAGCCTACAGCTGCTAAGCTCTACTTGCAGCCTAATGCTAATTGGATGGCTGATGGTGCGCGTTTCGCTGCTTACTTCTTCGGTAACGGTGAGACATGGGTTGGTATGACTAAGGTTGAGACTAAGGTTGAGACTCGTGCTGGCGATGTCCTCTATGAGGTAGCTATTCCTGAGGGCTATCCTAATGTTATCTTCTGCCGTATGAATCCATCTACCACAGATAACAACTGGAACAACAAGTGGAACCAGACCGAAGACCTTACAGTTCCTACTGATGGCACTAACCTCTTCGTTGTTAAGGAGGGAACTTGGGACAATGGTGGTGGCTCATGGAGCACATACACTCCCGCTGTTGCAGAGCCCGTTGCACTTGCTACACCTATTGTAAACTACGAGGTTGAGGGTGGCAATGTTATCCTCACATGGGATGCTGTAGAGGGCGCTAAGGAGTACTTCGTAAATCTTCCTGAGGAGGGTGAGAACTACACTACTACTGAGACAACTTTCACATACGAGGGTGGTTACGAGTGCACATACGTTATCGAGGTAACAGCTATCGCTGCTGACACTACTAAGAACACCAACTCTGAGGCTGCTGCTGTAACAGTAACTACTGAGGCAGAGCCCGCTGAGGAGGTTGTTTACACCACTGTTGCTGAGTTCTTGGCTGCTGCTGAGGATGAGTCTGAAAATGCACCTATGTACACTTTGAAGGGTACTATTACATCTGTTACTAACACTTCATATGGCAACTTCGACCTTACTGATGACACAGGTACCGTACTTATTTATGGTCTTATGTCTCCAGATGGCGCTACTAACAAGTATTGGGCTACTTCAGGTGCTAAGATTGGTGACGATATCGTAGTTAAGACTGTTCGCACGTCGTTCAATGGCACAGCTCAGGGTAAGAACGCTTGGTTCGTTGAGCTTGTTTCTCCAGGTACACGTGCATTCTACACAGTTGATCCAGCAGCTGTTGATTTCGCATCTGTAGGTGGTGAGCAGGATATCGAGGTATTTGCTTACAATACTACCGCTGGTGTAACAGCTACATCTGACAATGCTGCATTTACAGTTGCTGTTAATGGCTACGTTGTTACTGTAACTGCTGCAGCTAACGAGCTCGAGGAGGCGGTAACTGGCAATATCACTATCAAGGTTGGTGATTTGGAGCCTAATGTTGTTAAGGCAACTCTTGCTGCTAAGCCCGCTGCAGACACAGTTGAGGGTGGCTCTGATGACTTCCACACAATCTCTGCTACTAACACATCATACGTATCAGGTAAGACAACTGCTGGTTGGGCATATGCTAACTGTGCAATCTTCAAGGGTGGTACATCTGACTCAAGCCCTGCATTCAAGATGATTGGTGATGCAACTAACCGTGCACTCTGTATGAACGGTAAGACATCAGGTGTTGGTTCAATCACATCTCCAACTCTTACTACTGGTTGCGGCACATTGAACTTCAACTATGGTCTTCCATTCTCTGATAATAAGATCAAGTTCCGTGTTGACATTATTCAGGATGGTGCTGTAGTTAAGACCTTCACTGTAGAGAACTCTTCAGCTGCTAAGTATACACTCTACTCTCACGAGGAGGTTATCAATGTAGCAGGTGACTTCCAGATTGTCTTCACTAACTTGTGTCCATCAAATAGCACAAGCAACAAGGACCGTACTGCTATTTGGGACGTTGAGTGGACTGGTTACAACAACTAAAACTCATTTCCTCTCCCTTGGGTGGGCGACTGCCCAAGGGTGGGGTATAACAAAAGAATAAACAACAAGTTTATATACAAACAATTTTATTAACTAATTAATTTTTTAACTATGAAGAAACTTTTGGTTTCGGTACTTGCTATCGCAGGTTTGGTAGCTTGTAACCAGGAGCAGACTCTCGTTCAGCAGGGCCCCGCTCCTATCGCATTCGGTGATGCATTCGTAGAGTATGCAACACGTGCAGCTGAGGATCCCAGCTTGAAGACTGATGACCTCAAGGCATTTGACGTTTGGGCGTACATGGATAGCTACGCTGGTACTGTTCTCGAGGATGAGAACGTTATTAAGTACAACGGTCAGTGGGGTTACGCTAACCTCCAGTACTGGACTCCTGGCCACATGTACTACTTCACAGCTATCGCTCCTATGGACAGCGCTAACTGGGAGTATGCTCAGCAGGCTGAGACTATCTACTTCAACAATGAGGATGGTACTGAGGATCTCCTCTTCGCTACTGCTACTCAGGACACTAAGGGTAAGGATATCCAGCACGACTACGAGGCTATTAAGCTCTCATTTAACCACCTCTTGTCTAAGACTAAGTTCACTTTCGTGAATGGCTATAAGACAACAAACATGCAGGTTGAGGTTTCTAACATCACTATGACTGCTCCTTACACAGCTGCTTATGACATCAAGAATGCAGCTTGGGGTGGCTACAATGGTGAGAAGACTCTTGCTTACGGTAATGTTGATCGCACAGCTGCTACTAAGAACAACGAGTCTACTTACGAGCGTCTTACTATCCCTGCAGGTGCTGACAAGGCTTACACTATCGAGTATGACATCACTGTTTACGCAGGTGATGTAGTTGCTCTTGAGGCACACCGCGAGGCTGAGCTTACAGGCGTAACATTCGAGGCTGGTAAGGCTTACAACTTCGTTGCAGAGATCAGCCCTGAGACTCTCGGTTTGGATAAGATCGAGTTCGAGGTTGAGATTATTGACTGGGTTAACGGTGGTGATATCCAGGACGAGATCAAGGTTGATTACACTTACGACGAGAACTCTAACATCTATTCTGCTTACAACGCTGATGGTTTGAAGACTATCGTTGATGCTATCGCAAATGGTGAGATTGAAGCGGATACAAACATCACTTTGTCTGGCGATATCGACTTGTCTCAGATTACAATTCTTTCTACTACCGCTCCTACTGTAAGCAACTGGGCTCCTGTTGGTACTCCTGAGAATCCTTACACTGGTACTTTCGACGGTAACGGTTACACAATCAAGAACCTTACACTTGTAGAGTCTGAGGCTAAGGAGGGTAAGGCTTACATCGGCTTCTTCGGCTATGCTGAGGACGCTACTATCAAGAACGTAACTTTCGAGAACGTATATATCAACATTCCTTGCTTGGATATCGACCACAGCCAGGGTCACATCGGTGCAGTTGCAGGTTCTTTGGAGGGCACTTCAACTATCGAGAACGTAACTGTTAAGGGTGACATCACTGTTTACGCTACTCAGACTGCTAACGGTGCAAGCCGTGTAGCTGTTGTAGCAGGTGGTAACTCTTTTGGTAACGTTACTATGAAGAATGTTCACGTTGTAGCTAACGAGGGTAGCTCGCTTATCGCTAACAACAACACTGGTGCTCTCGCAGGTCAGCTCCAGGGTAAGATGTACTTCGAGAACTGCTCATCTAACATCAACGTTACTGTTAACAAGTTCTTCGCAGGTGGTCTTATTGGTATCGCAGCTGGTGACTCTAAGTTCGTAGACTGTCACACTACAGGTGATGTAGCTGTTGTTGCAGGTCGTGAGGGTCGTCACAACGACGAGTACCGCGTTGGTGGTATCGCTGGTGGTTGGGCTGATGGCAAGACTAAGGTTTGTACTCTTGAGAACTGTTCATACACTGGTAAGGTATCTGGTAAGAATGCTGACGGTTCAGTTGCTGAGCCACTCGACTACGCAGGTTATGTAGGTCGTGGTTACACTCTTGCAAACTGCGCAGGTAGCAAGGTTGTCATCGACGGCGTAGAGTACGTTCAGAAGTATGACAATGTTTACGGTGTTTACACTATCAATGGTTGCACTCCAGTATCAACAGCTGATGAGCTCGTAGCAGCTTTGGAGGCTAACGAGGGTGTTTTCTTCATGAACGACATCAAGATTGATCCTGCTTCAATGAGCAACGCTTATGGTGCTACAGGTATCAACATTAAGAACGGTCAGACTATCGATGGTAATGGTTACACTCTTAACATCAAGGGTGCTGGTGGTACTTGGGATTCAGGTATCAACACAACTGGTGGTGTTATCCGCAACCTTACTGTTGCTGGCTCATTCCGTGGTATCTTCATCAACCACACAAGCACTCACAGCGAGGAGGTGGTTCTTGAGAACGTAACTCTTAAGGATGTTGTCTATACAATATCTTGTGACCAGGGCTTGTACCAGGGTATCAAGGCTACTAACTGTAAATTCTACGGTTGGACAAGCTTTGCAAAGACTGCTGGTGAGGCTAAGTTCGTAAACTGCTACTTCGGTGAGGGTAATGGCTACAAGTACTGCCGTCCTTACTCTAATACTGAGTTCGTAGGTTGTACTTTCTGCCCAGGCTATGCTGTTGACGAGACTCGTGCAACAGTAACTTTCACTGATTGTACTTGGGAGGAGTAATCTATCCAATCTATCGGTTATAGGGGTTTGATCGCCCCTATAACCCCAAAGCAAAAACTACAACAAACAATTAATTCACTAACAAAAACAACTATGAAAAAACTTTTAGTTTCGTTACTTGCTATCGCAGGTTTGGTAGCTTGTACAAACGATGAGGTTGTCAGCGTGCAGAAGGGTAATCCTATCGCATTCGACACCTTCGTTGAGAATGTTACACGTGTTGGCTACGACTCAAACAGCCTCACTGGCTTTGATGTTTGGGCATTTATTGAGAGTACAAACGGACGTTCTACTATTCTCACAGGTGAGGATGTTAATCGAAATGACGACGGTAAGTGGTGGTACGGTAACACTCAGTACTGGGTACCTGGTAACACATACTACTTCGCTGCTTTGGCTCCTATGAATAGCCAAAATGTTAGAAACTTGCAGCTCGCTACTGGTGATGCAGCATACAAGGGCTTGGGTACTGTAGAGTTTACCAACGTTGACGGTACTGAGGACCTTATCTACGCAGTAAACATGGTTGAGGCAAGTGAGACTACAAGCAAGGTAACTTTCACATTCAACCACCTTCTTTCAAAGGTTAAGTTCTCGTTTACCAACACTTTTGACAACGCAAACTACTCTATCCAGGTTCGCAATATTCAGATGACTGCTCCTGAGACTGGTACTGTCAATCTTGCGGCTGATGAGGTTGAGTGGACTCCTGGTTCAACTTCTCTCGATCTTGACTTTGGTGAGACAGGTACTATTGCACAGAGTGGAGTTGCTAATTCAGCAGAGCTTTTGACTATCCCTGCAGGTGCTACTCAGGAGTACATTGTTACTTTCAAGGTAGACCTCTATGTGGGTAATGGCGCAGATAAGGTGCTTGCTAAGACTTACGAGAAGAGCTCTACAATCAGCGGTATTGAGCTTGAGGCTGGTAAGGCTTACAACTTCGCTGCTGCTATCAACGCAGAGTCTCTCAAGCTTAACGAGGTTATCTTCGACGCAAGTGTCAACGGATGGGGCGAAGATGCTACTGTACAGTTGATCGACACAGCGGCTGAGCTTGTTGATGCATTTAATACACCAGAGGTAAACTACATCATTTTGGATGGCGATATCGACCTTAGCGACCATCTTAGCGCAGGCCTTGTAATCCCTGCTGGTAGAACTTTGACCCTCGACCTTAACGGTCACACAATCAGCCAGGAGAAGGCGCAGACAGGTGCTTACGCTATGATTGACAATAAGGGTACTCTCATTATCGAGGATAACTCTTCAAGCAAGAGAGGTAAGATTGTGTATGGTGACACTGGTAACGGTGGCAACTATGTTTCTAACACAATCAGCAACAGCGGTGTGTTGACTATCAATGGCGGTACTATCGAGAACAATAGCACTGCGACTGTAGCATCTAATGGCTACCCACATCCTATTGATAACAGTGGTGTATTGACAATCAACGGTGGTACATTCACAAACAGTGCTAACTACAGCTCAATGCGTATCTGGTGTACAACTGATGACGACACAATCGTAACAATCAACGGCGGTACATTCAACGGCTCTATCGACTTCCAGACTCCAAGTGCTGCAGCAAACAAGGGTACTTTGACTATCAATGACGGTACATTCAACGCAGACTCATACACTAATTGCTCAGTTCGTCTTCTTGGTTTCGGTGCTGATGTAGACGAGATGAATGGCTACATCAAGGGCGGTCACTTCACTGGCGCTATCGCATTGAAGAACTGGAGTGGCAGCGATTTTAACTCTAAGGTATTTAACATCACTGGCGGTACATTTACTACTGATGCTAAGGAGGGTACTGATGTAAATCTTCTTGCCAATGGTTACGCATTTGTCGAGGGCGAGAACGGCAATTGGACTGTTGATAGCAAGGGATACTACACAGACGCAAATGGCAACTACCATATCACTGGCGCAAATGGCTGGTTGTGGATGGCGGACCAAAACGATACTTGCTTCCGCAATAAGACTATCTACCTTGACAACGATATCGACTTTAATGGTGTAGATATGCGCGTTACACGAATGTTTACCCCAGAGTACTCAGCTACATTTGATGGTCAGGGTCACACTGTATCAAATATTAGGATGGCCTCTAATTATCAAAAAGACAATCAGGCTCTATTTGACGGTTTGATGACCGTGAAGAATTTGAATGTAAACAATGCACAGGTATACGGCATGTCAGCAGTAGGTATTATCGGTGCTAATATATTCGGCACTATCGAGAACTGCCACGTAAAAAAATCACGCGCATATGGCTATGTATGGCAGGTTGGAGGTATTGTAGGCCTACACAGCTGGGGTGAGATTAAGAACTGCTCCGTTGAGGATACAAGCATCGAGTGCTACTACTATGGCGCTGTTGGCGCAATCGCTGGTTGTATGAACGAAATATCTCGCAATATTACAAATTGTTCTATTAAGAATTGCCGCTTGATTAAGGAGGGTACAGCACCAGAATACGCGGATTACGACGGTTTGTTTGGCGCATTTGCTGGTTATATCTTAGTATCTGGCAACATAACATTCACTGGCTCAATTGAAAATACAACAACTAAGGTAAATGGCATTACAACAGATGCTGCAATTTACGGTGAGGCTCTTGACAATTCAACAATTACTTATAATGGTGCTACACTTCAATAATAGTTTTTAGCACTTTAGTCAAAAGATTATTTAGAGTATAGGTCTTTGAACGGACCTATACTCCCAGATGACAAAACAACAACAACTAATTAATTTTTGTACTATGAAAAAACTTTTAGTTTCGTTACTTGCTATCGCAGGTTTGGTAGCTTGTAACCAGGAGCAGACCCTCGTTCAGCAGGGCCCCGCTCCCATGGAGTTTGGTGTTGCTTCGCTCGACAACGCTACACGCGCCGTTGAAGACCCAAGCCTCACACTAGAAAACCTCGAAGCATTTGATGTGTGGGCTTTCGTGGATAACGAGAGCGGTACTGTGCTCACAGATGAGAAAGTATTTAAGGTGGATGGCAAGTGGACATACATGAACAAGCAGTACTGGACACCCAATCACGTGTACTACTTCACTGCAATCGCTCCATCAAAGCAGGACAACTGGGAGTACGATGGTCAGAACAAAACTATTAGCTTCACTAACGAAGACGGTGATGATGACCTTATCTTCGCCACTACTTCAGTAGACACCAATGGCACTACGCTCGGTCAGGCTATGGAGCCCGTGAAGTTCCAGTTCAACCACCTCCTCTCTAAGGTGCGTTTCACATTCACCAACGGCTTCGCTACTGAAAACGTATTCATCGCTGTGGAGAACGTTACTATGCAGGCTCCTAAGATCGGTACTTACTTTGTTGACGGCGGTGTGTGGACTCTCGGCACTGAGACTGAGAATTACGCATTTGGCAGCGCTACAGAGGGTGTAAGTGGTGCAACAGAGGTCAAGGAGAATGGTGTAGTAGCTATGAAGGCAGGCCAAACTGCTGTCGCAGCTAACGAGCGCCTCACTATCCCTACATCTGAGTACAACGTGTCTTTCAAAGTTAAGCACTACAACGGTGGTGTCCTTGTTGCAGAATACGATAAGGTGTCTACAATCACTGGCATAGAGCTCGAGAAGGGCAAGGCATACAACTTCACAGCTTCTATCACTCCCGATAATCTCGAACTTGCATCTATCGAGTTCGACGTTCAGGAGGTTAATGCGTGGGATGAAATTGATGTAGTCGGCAATGCTTTTGACTTGCAGGCGGCTTTGGATGCAGCACCTGAAAATGCAACAACTGTCATCAACCTTGGTGCTGACATCGAGGCTAATGTAACAGATGTTCAGAAGCCAGGCAGAAAGGTTATAATTGATGGTTGCGGTCATAAGTATAATGGTACCATTAAAGTTCATGGCAACTCTAACTACTATGCTGATGCAGCCTTGACTATTAAGAACCTTAACTTCGAGACATCAACAGCATCAATCAACTGCATCGAGGCTCTTGAGAATGGTTCTGAGCGCTACTCTTCAAACATCACAGTTGAGAATTGTACATTCACTGCTACAGGCAATGCTGTTAACACTTCTGTAGGTGTTCAGGTTAAGGCGACTCGCGGCGTAACTGTAAAGGACTGTACTGCAACAGATATGCACTCACTTATTCAGGCTCAAAGCTGTGATACAGGTGATGTGAAGGTGGTAAACTGTACAGTAGACGGTAAGAATGGTGTTGCATTCAAGCAGGTTAAGTCTGCTACAGTTGAGGGCACTACTATTACTGCAGATGCTTACGGTATCCGTTTCGATGGTAACATAGACAACTATGGTATTACAGTTAAGAACAACAATGTAACTGCTACTCAGCCTTTCATCGTTCGTAAGATGACAGGTAAGAATAATACTATCGCTTTGGAGGGTACAAATACTCTTGCACCTACAACTGCGGAAGATTATCAGATTGTTATCACAAACGATAGCGATGATCAGGCTTATGTTGTACCTACAGGTACTTACACTTTGACTGGTGCTGATAACTTCTTGGTTTATCCTCCTGTTGAAAACTATGACGCTTTCTTGGCAAAGATTTCAGATGATACTTGGTATGATGATACTAAGACAGAATTAGCTATTGAGGACGTTGCTGATTTTGCTGCCTTTGTTGAGACTGCAAATAGCGGTAATGATTTTGAGGGTAAGACCCTTAAGTTGACTGGTGATATTGACCTCTACTTCAATGATATTACTGCTATGGCAGATGGCGACCCTGCTACTTTCCGTCCTATTGGTGATACTAAATACAATGGTGGCAAGCCATTTAAGGGTACTTTCGATGGTCAGGGTCATACTATCAAGAATCTCTATCAGAATGGCTGGGATCTCGGCTATCAGTGGGGTGTATATGGTTCATACGGCTTGTTCGGTTCACTTGAAGATGCAACTGTAAAGAATGTTGTTATCGAGGGTAGCGAGAGCTACATCGAGGGTGGTGATGTTTCATTCATTGCAGGTAGCGCAACTGGCGACTGTGTATTCGAGAACATTACGATTAATAGCGGTGTTGCTGCAACTTACAACAATGGTTGTGGTGGTATCATCGGTTGGTCTGGTGCTGGTAACTACACATTCAAGAACATCACAATTGGTGAGGATGCAGTTTTGGGTGGCCTTTGGGGTTCATTCGACTCTTCAATCGGTGGTATCGTTGGTCAGGCAGAGCCAGGTGCAACATATAACTTCGAGAATGTAACTATCAACTGTCGTATCGACGCTTACAACGACTGTACTGCTTCTTACGACTACTACAACTACCGTATGTGCGGTATGATTATCGGTCGTTGCGAGGAGACTACAACAATTGATGGTAAGAACTACCCAGACTTGTCAAAGTACAATATGACATTCAACAATGTAGTTGTAAACTATGGCGACTGGATGAACTACCACTACTGCCGAGTTTCGGGTCAGCGTGCTGTTCGTGTAGAGCCTGGCTATTCATATGGTGGTATTGCAGTTGATCGTGACCACAGTAAGGATAACGCTCATTGCATGGAGTGGATTCCTTTCAACCAGCTTATCGGTGGTGACCAGTATAATGTTAAGGGTCTCCCAGCAGTTGATGGCGTTACCGTAAACTACCCAGAGTCATTCTATGTTGAGAAGGGCTACGAGGTTGAGGGTAACACATACAAAATTTACTCAGGCAAAGGCTTTAAGACGATTGCAACTACAGTTTTGGCCGATGGTACAAAGAACGTGACAATCGAGTTGGCAAAGGATATTGACCTTGCAGGCATCGAGTGGCCAGCAGTTTCAACAAATGCTGCATTCGTTCTCGATGGTAAGGGCTACGCTATCAAGAACCTTACAACATCTGCTGTCGAGGATCACGGTTTCTATAGCACTGCTATGTTTACATCAACTCGCAAGGATGCAACTATCAAGAACTTGGTTGTTGAGAATGCTACAGTAACAGGTAAGGGTGGCGATAACTCTCACGGTGCTGTTTTGGTTGCTTGCAACTACAAAGCATTGAACATCGAGGGTGTTACTGTCAAGAATTCAACAGTTTCTAACTGCGATCGTTCTTCTGTTATCGCAACATACCTATACTTCACAACTGCAACTGTTAAGAATTGTGTTGTTGAGGGTTGTACAGTAAACTCTATCGGTACTGCAGGTGCATTGCTTGGTATGAACAACAGCCACAACTTTGAGGCTACTGGCAACACTGTGAAGAATACTACTATCTCTTCATCAGAGGGTAGCAACAAGGCTGGTATCCTTATCGGTACATGGCAGGATGCAGGTACTTTGACTGAAAGCAATAACGTTGTTGAGAACTCAAAGGCTATTAACGCTGGTACTGAGACTAACAACAATATTGGTCGTCATGCATAGTTACCAAATTTTGAGTATAGACCTTTAATCGGGTCTATACTCCCTAATGGTTCGAGGATGAGTGCAAGGATGTTGTAACTTTGAATCAGCCTAAATAAAGCGTACTATTCAGTTTAACTGAATTTTCTAATGACTGCGCTCCTTTTTGCGAGGGGCGCAGTTTTTTTTATGACTTGTATAAGAGTGTGATTAGTGCTGGTGCTTCCCCGCCTCCCGCCCCTTCTGTCATTCTGAACGCTTCCACTGTCATTCTGAGTGTAACGAAGAATCCCCTCGAAGCCGACAAGGACAACAGCGTTTACAGTGGGTGGTCGCGTAGGAGATCCTTCGCCAAGGCTCAGGATGACAGAGAGAGGGCAGGATGACAGAGAGAGGTGCTCAGGGTGACAGAGAGAGGGCGGGGTATAAGCATAACTCTATAGCGCTATAAGAAAATAATTTGCGGTAGATGGTTGCGTATTCCGAAATTTTGCTACCTTTGCACCCGAAAACAAATGTGGAAGGATTTGTGCTGATTGCAACCACAATAAAAAAGTGCTAAAACGGTATTCCTATAGCCATTGCGCGCCTTTTTTATCTGCAGTGCCAAATGTTTACACTATGTTTTCTGCCATCACACATACGATGGTGGCTGTAACAACGTTTATTAATAACTAAAAAAAGTATAACTATGGCATTCTTATTCACTTCAGAGTCGGTATCAGAGGGTCATCCCGATAAGGTTGCAGACCAGATATCTGACGCTATCCTCGATGAGTTCCTTCGTCATGACCTTAACTCAAAGGTAGCTTGTGAGACTCTTTGTACTACAGGTCTTGTAGTAGTTTCAGGTGAGGTGCGCTCGGAGGGTTATGTTGATATCCAGGGCGTTGCACGCCGCGTAATAGACCGCATAGGCTACAACCGTAGCGAGTATCAGTTTGACGCATCTTCGTGTGGTGTGCTCTCGGCAATACATGAGCAGTCGGCAGACATCAACCAGGGTGTAGACCGTAAGGACGGCGAGGAGCAGGGTGCTGGCGACCAGGGTATTATGTTCGGATACGCAGTGGAGGAGACACGCGAGTTCATGCCTGCAACGCTTATCCTCTCGCATGTAATCCTTAAGGAGCTCGCTGTAATCCGCCGCGAGGGTGAGGTGATGCGCTACTTGCGCCCCGACTCTAAGAGTCAGGTGACTATTGAGTATGGCGACGACCGTCGTCCTAAGCGCGTACACACAATCGTGGTATCTACACAGCACGATGAGTTCATCCTCCCAACGCATACGCGTACTGAGGCTGAGGCTGAGCGTGAGATGCAGCGCATAATTGCTGACGATGTGCGTAACATCCTCATTCCACGCGTTAAGGCTCGTTTGGAGCGCGCTAACGACAAGCTCGCTGAGCTCATCAACGACGACTATATCCTTCATGTTAACCCCACTGGTAAGTTTGTGATTGGTGGCCCTCACGGTGACACGGGTCTTACTGGTCGTAAAATTATCGTTGATACATATGGTGGTCGTGGTGCTCATGGTGGTGGTGCATTCTCGGGCAAGGACTCTTCTAAGGTGGATCGCTCGGCAGCATACGCAGCGCGTCACATCGCTAAGAACATGGTGGCTGCAGGCGTGGCACGCGAGATGCTCGTGCAGGTGAGCTACGCTATCGGTATTGCGCAGCCACTCTCAATCTATGTCGATACATACGGCACATCTAACGTGAGCCTCACAGATGGCGAGATTGCCGAGAAGATAAGCACTATGTTTGACCTTCGTCCAGCAGCTATCGTTGAGCGCTTCGGCTTGAAGTATCCTATCTTCGAGGCTACAGCGTCGTATGGCCACTTCGGTCGCCGCCCATACACCGAGTTGGTACGCTTTGTAGGTGATGGCAAGGAGTTCGCTAAGGAGGTTGAGTTCTTCTCATGGGAGAAACTCGATGAGGTGGATAACATCAAGCAGGCGTTTGGCCTATAAGATGAGATAAAAAAACATCACATGTAAATAGCTCGATAACAAACACTTAGTTATCGAGCTATCTTTTTATAGAAAAAAAAGTGAGAAAAAGTTTGCAGATTAGAAAATAGTTACTACCTTTGCACTCGCAATTAAGGAATTGCCCAGGTGGTGAAATTGGTAGACACGCCACTTTGAGGGGGTGGTGGGCATTAGCCCGTGTGAGTTCGAGTCTCGTCCTGGGCACCAGAAAAAAGAACAGTTGAAAGACTGTTCTTTTTTTTATTTATACCTATCAGTGATAAATTTATCACCCCCATTATACAATCATCATCTTTTTTTATTAACTTTGCAGACTATACATTATTAAGGTATGCAGCGAGTTGCAATTTTTCCTGGGTCGTTCGATCCATTCACGCGAGGTCATGAGGCTGTGGTTGACGAGGCTCTTAAACTCTTCGATAAGGTTGTCGTGGCTATAGGTTACAATACGCTCAAGCGTGGCTTTTTGCCCGTCGAGGCGCGCAAGGCCATCATCGAGAAGGTCTATGAGAACAACCCACGCGTGGAGGTTACGACATATACTACGCTTACGGGAGATGAGGCACGCCGTGTGGGTGCTGTGGCAATGATACGTAGTGTGCGTAACATCACCGATTTCGACTATGAGCGTACCATCGCCAATGCAAATAGAGCAATCTATGGTGATTTGTCGACGGTGATTGTACTTGTGCCTGTGGAGGTGGAGCATATCAGTTCGTCGCTGGTACGTGAGCTACACGCCTTTGGTCACAACATAGATGCGCTCCTTCCTGAGGGTGTAAAACTTGAGGAGTACCTTAACATCAGTGAATAACTAAAAAAAGAGATATATCATGCAGTTTACAGCAGAGATGATTGCCGGACTTTTGAACGGCACAGTCGTGGGCGATAAGAACGCCACAGTTTCAACAGTATCATCCATAGATGGCGGTAAGGCTGGCTCGTTGGCCTACCTTACAAATCCTAAGTATGAGCAGTATGTATACACCACCGAGGCCTCTATCGTACTTGTTGACAATACTTTCGAGCCTAAGGATGAGGTTAAGACGACGCTTATAAAGGTGGAGAATGTGGGTGCTTGTGTGCTCAACCTTCTCGAGATGTATAACGCTACACGCCCCCGCAAGACGGGTGTGTCTAAGCTCGCCTCAATTCACGATGGCGCAGAGGTGGGTGATAACTGCTTTATTGGCGACTTTACGGTTATTGAGGGTACTGCGAAGATCGGCGCTAACGTGCAGATATATCCTCAGTGCTATATTGGTGACAATGTGACCATCGGAGAGGGCACGAAACTATATCCCGGCGTGAAGATCTACGAGGGTTGCGTAGTGGGTAAGAATTGCATTATACATGCGGGTGTGGTCATTGGCGCTGATGGTTTTGGCTTCGCACCGAAGGAGGATGGCACATTTGCTAAAATACCTCAGTTGGGTAACGTTATCATCGAGGATAATGTGGAGCTCGGAGCCAACACATGTGTTGACCGCGCAAAGACCGACTCTACAATCATCCGCTCAGGTGTTAAGCTCGATAACCTTATCCAGGTGGGTCACAACGTGCAAATCGGTTCTAACACAGTTATGTCAGCGCAGGTGGGCATCGCGGGTACAACAAAAATTGGCTCTAACTGCTTTGTCGGTGGTCAGGTGGGCTTTGCGGATCACATCACCGTGGGCAACAACTGTAAAATTGGCTCACAGAGTGGCCTTGATAAGAGTGTGCCCGATGGTGAGATTCGCTTCGGTTCTCCAGCGCTTCCTGGTGTGCAGTATCACCGATCGTTTGCTGTGTTTAAGAACCTTCCCGAGATGTCGCTAAAGTTGCGCGAGTTGGAGAAGCGCCTTGTAAAGGTAGAGGAGAAGTAGTGTGGAGACTCCGTTGCGCATAATGGGCATCGACCCAGGTACCAACTATATGGGCTATGGCGTTATCGAGATTCGTGGCGGCAAGCCCGAGGCATTGGTCATGGGCGAGATAGATATGCACAAGATGGAGGATGCTCATCACAAGCTCGCCTACATCTTCGAGCGTGTGCGCAACCTTACAGAGACATATCGACCTGCGGAGGTGGCCTTCGAGTCCCCATTCTTTGGCGAGAATGTCCAGTCTATGCTCAAGCTTGGTCGTGCGCAGGGTGTGGCTATTGCGGCTGTGCTCAGCGTGTCGAAGGATATTGCGATAGAGGAGTATGCCCCGATGCGCATCAAACAGGCGATTACGGGTCGAGGCTCGGCATCGAAGCAACAGGTGGCAACCATCATAAACTCTATACTCTCGACCGACTATCAACCCCGTAGGCTCGATGCAACGGATGGCATGGCTGTGGCGCTGTGCCACTGGTTCACGACCTCTAATGTGCTTACGCGAGCTACGGTGGGCGAAAAACGCAAGGGCTTGGGTGGCGATGCGAAGTCGCGAAAGGGTAGTTCGTCGTGGGAGTCGTTCATAAAGTCGAACCCCGACAGAGTGAAACGTTAGATAATAAAGGCTGTGTGACAGCGTTAAGTAGAGTATAAACCTAAAAACTAATTAATAACGATGAAAAAAATTTTTACAATCCTCGCAATGGCTGCCATGGTGGCTTGCGGTGGTGCAGCTCAGAATGATGAGGGCGATAAGGGTATTACAATTAATGTAGACCTCAATGGTATTGCAGGTGTTGAGCCTGGTGCTACGATTGCAGTTGTAGTTATGGGTGAGCAGGAGTCAGCAGCTGAGGCTACGCTTGGTGAGGACATGACATGTGTGCTTAACACCAATATCGAAGGTGCTCAGTTCTCATCTTTCATGATTAATGGTGAGGCTGTGGCTATGGTTGTTAGCGATGGCAACGATATGACTGTGACATGTGACCAGGAGACTGGCGACTTGTCTTTTGATGGCTCAGCACTTCATGCGGAGCTTAAGGCTGCAATGGCGGGCTTTATTGAGCTTATGAATGGTGAGACAACTACTGAGCAGGATATGCTCAACTATATTGATAGCTATGTTGTTGAGCATAACAATAGCGCAGCTTCGGTGTATCTTTTGCAGTACTACGCAATGTTTGGTGGCGAGGATGCACGTTATGCGGAGCTTGTGGGCATGCTCGATGGTGAGTTTGACCACTTGCTACTCTACAAGGAGGCTGTGAAGCATGTGGAGAATTCAGTAAACACAGCTATCGGCGCAGAGCTTAAGGATCTTCAGCTCCCTGATGCTGAGGGTAACATCATCAGCGTGGCGGAGTTGTGCAAGAGTGGTAAGTGGGTGTTGGTAGACTTCTGGGCTACATGGTGCGGTCCTTGCCGTGGTGAGATTCCCCACCTCGTTAAGGCATATGAGAAGTTTGCACCTAAGGGTCTTGAGATCTATGGTGTGACATTCGATAACAATGGCAACGAGCAGCGTTGGCAGGACTTTGTCAAGCAGAATGGCATGACATGGGTTAACGTTTGGGGTACCGACAAAGAGGGTAAGTGGAGTGTTGCTGAGCACCTTAATGTAAATGCTATCCCTGCAAACTTCTTGTACTCTCCCGAGGGTAAGCTCGTGGCTAAGAATTTGCGTGGTGAGGAGATCGAGAAGATACTTGCTGAGCATATTAAGTAATATTATATAGATAGGTACTGCTATGAAAAGATTTTTAGCTATGATGTGTGCCATTGTCGTATTGGGCATGGGCGCAGCATTTGCTTCAACCGGAGCCCCAGAGGTTGGTGATAAGTATATAGATATCAAACTTACGGATGTAAGCGGTAAGACCATTGCAGTATCTGATCTCTTGGAGGAGGGTAAATGGGTTCTTGTTGACTTTTGGGCTACGTGGTGTGGTCCATGTCGTCAGGAGATTCCCTACCTTAGAGAGGCATATGCGAAGTATGCGTCAAAGGGTTTGGAGATCTATGGCGTGTCGCTATGCGGTCCTGGTCGTGATGGTGGCTGGAGGAAATTTGTGAAGGATAATTCTATGACATGGGTCAATGTGTGGGGTTATGACGGCAATAAGAGTAAGGCTGCTTCAGACTATGGCGTGCAGTATATTCCCTCTAATTTCTTGATTTCGCCCTCGGGTGAGATTGTTGCAACACAATTACGAGGAGAAGATGTTGAAAAAGTGCTCTCTGAGTACATTGAGTAAAGTGTTGATACACAATAGTAAAGAAATGCGGCGGTGAAAATCGTCGCATTTTTTTTGAAAAAAGTTACAAAATTATTTGCAGATATAAAAAAATGTAGTACCTTTGCACTCGCAATCACAAAGCAATGGCTCCGTAGCTCAACTGAATAGAGTACTTGACTACGGATCAAGCGGTTCCAGGTTTGAATCCTGGCGGAGTCACAAAGCGGTAATCGAAAGGTTACCGCTGCTTTTTTTATATACCTTTCTTGTTATCCCTCTCATGTGTTGGAGGTGGGGCATCGGTGGCATGGTTTGTGTCTGTTGTGGGTGTACATAACTTTTAAACCATATACCTATGAACGAAAAGAGATGCTCTACGGCCACAGCGGCTGTATATGGCTCGGAGGAGATGCTCCGACCAGCTCCAACAACAACAATTCCTGAAGATATGACCATGCCCGAGATTGCATATCGCATGGTTAAGGATGAGGCGGCAATAGAGACGCAGCCACAGCTAAATCTTGCAACATTTGTAACGACCTACATGGATGATCATGCTACGCGCCTTATGAACGAGGCTATAGCCATCAACTACATCGACCAGACGGAGTATCCCCGTGTGGCGGTGATGGCGTCGCGTTGTATAAACATCATCGCCAACCTTTGGCATAGCCCCGAGGCGAGTGACTCAAAGACGGGCGCCCTTGGCATTGGCTCGTCTGAGGCCTGCATGCTTGGAGGTGTATCGGCATGGTTGCGCTGGCGTCACCGCCGCATTAAGGAGGGTAAACCCGTAGATAAGCCAAACCTTGTGATTAGCACAGGTCTGCAAGTTGTGTGGGAGAAGTTCTGCAAACTTTGGCAGATAGAGCTCCGTCAGGTGCCCCTAACGCGCGAGAAACGTACTCTCTGCCCCGAGGACGCCATTAAGCTGTGTGATGAGAATACCATATGTGTGGTGGGCATTGCTGGTGTGACGTGGACGGGTCTTAATGACGATATCGAGGCGTTGGATAAGGCGCTCGATAAGTATAACTCACATACGGGTTACAACATCCCTATCCATGTGGATGGTGCATCGGGCGGCTTCATCCTCCCATTTATCAAGCCTCACCACAAGTGGGACTTTAGGCTCAAGTGGGTGGTGTCCATCTCGACCTCGGGTCATAAGTTTGGCCTTGTATATCCAGGCCTCGGCTGGGTTGTGTGGCGCGATAAGAGCTACTTGCCAGAGGAGATGAGCTTCTCGGTCAACTACCTCGGTGCCGAGGTTACGCAGGTGGGCCTCAACTTCTCGCGTCCCGCAGCGCAGGTGCTCGGTCAGTACTATAACTTCATACGCCTTGGTCGCAAGGGCTATGAGGCAATACACAACAACTCTATGGAGATTGCCAAGTACTGCCACAAGCGCATTGGCGAGATGCACTGCTTCCAGAACTATGCAGATGAGGTCGTGAACCCGCTATTTGTGTGGATGATGAATGACAACTACAATAAGACGGCAAAGTGGACACTATACGATCTCCAGGCGCGCTTGCAGCAGTCGGGATGGATGGTGCCTGCATACTCAATGCCCAAGAGCATCGAGGATATGATTGTCATGCGCATCGTGGTGCGCCAGGGTATGTCACGCGATATGGCGGATATGTTGCTGCGCGATATTGAGGATGCTGTCAAGGAGCTTGATGCGTTGAAGTATCCCACCACCTCGCGCCTCGCCTATGAAAAGCAGGAGGCGCAGCTTGGCAAGGTGTTCACGCACTAACAAAAAAAGTCCCGATAAAATCGGGGCTTTTCTTTTATCTGTTTTGAAAAATGAATGAGCGTGTCGGAAGTGCACTGACTAAATTTCTTGTCAGAGTGGTGTGGTAGTGGTGCATCACAAAAGAAACCACCCAAGGGATAGTACTTTGATGTACAGCCCTGGGTGGTTTACTTTTAGTGTTGTGCCGCTAACGCGCCACTATCACAAGAAATTATCGGCGAGGCTTGATATCAAGCTTCACAGGCTTAATCATATTCTCAGGTGCGAGAATAGTGTCGAGCTCCTCCTTAGTAAGGATGCCCTCCTCGAGTACGATGTCGTACACGCGGCCACCTGTAGCCATAGCCTTCTTCGCAATCTTTGTAGAGTTCTTGTAGCCGATGATTGGGTTAAGAGCTGTTACAATACCGAAGCTATCCTTAACATACTTCAAGCACTGCTCCTCGTTAGCCTTGATGCCCTC
>JAGCLX010000056.1 GCA_017646785.1 Alistipes sp.
ACCGAGGCTGGTATTCCACAGGAGTGGGTTGCCGTAATCCAGAAGATGGGCTACATCACACTTGAGGCATTCAAGAACACCGCCCAGACTGGTGGCATGAAGCTCTTCAACGACCTCTGCGGTTTCAACAAGAAGAACAAGCTCGGCTTGCCTACAGCAGATGTAAAGGCATGGATTGAGGCACAGAAGACCGAGTAATTAATAATACAATAAAGAAAATAAATACTATGAGAAAGAAGATTGTTGCGGGTAATTGGAAGATGAACACACTCCCTGCGGAGGGTGTTGCACTTGCAAAGGGTGTTGCTGCTGGTAAGGGTGAGGTTTGCGACTCAGTGAATTTCATCGTATGTCCTCCATTCACACACTTGCAGAGTGTTGTGGAGACTCTCAAGGGTACAAATATCGCTGTTGGCGCTCAGGATTGCGCTACTGAGACTAAGGGAGCATACACTGGTGAGGTATCTGCAGAGATGATTGCTGCACTCGGTTGCGAGTATGTTATCTTGGGCCACTCAGAGCGCCGCCAGTACTATGGCGAGACATCTGAAACATTGAATAAGAAGATGGCTCGTGCCTACGAGAACAACCTTATTCCTATCTACTGCGTTGGCGAGAACCTTGAGGAGCGTGAGGCTAACCGCCACTTTGAGGTGTGCAAGCAGCAGCTCGAGGAGGTTGTGTTCAACCTTACTGAGGAGCAGTTTGCAAAGCTTGTTATCGCCTACTAGCCAGTTTGGGCTATCGGCACAGGCAAGACTGCAACTGCAGAGCAGGCAGAGGAGATTCACGCCTACATCCGCGAGGTGCTTCGTGCGAAGTTTGGTGCTAAGGCTGAGGAGTGCCCAATCCTCTATGGTGGCTCATGCAAGCCATCTAACGCCGCAGAGATCTTCTCTAAGGAGAATGTTGACGGCGGTCTTATCGGTGGCGCAGCATTGAAGGCTGAGGACTTCCTTGGCATCGGCAAGGCCTTCTAAAGTGAAAACTGAAAAGTGAAAACTGAAAGGTTAGGTATGCTTCGCATAAATTTTATATATGCGTCGCAGACACCTTACCTTTCAGTTTAATATGCGTCGCAGATACCACAAACGAAAGAGGGGATGACCGCTAAGTCATCCCCTTATACTTATATATATTATATAGTTCTAAGTCGTAGCTTCACGACATTCTCTACATGGTGCGTGTGTGGGAACATATCCACAGGCTGCACGGCGAGGATTTCGTACATATCGCTAAGTATCGCAAGGTCGCGAGCCTGAGTTGATGGGTTGCAACTTACATATACCATACGCTCAGGTGCTGCACGCTTGATAACCTCCAATACGCGCTCATCGACACCAGCACGCGGTGGGTCGAGGATGATAACATCGGGGCGACCATTGCGCTCAATAAACTCATCGCTGATAACATCCTTCATATCGCCAGCATAGAATACCGTATTGTCGATGCCGTTGAGCTGTGAGTTGATGACCGCATCCTCGATAGCCTCAGGCACATACTCCACACCCACAACCCTCTTAGCGTGGCGGGCGCAGAAGTTGGCAATAGTACCCGTACCTGTATAGAGGTCGTAGAGGGTATCATCCGCCTTAAGTTCGGCGAACTCGCGTGTAACCTTATATAGTTCGTATGCCTGCTCGGAGTTGGTCTGATAGAATGACTTTGGGCCGACCTTGAACTGTAGACCCTCCATCTCCTCGATGATATGGTCCTTACCCGCAAAGCATATAGGCTCGCGGTCACCCAACGAGTCGTTCCACTTGTCGTTAACCATATATATCAACGATGTAATCTCTGGGAACTCGCGCTGTAGGTAGGACATAAGGGCGTTGATGCGCTCCTTGTCGTTCTCGTTAAACACCACGATAACCATAACCTCGCCTGTAGAGGCTGTGCGGATAACCATAGTACGCATAAGACCCTCATGCGCCTTAGCATTGTGGAACGAGTAGCCATTCTCCACGCAGAAAGCCTTAGTAGCAAGGCGAATACGGTTTGAGAGGTCCACCTGAAGGTGGCACTTCTCGATATCGAGGACCTTATCGAAGCAACCAGGGATATGGAAGCCCACAGCAGGCTGTGGCTCTATATCGCCACCCTCGGCAATCTCCTCGTATGTAAGCCAACGCTTATCGGCGAAGGTAAACTCCAACTTATTGCGGTACTCGCGTGTACGCTCAGAGCCTAAGCATGGGCGCACCTCAGGAATATCAAGGTGACCAATACGCACAAGCTGATCCTCGACCTGCTTGGTCTTCTGCTTAAGTTGCTCCTCGTATGGGAGGTTCTGCCACTTACAGCCACCACATACGCCAAAGTGCTGACAAAAATGCTCCACGCGAAGTGGTGACTTCTCAACATAGCGCACCACGACACCCTCCATAAAACGGCGGTGATGCTTGCGTATCTGCACATCGACAACATCGCCCGGCACGGTCATAGGCACAAAGACCACCTGATTGTCGACCTTACCCATAGCCTTACCCTCGGCAGCAAGGGTGGTTATCTCCAAGCCCTCGATTAGAGGGTAGTCCTTTCTTCTCTTTCCCATAGTTAAAACGCTTTTGTGCGGTTCTCCTCGGCATCCTTTTCGAGGATATCATCGCCCTCCCAATCGAAATACTCAAAATTATCGCACCCTGCGAGGCTGAAACGCGTGTAGGTGATAGGCAGACCCATAGCCACGAACTTCGTTTCGTAGGCAGTCTTCACCGAAAGCACCTCATCAGCATAGCCCGAGCCATAGATATCATCATTCTGAACCTCGGCATTAAGACCCAAGCGCTCGATAACCGCTGCGGTGTAGTTGTATAGGTGCTTAGAGTCGGTCTTAAGGTTGATAACACCATCCTCGGCGAGCATACGCTTATAGTCGGCAAGGAAGAGTGGCGATGTCAGACGCTTCTTAGCACGGCGGCTCTTAAGTTGTGGGTCGGGGAAGGTAATCCATATCTCCGCAATCTCGCCCTCGGCAAAGAATGAACGGATGAACTCTATGCGTGTACGCACAAAGCCCACATTCTCCATGCCACGCTCCGTAGCGGTCTTAGCACCACGCCACATACGCGCACCCTTAATATCGATGCCGATGTAGTTCTTATCGGGGTTACGCTCAGCAAGTGCCACGGTGTACTCACCTCTGCCACAACCAAGCTCCAGGATTATTGGGTTGTCGTTGTGGAAGAACTCCTTGTGCCACTTACCCTTTAGTGGGTGGTCCTTATGAAATATATCATCAAACTCTGGCTGAACCATACACTTGAAGGTGAGGTTCTCAGCAAATTTTCTTAGTTTATCCTTTCCCATTGCTATTTATCTCTATTCGCTTATCATCAAACCTACCGAAGATATACCCTCCACAGCCTCTCTGGGGCGTAGTCTGAAGTGGTAACGCCCGCGCTTTGCAAGCACCACATTGCTACGATAGGGGAAGTGTTGCACCTCTGGGCGCATATCCGACAGATGAGGTATATGGAGCGTGAACGACTCCTCCACAACTAACGAGTCGGGAGATATGCACAAGATGTTTAGTGCCACAGAATCAGCTACATAGCCCATGCTATAGCGCACCACAACAGATATATCACGCTTGGAGAGGGTGTCGCTATTGTCGTAGTAGAAATCCTCATACTCGCGCCACTCGCTATGCTCCGTGTCGTGCATCTCGACACTGCGCTTTGCCGTGCCACAGCCCGCCACTATGAGCATCACCGCCATAGCTGTTATATACCCTAAGATACCCCTCATCGCTATCTATTTTCGCCGTTATTTCCTCCGTTATCTGCCCCCTCGTGGCGTGGACGACGACGACCACGATTGTAGCGACCACGACGCTCACCGCGCTCGCGTGGCTCTCTATTCTCTCGCTGTTCTCTTGGCTCTCTGTTCTCTCTATTTTCGCGTGGCTCTTTTGGCTCGCGTGGTTCTCTTGGCTCCCTATTCTCCTTTGGCTCACGAGGTTGCTTCTGTTCGCCCTCGCTCTGAGGCTCTGCATCCTCTGCCACGGCAGGCTTTACGCGACCTCTATTGCGCTTATTACGCTTATTGCGACGACTCTTGCCATCGAAGCGGTCGATGCTATCCTCCGCGCTGTGGTATGTAGGCTCTACTGCCACCTGCTCCTCTTCGCTACCCATAAGCGACTCAGGCTTCTCGCCCGCACGGTTCATAGCCAACACCGCCTTTACACGCTCGGTAGAGATAGTCGTGAGGTTGGCAATGGTGTTCTTGCTTGTAGAGAACGACATCGTACCTGCCAATGGGTCAATCTTGATAAGGTGATACTCGCCATCGAGGGTTAGAAGTGGCTCACGCAAGCGTGGTATGGTACGGCGCGCATCTGCGTATGTGTCGTACTCATACATAAGGCAACACTTCAACTTAGAACACTGACCTGCAAGCTTTTGAGGGTTGAGTGATATCTCCTGCATGCGCACAGCATTTGTTGTCACGCTCGAAAAACTTGGCATCCACGAGGCACAACATAGCTCCCTGCCACAAGCACCAATACCGCCTATGCGCCCCGCCTCCTGACGCGCACCAATCTGCTTCATCTCGATACGGATATGGAAACGCTCGGCAAAAACCTTGATAAGCTCGCGGAAGTCGACACGCTGGTCGGCGATGTAGTAGAAGATAGCCTTGAGCTTATCTCCCTGATACTCAACATCTCCAATCTTCATATCAAGACCCATATCGGCAGCTATCTGGCGTGAGGCAATCATCGTCTCATGCTCAAGGGCTATAGCCTCCTGCCAACGCTCAATATCGTATGGGCGTGCCTTGCGAAATATCTTCTTGAACTCGCCATTGTAGGGATTAAAGCCCACACGGCGCAT
>JAGCLX010000057.1 GCA_017646785.1 Alistipes sp.
AGTTCGGGGCTTGATGAGCTACACTACTACGACCTTACAGAGGACAAGGAGTATCGCATCTCGCAGTCGCGCTATGGCTCATTCGACCCTATGCCATACGACGATAGGCGCGTTGTCGCCACCTCCTACGACCGTCGTGGCTACCTCCCTGTGATGCAAGATATTGAAACCTCCCGCCAGGAGGTCTTCTACCGCCCCAGCCCACCTAAGAACCTACTCCCTGAGGGTAAGGCTTGGGATGTGGTCAATATCGACACACTACGCTTCGATAGCATCAAGGCTGACAGCCTTCTTAGCCATACACAGCCCAAGCGCTTCAATAAGTTTGGGCACATGTTCAACATTCACAGCTGGGCACCGCTCTCCTACGACCCTTATGCCCTTACCGAGGAGCAGTCGATAGCCTTTAACCTCGGTGGTACGATAATGTCGCAGAACATCCTCTCCACAACCGAGGGCTTCCTCTCCTACGGTTGGAACCACGAGGAGGGCTCGGTATTTAAGGGTTTGGTGCGCTACCATGGCTTAGGTCTTAACCTGTGGATTAGAGGCACTTACGGAGGTAGGCAGAATCTACACAGGGTCTATATGTACAACCCTATGACACAGGAGATAGTCTTCCCCGACAGCCCTGAGTTGGGCAGGTACTACGCCCTGAGCGTGGGAGCTACACTACCAATACTCATGCAGCGCGGCTACCACACTCGACAACTCGCCCTCTCTACATCGTGGAACTTCTCCAACGGCATGACCGCCAATGTGAGCAAGATAAGCTATGGCGGAGGAAAGCTCTCCAACATCCGCAAGCTCGGCTACTCTGAGGGTGTACACCAGCTCTCCATGGGCATCACCTTCCAGGACTATGTTCGTCAGGCTCATAGGGACTTCGCCCCACCTTTTGGTGTTGTGGCGCAGGGTAGCTACACGCTCAACCCTACCAACGACAATATGGGGCACCTCATAGTGCTCTACGGCAAACTCTATGTGCCGGGCATCCTCAAGCACCACTCCCTCAGCATGGAGGCGTCGTATCAGAACTCTCTCGGAGGCTTCCACTCGAAGAATGTCCTCTCGGACCTCTCGTTCCGCTCCACACGCCTACTACCACGAGGCTTCTCGTCGTACGACATCTCCAACAACAACTATACAGCGACCTCGCTGAACTACCACATGCCACTCCTCTACCCTGAGCGAGGCATCCGTGGCATCCTATATATCAAGCGCATACGCCTCAACATAGGCTCTGACTACGCCTCATTCACCCGCTCGGCATTCAACGCCCAGACAGGTGATGTCATCAACTTCAGACGCCACATAGGCTCCTACGGTTTGGATGTAGGTATCGACTTTAATGTCTTGGCGATGCCTGAGGCTGCAACAATATCGGCGCAGTTCTCGTTATATAGGCGTGTACACTTTGACCCATATAGGTCAGAGCATCCGTTCTACTCCATACAGTTAGGACTACCTTTTTAAGCAAAAAATAGACTTTAGATATGTCAACAAAGAGCAATAACAAACCTAAGCGAGGCTTCTCACTACGCCGAAGCATCATCCTTGCCATGTGGTCAATCACCCTACTTGGTGTGGTTGCCCTCACAACACTCTTCATCCTCGCGGGCAGCGAGATACTTGGTCCCATGCCCACCTTCGAGGAGTTGGAAAACCCTAAGACCAACCTTGCAACACAGATATACTCTGCCGATGGTGAGGTCATAGGTAACTACTTCATCGAGAATAGAACATACCTCTCTTACGAGGAGCTCTTCTCGGCAGACAAGGAGCATTGGCTCACCATTGACGACCACGAACTTCCCACTATCGTTGCCGCGCTCCTCGCTACGGAGGATGTACGCTTCTTCGACCATGCAGGCATCGACTTCATAGCTACCGCTCGCGCAGGTATCAAGACCGTTCTTTTGCGACAGTCGGGACAGGGTGGTGGTAGCACCATAACCCAGCAGCTTGCCAAGAACCTCTACAAGACTCGCCGCAATAAGGAGGGCTTGCAGGGCAATGCTGGCACGCTGGCAGCTAAGGCACAGGAGTATGTCATCGCCACACAGCTCGAGTATAACTACACCAAGGAGGAGATTGTCGCCATGTACCTCAACACCGTGGAGTTCTCCAACTCCAACTTCGGCATTAAGTCGGCAGCAAACAACTTCTTCGGCAAGGAACCTTGTGACCTAAATATCGAGGAGGCGGCAGTTATTGCGGGTCAGGTCAAGGCACCAGGTACCTACGCACCGCTGAAGCGTGGCGAGCCCAACGAGCGTGCCCGCGAGCGTCGCAACACCGTTCTCGACCGTATGGCAGCTGCAGGAGCTATCAGCCGCGATGTGGCGGACTCGCTCAAGGCTCTACCTATCGACCTTAGCCGCTACCGCCGTGCTGCTGATGCCCACAATGAGGGTACAGCGACCTACTTTAGGGAGTTTGTTCGCCGCACGATGATGGCCAAGGAGCCTGAGCGCCGCAACTACTACACGAAGTGGGACTATGAGCAGGCTCTTAAGGAGTATAACGAGAACCCTATCTATGGCTGGTGCTTCAAGAACCTTAAAGCCAATGGTGAGCCTTACGATATCTACCGTGACGGTCTAAAGATATACACTACGGTGGATGCCCGCATGCAACGCTACGCCGAGGAGGCACTCAGAGAGCATATGGCAGAGCTTGTGCAGCCACGCATGGAGGCGCAGATAAAGAGCCGCGGAGGCTCTCTCTTCCCCGACCTCACTAAGGAGGAGTCGGATGCTAAGATTGACGAGGCGGTGCGTCAGACAGAGCGTTGGCGTAATATGAGCAAGGCAGGAGCTTCGGAGAAGGAGATTAGGGCATCCTTCAAGAACCCAGCCTCTATGCGCGTCTTCACCTTCAATGGTGTACGCGACACAGTGCTCACACCACGAGACTCTGTTGTCCACTACATGAAGATTATGCGTGCATCGTTCGTTGCCATAGACCCCACCACGGGCTATGTGCGTGCCTACATTGGAGGCCCCGACTATCGCTACTTTAAGTACGATGCCGCCACACAGGGTAAGCGTCAGGTAGGCTCTACTGCCAAGCCTTTCATCTACACCTTTGCCATCGACCACCTTGGTCTATCGCCCTGCACCCCAGTGCCTAATGTCCCTGTCTCTATTGAGACCCCTGCGGGTATATGGTCGCCTAAGGAGGCTTCTGAGGTTGAGTACACAGGTGTCAATCCACTCTACTGGGGCTTGGCAAATAGCCGTAATAACTACTCAGCATGGATTATGAAGCAGGCTAAGCGTCCTGAGGCCGTAGCGGAGTTTATCCACGACATCGGCATCAAAAGCTATATAGACCCTGTTGCAGCGCTATGTATAGGCTCCTACGATAGCAACGCCTTTGAGATGGCTTCGGCATACTCAACCTTTGCAAATCAGGGCGTACATATCGACCCGATATTTGTTACCCGCATCGAGGATAACCAGGGCAATGTGCTTGCCTCATTCACACCAAAGACCGAGGATGTGCTCTCTAAGCGTGTAGCCTACACCGCCATCACCATGATGCAACGCGTGGTGACGATGGGTACTGCTCGTCGCATGCTCTACGAGTTCAAGTTCAACGATGTGGAGATGGCAGCCAAGACGGGTACTACTAACGACAATGTCGATGCGTGGTTTATGTGCGTTGTCCCCAACCTTGTCATGGGCGTATGGGTTGGTGGCGAGCAGAACGGCATCCACTTCACCAAGAATGCAGATGGCTCGCGTATAGCCTTGCCTATAGCAGGTAAGTTCCTAAGCAAGGTATATAACGACGGCTCCTTGGGAGTTGACCGCACAGACCGCTTCGTACGCTCTGATGAGATACCAAACTATAGCTGCGATGAGAGCGAGG
>JAGCLX010000058.1 GCA_017646785.1 Alistipes sp.
CACGCGTGATACCTTAGTTGGATCGATGATACCTGCAGCGAGCATATCCTCGTAGCGGTCGTCGCGAGCGTTGTAGCCGAAGGCGCCTGTGCCCTCCTTAACCTTGTTAACCACAACCGAGCCCTCGCCACCGGCGTTGGCAACGATCTGGCGCAATGGCTCCTCGATAGCGCGCTTAACGATCTGGATACCTGTTGTCTGGTCGTCGTTCTCGCCCTTCATGCCCTCGAGGCACTCTACGGCGCGGATGTATGCTACACCACCACCAGGAACGATACCCTCCTCAACGGCAGCGCGTGTAGCTGCCAAGGCGTCGTCTACGCGATCCTTCTTCTCCTTCATCTCAACCTCAGTGGCAGCACCAACGTAGAGAACGGCAACGCCACCAGCCAACTTAGCCAAGCGCTCCTGCAGCTTCTCGCGGTCGTAGTCCGATGTTGCATTCTCGATAGATGCGCGAATCTGCTGTACGCGAGCTGCGATAGCCTCCTTTGAACCAGCACCGTCAACTATAGTGGTATTCTCCTTGTTGAGCGTTACCTTATCGGCTGTACCCAAAGCCTCAAGGCCTGCATCCTCGATCTTCATGCCCTTATCAGTTGAGATAACGGTACCACCTGTAAGTGTTGCAATATCCTCAAGAATCTCCTTGCGGCGGTCGCCGAAGCCTGGAGCCTTGCATGCAGCAATCTTAAGTGTGCCGCGGAGCTTGTTAACAACCAATGCTGACAATGCCTCGCCGTCAACATCCTCAGCAATGATGAGGAGTGAACGACCGCTCTGTGCCACGGGCTCAAGGATGCCCATAATCTCCTTCATAGTCGATACCTTCTTGTCGGTGATAAGGATGTATGGCTTGTCGAGCTGTGCCTCCATCTTCTCAGTGTCGGTGATGAAGTATGCTGAGATATAACCGCGGTCGAACTGCATACCCTCAACAACGTCTACGTGAGTCTCAGTACCCTTTGCCTCCTCAACGGTGATTACGCCCTCGTTGTTTACCTTAGCCATAGCCTCAGCGATGAGCTTACCAATTTTTGAGTCGTTATTAGCGGAGATTGTTGCTACCTGCTCAATCTTGTCGATGTCTGAGCCAACAACCTGGCTCTGTGCCTTGAGTGACTCTACGACCTTAGCTACCGCAGCGTCGATACCGCGCTTGAGGTCCATGGGGTTAGCACCTGCAGTTACGTTCTTAATACCCACAGAGATGAGTGACTGTGCAAGAACGGTAGCTGTTGTGGTACCGTCACCAGCGTCGTCGTTAGTCTTTGACGCTACCTCGCGCACCATCTGTGCACCCATGTTTGCGAATGTATCCTCGAGCTCCACCTCCTTGGCAACGGTTACACCATCCTTAGTTACGTGGGGAGCACCGAACTTCTTGTCGATGATCACATTGCGACCCTTAGGTCCGAGGGTTACCTTAACGGCGTTGCATAGAGCGTCAACGCCCTCCTTCAAAAGCTCGCGAGCCTCTACGTTATATTTAATCTCCTTTGCCATATTTTGTCGGTCTTATAAATTTTATTATAAAAGTGTTTCAGTGGTCGCTATCGATATGTTTCGGTCTCTTTGTTACTCTTTTTTGCTTCTTTTGTCTTGCTACTTTTGAAAATAGCCCGCTATTATCTTCAAGCAGTAAGTCAAAATAAACTAAAAAAATAGTTAACAAATAGCCTCGAAATAAAATTTAACGACCTCCTTTTTTATTACTAATTGCTGTTTACTAATTGCGTTAGTCAATAACTGCAATAATGTCTGCCTGCTTCATAACGAGGTAGTCCTCACCCTCATAGTGGAGCTCTGTGCCAGCGTACTTGCCATACATTACGGTGTCGCCAACCTTAACCTCCATCTTAATCTCTGCTGTGCCAGGGCCTACTGCCACAACCTTGCCCATCAAGGGCTTCTCCTTTGCTGTGTCGGGGATGAAGAGTCCACCTGCGGTCTTCTCCTCTGCGGGATTGGGCTTAACCAATACGCGATCTGAAAGCGGTTTTACTGCCATAGTTTTTTCTTTGTTTTTATGTTTTAATACTATTTTCTGTTTTAGTCGTTTGTTGTGGCAATCTCTGTGCCAAAGCGTTGCTTATGCCAAAATTATGGAAATACTGACATTTTGTCATGCCAGATGTTCTTATATGTGGCTGATTACTTCGTCTTGAGGACAATCTCGTAGGTTGACGATGGCTCGAACTCGGTGTCATAGATGAGTAGGAAGTTCTCGTCAACAACCGCATTGCTCCATCTGTCATCCGCCAACTTGGGGCTCTTCAACCTCTCGGGGAAGATGTAGCTAAATGGTAGGTCGAGGACGTGCTCCTGCTTAAACTTGTCGCCACGCATCTTCTCCATGCTGAAGTTCTCGCCCGTGGTGATTGTCACCGTGTAGCGCTTACCCTTGCGCTTAGCAGTTACGGTGTAGTCCTGCTCGCCAGCGCTCTGCAGGCGTACCTCCCACTTGGGGTCGCCATAGTATACCAAGACATCGCGGTCATGCCAGAAGCCCAGCATATCCCAGTCTTGGGCATTGTCGAAGTCAATCTCGTGGCCCACAACATCCGAAACGCGGTCAGCAGCCGTTGTGAACTCCTGCATGAAGCCTTCGCAGTAGTTGTAACGCTCGTCAAGGAGTGCAGGTGTCCACTCGTTGTGCTGATGAATGAGGTCCTGCTGGTTGATATATACCGCCTCTGCCAAGGTGTAGCGCTCGGGGTTCGACACCCAATACTTGAGGGCTCCCCAGCCATTGCGGCCATGCCATGTGGTAACGACATAGCCAACCATCGTAGCTGCATTTGAGCCATTCATCCATGCTACTGCCATGCTCTCCTTGGTGTTGTTCATATCGCCAATAAGGCAGTTACCCACAGCCGTATATATGCGGCGCTTGCCCGACTCCTTCAAGTCCCACTCCTCGCCCGTAAATCTATCCTCGGCATAGAGCTTGCCATTGCGTGGCTTGAGGTTACCCAGAGAGTAGGGCATCTCGAGGTTCTTCTGTGTGGCGTGTGCTGCGGTTACGATAAGGTCGGGGTCATACTCGGCATATAGCTCCGTAAACTTCGTCAATACCTCTTCGGGAGCTACCATGCCTGTTGCTATCTCGCCATCGAAGCCTCGCTTCTCGCCCCATAGACCCTTGGTGTGGTCGTCAACCCATGCGTAGTTGTCGAACCACTTTGCGGAGTTGAGCTCCATGATTGTGGCAACGGCATCCTTTACGACGAGAGGCTCGGTGCTGTTGTTAACCATGCGCATTGCTGCCTCGGCGTCGTAGCCGGTGATAATACCCCACATAAAGTCGGCATAGATGTCGCTATCTACATCGCGACTAACATGGTGGAACTCGATGACGTAGTCTCGACCGATATTTTCGGGCATATCGACAATAGCGACATAACGGGGTTGTATCTGTCGTAGGCTCTCTGCAGTCTCGCAGGGCGACTCCGCAAATATGAGAACCTCTGCATCGTGCTTCATGGCTAATTTATTAACGACCTCTCGCCACGCCTTATCTTGGTTGACATCCTCCGATGCGATGACCACATATTCGGGGTTTGCAGCATGGGCATAGCATAGTGCCGATACCATCAGAAATAGGGTAGTTGCTATATTTCTCATCGCCTTGATATATGTATAGTTGTTAATCTCTATTTTTCGTACTTGTCACCCCATAGGGCGCGCATGCGCTCTGCGATTTTTGCCTCCTGAGCATTACCTTCGTTGGGGGCATAGAATCGAGTACCCGAGATGGAGTCGGGCAGGAACTCTTGTCGCACGAAGTTCCCTGCATAGTCATGAGCATACTTATAATCGGCACCATAACCCATGTCGCCCATAAGTTTAGTGGGGGCGTTGCGTAGGTGTAGTGGCACGGGACGGTTTGTTGTGTCGTTGTTTACCATCGCCAAGGCCTTGTTTATGGCTGCGTATGCCGAGTTACTCTTGGGGCTTGTTGCAAGGTAGATGGTTGTCTCGGCAAGGGTGATGCGAGCCTCTGGCATGCCAATTTTATGCACCGTATCGAAGCAGGCATTAGCCAGGAGTAGGGCGTTAGGGTTTGCTAATCCTACATCCTCCGATGCCAGAATAACAAGGCGGCGTGCTATGAAACGTGGCTCTTCGCCTCCGGCCAGCATGCGGGCGAGGTAATAGATTGCTGCATTGGGATCGCTGCCGCGTACCGATTTTATGAATGCCGATATGACATCGTAGTGCTGCTCTCCCGACTTGTCATAAAGGGCGATGTTCTGCTGTAGACACTCTGTAACATACTCATCCGTGATTGTTATGTCGCCGTCCGATGCACCAACAATGATGTCGAGGATGTTGAGCAACTTGCGGGCATCGCCTCCCGAGAAGCGGAATAGCGCCTCGGTCTCCTTGACCTCGATATGTCGCTTCTTAAGCTCCGTGTCTGTGGTTAGTGCGCGGTCCAGTAGTGTCTGCAACTCGCTATCCTCCATGGGCTTAAGTACATACACCTGGCAGCGGCTCAAGAGTGGCGATATAACCTCGAACGAGGGGTTCTCGGTTGTGGCGCCTATGAGTGTCACCACGCCCTGCTCGACAGCTCCAAGCAGTGAATCTTGCTGCGACTTGTTGAAGCGGTGGATCTCGTCGATAAATAGGAAGGCGGGGCGTGCGTTGAAGAGATGCTGGTTTTTAGCCTTGTCTATAACCTCGCGCACCTCCTTGACTCCCGATGTCACGGCCGAGAGGGTGTAGAATGGGCGGTCGAGGGTGTTGGCGATGATTTTAGCAAGCGTCGTCTTGCCCACTCCTGGAGGGCCCCACAAGATAAACGAGGGCACGCTGCCCGTGGTGATGAACTTGCGGAACACGCCGTTCTCACCCACGAGGTGCTTCTGTCCTATGTAGTCTTCGAGGCTCTGTGGACGCAGGCGCTCGGCCAGGGGTTGTAGTGCCATAGTCGATAAGAGAGGGTGTCGCGAAACACCCTCCTTGAATCATTATTTATTAGTGTGTCATGTCCGCCATCTTGCTGCGGTCGTGCTTGTAGCGGAAGAGTATCATGAATGTCAGGGCCACGACGAGGGCGTAGCCAGCGAAGATGAACCATGTGTTCTGCCAGCCATCTGCATACTCAGGGCGTGAAACAAGGTGGCCACCCTCCCATGTGCAGAAGTGGTTGACAATTTTGCCTGCAATCCATGTGCCCACAGATGCTCCGATACCGTTGGTCATAAGCATGAATAGTCCCTGTGCGCTGCCCTGCATGCTCTGGGGCGCCTCCTGCTGTACGAACATCGCACCCGATACGTTGAAGAAGTCGAAGGCTACACCATATACGATGCATGATAGTATAAGGAACATAATTCCAAATGTTGTCTCTGTGCTGCCCACGCCAAAGAATCCGAAGCGTAGTACCCATGCAAACATCGCGATGAGCATAACGTTCTTGATGCCAAAGCGGATGAGGAAGAACGAGGTGAGCAAGATGCACAACGCCTCAGAGATCTGCGAGAGCGATACGAGCATCGTGGGGTTTGAGGCAAACCAGCTGTTGGATGTTGCTGAGAAGCTCTCGATGTATGGTGTAGCAAAGCCGTTTGTAATCTGCAATGACACGCCGAGAAGCATTGAGAAGATGAAGAACATGGCCATGGTCTTAGACTTGAAGAGTACAAAGGCGTCGAGACCCAGGCGCTGTGCAAGGCTCCTCTTTTCGTTGCTCTGACTCAATGGGCACTGGGGGAGTGTGAAACTGTATAATCCCAATACAAGGCCCATAGCGCCACAGACGACGAGCTGCATGTATGTCTGCTGTGCCGATGCGCTAAGACCAAACGACACGCTGTTCACAAGCCACATAGAGGCGATGAAACCAACTGTACCCAACGTGCGGATGGGTGGGAAGGCCTTGACAAAGTTGAGGCCCGAGCGTGTGAGTGTGCCAAAGGCTACGGTGTTAGATAGCGCGATGGTAGGCATGTAGAACGCTACGCTCAATACGTATGGGATGAAGATGGGCCAAATGTTACCCACATATCCCTCCACGCCCGCTGCTGTAGCTGCATTTGCAGCAAGTGTAGCCTCATAGCCGAAGTATGCCGCAACGAGCATTAGGCTTGCAGCCAAAAGGTGTGATATGCCTAATAGGCGCTGTGGCTGCACATACTTATCGGCGATGATACCCATAATCGCAGGCATGAAGATAGAGACGATGCCCTGTGCGATGTAGAACCAAGCGATGTAATCACCGAGTCCCACCTTGCCTAAAAACTGTCCTACGCATGTTAGATATGAACCCCATACTGCAAATTGCAAAAAGTTCATCACTATCAATCGCGACTTTATTGCTTTCATAATCAGTGTGTTTAGTATTTGTTATACTTCGTGTCTTGAAAAATTTTAACAAAGATATGAAAAATATTTCAGATTTTTCTTTGCAATTCAAAAATATTGTTCTACTTTTGCACCGTCAAAACAGACGATGGGCTATGGTGTAATGGTAACACTACAGATTCTGGTCCTGTCATTCTTGGTTCGAATCCAGGTAGCCCAACTAAAACGACTCTCACTTCGAGGGTCGTTTTTTTTGTTGTAGCGTAGCCTGTGCAAACACAATACCCAATTATTCGGTCCGTGTAATATATCTACTTCAATTTGTTAAAATACAGAGTGTATGTAGCACAACAAAAAGATCCCTACGAGCCAAACTCGTAGGGATCTTCCATTTTTCACTATCTCTGTTATCCAATGGTGTGCATGCGCACCGAGGCCTTGATGAGTGCGATAGCGCGTATGCGGCTAATCTCAACCTCCTTGTCGGCGTGGTGCTGGTTCTGGCTCACAAGGCGCACATAACCCTCGTGGTCCGACTTCTGGACATACTTAACGGTGATGTACTCCTCACCATCAATATCTATCGAGAGGAGGTACATGTCGCCCCAGAAGACATCGCGCACATCGCTCAACTGCTTATAAAGAACAATGTCACCGCTCTTGAGCAGAGGGTACATAGAGTCGCCCACAACATATATTGCGCCATCGCATTTTGGTAGGTTGGGGATGTGTATGTAGTTCACGGGCTCGCACCTCTTGTCGTCGGCAAAGAGAGGGACAAGACCTGCGGTGCCTTCGATAGAGTATAGCGGTACGCTCTGAAGTGGCAGTGCGCGGTCTGAGTGTATGTTCATTGGAGTGAGGTTGGGCTCGGCGTTGAACATCTTACCACGACCACTATCCAACCATTCGGGGTTGGCGTTAAAATCTTGAACTAAGATATTTTTGTTGCGTGAGGAGAGTCGAGCCTTGCCTGTCTCAATCATTGAAAGTGCAGCTTTACCTATGCCAAGTCGCTGAGCCATTTGCTCTTGTGTTAAGTTTAATTGTTTGCGCATAAGTTTTATGCGCTCTCCAACAGACTCCATATAAGAATTTACTATATTAAATAATTGAATAAATCGCTTGACAAAATAAGGTTTTGAACTTATATTTGCACCACAAAGTTAATTAATTTATTTTGAATTACAAATTTTACACTGCAAATTTAAATAATAAACCCTAAATTTTCAATTATGTACGAAATGACACCTACACTTTATCTTGAGTTAGCCTCGCTGCTTGTCGAGCAAATAGGCACTCGGGACTTCTATTCGGGAACGATAATTTGCCGCGATGGCGATGTGGAATGTCGCCTTATATCTACGGTTGTGGTGAGCCACGACAGGTGCAACCCTCGTCGTATCACATCTATTTCGCCTGTGTGGTGGGAGTTGCGCACAACGCATGGTGCCGAGGAGTTGGATAACGACTTCTCATTCTCAGAGATGCTTAACTATATATATTAACAGCAAACCGACATGCCCTATGAAGAGAGAAGACCATGTATCATTTATAGACTTTGCTCAGTGTGTATATCCCTTTTTGGAGATGACCCCCTTCCACCGCACTTACTATGCCATCCTTGAGGCCTTTGCTGCGGGGCGTATCCCGAAACTTATCGTCTCGGTGCCACCGCAACATGGCAAGAGTGTTGGTGCTACGACATTGTTGCCTGCCTATATGCTGGGTGTTGATCCCGATATGCGCATTGCTATTGCCTCCTATTCGGGCACGCTTGCCTCGAAGTTCAATCGTCGTGTGCAACGTATCATAGAGTCGAGGGAGTATGCCGAACTGTTTCCCGACACTACTATCAAGCAGGGCACCAAGCCGTTGGGATATATCCGTACGTCGGATGAGGTAGAGATTATTGACCATAAGGGTGAGCTTATCAGTGTAGGTCGCGAGGGTTCGTTGACGGGCAATCGCGTAGACTGCTTCATTCTCGACGACCTGTATAAGGATGCTATGGAGGCGCAGTCGCCCGTTGTGCGTGAGAACTGCTGGGAGTGGTATACCTCGGTGGTGCGCACGCGCATGCACAATTCATCGCGCGAGCTCATCGTATTTACGCGCTGGCATGAGGATGATCTGATTGGCATGCTCATGCGCACTGAGCCATGCCGTGAGTTGCGGTCGCTGGAGGATATTGAGAATGTAGATGGTGACACGTGGCTTGTGCTTAACTTCGAGGCACTTAAGGCGTCGCCTGCCACCGATTTGGATCCGCGTGCCGAGGGTCAGGCACTGTGGCCCGAGCAGCAGAGTAGGGAGCTACTTCTTGCTAAGCGGCGCCTCGACCCCATACGCTTTGAGGCTATGTATCAGGGTCATCCCTCTACTAAAGAGGGACTGCTCTATGGGGATAACTTTCGTGAGTATGCCCTGCTGCCTCGCGATATTGTTGCACGAGCTGCCTATGTCGATACGGCAGATATGGGTGATGACTACCTCTGTGCTGTGGCCTATGTTGTTGATACTGATGGTGTGATATATGTCACTGATGTGGTCTACTCTCGTGAGTCTATGGAGCACACCGAGCGCCTCGTATCTGCAATGTTTCGCTCCAACAATACGCTGCGTGCTACGGTGGAGAGTAATAATGGTGGTAGGGGTTTTGCCCGCGCCCTGCAACGCCTTGAGCCTAAGGTGCGCATCGAGTGGTTTCATCAGAGTGGCAACAAGGAGGCACGCATACTCTCAAATTCGGCTACAGTGCTACACACTATCCGCATGCCACGCGACTGGGCGCAGCGCTGGCCTGAGTTCTACGCCCACCTCACTACGTTTCGTCGTCTGTTTAGGTCCAACCGTCATGACGATGCTGCCGATGTGCTTACGGGTATTGTCGAGAAGGAGGTGACCCCCGCCTCGAGTGGTAAATGGCAGAGGGCTCACTTCATATAGGAGTGTGTCGATCAAAAAAAAGTTGGTGCATGCGGTGTGTGCATCAACTTTTTTTCTTATATTTGCACCAGCATTGGTTCTCTTGGGCATGCTGCCCACCAGAGATTAAAAGGGAAATGGGTGCGATTCCCATACAGTTCCCGCTGCTGTGAGTTCTAAGAAGACTCTGCGACATCATATTGTCACTGAGGATGTTATCCTTGGGAAGGCATCGTAGAGCAGAACAAGTCAGAAGACCTGCCAAGCGTTTATAACGAGATTGTGCCTGCGGCGAATGGGCTGGTCTGCGACTTGAGTTTTCAAGAGTTACATATTTAGGCGTATAGGATAGTGGCATAGTGTCAGTGTATGGCACGAGAAGCACGTCTTGGCCAACGTAGTTGTATCGCAGCAGAGCCGAAAGTGGGGTGTGGTGTACCTTCTCGTTGTGTTAAAGTTTACGGAGAATGACCTTTAAACAACAACATTATGAGAAAAATTTTATGCTTGGCTATTAGCGTAGCGGCTACGTTAATAGCAATGGTAGGATGTGCCTACGACGACACCGAGATCTGGAATGAGATTGAGGGTGTGAAGGATCGAGTTGAAACACTCGAGGAGGCTGTAATCAAGGCCAACGAGGATATCGTTGCATTGCAGGCTATTGTGAGCGCATTGCAGAAGAATGTCTACGTTGCCTCTGTGACACCTACCGCAGATGGATATACAATCCTCTTCTCGGATAGCACCTCTGCCGAGATTAAGAGTGGTAAGGATGGTGCTAATGGCACTAATGCTCCGGTTATCTCGGTTAAGCAGGATGCTGATGGCAACTACTACTGGACCATGGATGGTGAGTGGTTGTTGGTTGATGGCGAGAAGGTGCGTGCTAATGGTGTTGACGGTGAGGATGGAGCTAATGGCGAGAATGGTATCAATGACCAGGACTCTATTGCCCCACAGGTGCGCATCAATGACACTACGAAGGAGTGGGAGATATCTGTTGATGGCGGTTTGACATGGACTTCAACAGGTGTCATTGCCGAGGGTAAGGATGGTGCTAACGGCGCAAATGGTGAGAATGGCTCAACGCCCATTATCTCCATTAAGAAGGATACCGACGGCAACTACTACTGGACCTTGAATGGCGAGTGGATTTATGTCGACGGAGGCAAGATTCGCGCAAATGGCTATGATGGCAATGCTGGTGCAAGCGGTTTGGCTCCACAGATACGCATCAATCAGGATACCAAGGAGTGGGAGATATCTACCGATGGCGGTTTGAGTTGGACCACAACTGGCATTAGAGCTGAGGGTAGCGATGGCCAGAATGGCGAAAATGGCGATTCGTTCTTTAAGTCTGTGGATGTGTCTAACCCCGACTATGTGATAATCACATTGGCAGACGAAAACGTATTGTTGCTTGCCCGCTACGATGAGAGCGCACCCAAGTTTATAATTGTCGATGCCCCAGAGGTTGCAGAGGTAGTCTTTGGAACAACCGCAGAGTTTGTGGTTGTTGCTGACAATATCGCTGACTATGTGGCTAATACGCCCCAGGGATGGAGGGCTACCTATGCTGAGAATATCCTCGCTGTGACTGCCCCCGCGAAAGATTTGTGTCACTACGATGTGGAGGGCGTGATTGCTATTACTGTAGTATCGGAAGATGGTAGGAGTCTTATTGTGAAGCTTAGCGTGATGGCCGTTGAGGCAAAGGAGGAGCTCCCCTATGAGTTGCGCATCTTGACCTTCGAGGATGAGGATGCACGCTTTGAACCATATACGTTGGATTACGCTGGGGTGGATATTACAACATGGAGTGACCTTGTGGATGACCCACAGTATGGTGGTCCGCTAACGTATGGCGACTATACGTCGGCGATGTACACATGGTGGGATGAGGCCAATACGGAGCTTATGCACACCTTCCCCGATAACTACGCATACTGCTTCTGGGGTGGTGGCCACGCCATCTCGAACTACTGGGGCGAGGGTTTTACCGATGAGGATCGTGATGTGCACATTGCGAAGTACTATGGTGAGGACTATGTTGCTGATAATGCTGGCAATGACACTATGCTCGGCTGGTTCAATCTCCAGATGATGATTCCCGTAGCACCACACTCGGGCGACAACTTCGTGGTGCACTATGGCTACAAAGACTTCTACTCGTATGTGGAGAACTTGCCCGAGCTTATCTTTGCCGATGGCGAGGCTCGCGTGATAGACCATATGTTTGTCACCAACACCAACTATACGCTCAATCAGCTCTATATGGGCGTTAAGAGCGAGGCGGGTAATAGCTTCGGTGGCAACTGGACAGGCTTGACCGAGGATGCGTGGCTGAAGATTGTGGCGCAGGGTTTTGATGATATCGATGCCGATGCCGAGCCCATCAGCGAGGTGGAGTTCTACCTGGTGCAGGGTGAGAATGTCGTTACCGAGTGGCAGAAGTGGGATTTGAGAGAGCTTGGTGCGGTTGCTAAGGTGCGCTTCAACTTCCTCTACTCCGAGGATATGGGCGGTAACTATGGCTTCACCATCCCTGGCTACTTCGCATACGATGATGTGGCTGTGCAGTTTGGCAGCGAATTAGTATTCAAATAGATATAATGAGAAGATTTTTAGATTTTTTGTTTTTGTGTGTAATCGTTGTAGTTTCCTCGTCTTGCAATATAGACGAGGAGATTACAACCTCTATGCCCCCAAAGATATACCTCGATAGCGATGATGGCATCTATACCACTAAGCAGGGACGCGAAGTAGTTATCGCTCCCGACTACGAATCGGCTGAGGGCGCTACATACAGCTGGACTATGGATGGTCGACTGTTGGGTACATCTCCATCGCTTAGCTTCATGCGTGATGAGTGTGGCGAGTACTATATCGTGCTTACAGTGAAGACCTTTGCTGGCTCGGATAGCGAGGAGATACGCGTGGATGTGTTGGAGCTGGAGACGCCCATGGTATCCATTGCGGGCAATAAAAAACAGACCGTAGCCATAGGTACCGAGGTCAAACTAAATGTGGCGGTACGCGATTCATCGCTTCCAACGAGTGTCGTATGGACGTTGAATGGCGAGTCGTTGCAGACCGATGATGAGCTGTCATATACCTTTAAGGCTGAGGCGGTGGGCAGCTATACTATTGCCGTTACAGCCTCGAATGAGGATGGCGAGCATAGCGACTCGGTGCAAATCGAGGTTGTTCGTGCCGAGGATATGCCCTTCGTGTGGGAGTTTGAGCGCGAGGCGTACCACACCGTTGTGGGTCGTAAGTTGCGCATTAGCCCCTCGGTGATGAGTGACGCAGAGAGCGTTGCCTACACATGGCAGGTTGGTGATGGTGAGGCGGTTAGCGGTGAAGAGTCGTTTA
>JAGCLX010000006.1 GCA_017646785.1 Alistipes sp.
ATCCTTGGGCTACGCGATTAAGCTAATTTACCCAGTAAATTAAGCAGCGAGTGCGTAGTTGTTATTGCCATTTATAGCTTGAGCGTTCAGTTTAACGAGACCCCACACAAGGCTCGACGTGCTTACAATCGAATTCTACCTGCTGTCAAAACCGGTCACCCCCGTTTGTTAGAAGTGGATGTCATCCGCTTCTAACAAACGGAATGACACAACTTCTCTGGGTAGATTTACAATAAGTGGCATCTGTGGCAATGCAAATGCGGTGCAAATGTAATAAAATTTTGCGGAATATAAAAATTATCGCTAAATTTGCATGATAGATTAATTCGTGATATGATGGAGAGAAGAAGAGTCATCGAACTTAGAAACGTGTCGATATATCAGGGCGAGGTGTCGCGAAAGGCAAATGCAGAGAATAACCTCGTCTTGTCTAACATAAACCTCGCGGTGGAGGAGGGTGAGTTTGTATACCTTATTGGTCGCGTGGGTACGGGTAAGAGTACGCTGCTCAAGACCCTGTATGCTGAGGTGGATCTTGTCGAAGGTGAGGCTACGGTTGTGGGTTTCGACCTCAGGGGTATTAAGCGCCGTCAGATACCCATGTTGCGCCGCTCTATGGGTATTGTGTTCCAGGACTTCCAGCTGCTCACCGACCGCAACGTCTTCTTGAACCTATATGATGTGATGCGTGCTACGGGTTGGGATAGCGAGGAGGATATCAGATGCCGCATTAGCGAGGTGCTCGAGCTTGTAGGCTTGGAGCATAAGAGCTATAAGATGCCCTTTGAGCTCTCGGGTGGCGAGCAGCAGCGTCTAACCATCGCGCGTGCGCTACTTAACAAGCCACGCCTTATCCTTGCAGATGAGCCCACGGGAAACCTTGACCCCGTAACTGCTGAGGGTATCATGGAGCTGTTCCATAACATCGCTAAGAGTGGCTGTGCTGTCGTTATGTCTACGCACAACATCTCGCTTATCGAGCAGTTCCCCTCGCGCACTATTCTCTTTGCCAAAGGGCAGATTGCAGAGGTCGATGTGACAAGCCTTGTCGAGGCTTAAGTCTTACAGTATAATGAAAATGAGGATGGCTATTAAGTCATCCTCATCTCTTTTATCTCTACTCGTTGCAGTGGGGACAGTGGTGATGCTCGCCAAGCACGGTGTGGGGAATGTTGCCGTGGGTGATAATCTGTATGGGGCAGTCGTAGTTACGCAGCTGCTCCTCGGTGATGACGTTGGAGTCGTGGCGGTGAACATGGCGGTTGACGCAGACGATGTTGTTCACAACGCTCGATATCGTGCCCACGTCGTGTGATACCATCATGATGGCCATGTCGTGGCTCAGGTGGTGCAAGAGGTTGTATAGCTCGTTCTCGAAGCGGTTGTCCACGAAGTTGGTGGGCTCGTCGAGTACCAGGAGCTTGGGCTCGGAAATGATGGCGCGACAGAGCATAACGCGCTGTAGCTGTCCTCCCGAGAGCTCACCTATGGGGCGTGTGGCGAGGTGGTCGAGGTGTGCATGCTCGAGTGTCGTCATGGCGCGCTCACGTTCACTCTTGCCGTAGGGACGTAGCATGCCTCGCTCAGCCTGAAGTCCCGACATCACGACCTCCACTACAGAGATGGGAAATACCTTGTCGAAGGATGACACCTGGGGTAGGTAGCCGATGTGTGGCTTGCCATTGCGCAGTAGGGAGGTGTCGAAGTGGATGGTGCCACTGTATGGTACTATGCCCATGATGGCCTTGACGAGGGTGCTCTTGCCGCCGCCATTAGGACCTATGATGCCGAGGAAGTCGTCCGCGTATATATTAAGGTCTACGTGCTCGAGTGCGCGCACCGTGTCGTACGACACTCCCAGGTCGCGGATGGTGATTAGGGACTGCTTCATCTCTACTTGCATATAATCTCTGTGATGCGCTCTATCTCGCTGAGTATATCCTCTGACAGGGGATCGGTGGTGATAATCTCCATGCTTGCACTGTTGGCTATGGCGCGCACCTTCTCCTCGCTATATTGTGGCTGGCGGAATATCGCCTTTATGCCATGCTCCTTGGCGCGCTCGATGAGAGCTGTGGTTTGGCGCAATGAGGGCTCCTTGCCGTCGTGCTCGATGGCTATTTGCTCGATACCATAGTCGCGGGCATAGTAGGTGTAGGCTGGGTGGTATATCATCATTGCCTTGACACCCGCCTCTGCAATGCGCGCAGCGCAGTATGTGTCGAGAGCATCAATACGCTCTAAAAGTTGCTCCGTAGCTTCGCTATACTTGACTGAGTCGGGATAGTGGGTGATAATGGCATTGTGAGCATTAGTAATCATCGTGCGTAGTGCGCGGGGAGATGTCCACACATGAGGATCTACACCGTGGTGGTGATGATGGTGGCCATGAGAGCAACTGCCAGCGATTAGCTCAATATCTTTGGATAGGTTTACTACCTCGGCGTCGCCATTTATGCGTCTAACGAGGCTCTGCTCGAAGTCTATAAGTCCGGTTGAGAAGATAAACTCCGCATCGTTAAATGCTGTCACCTGCTTGGGTGTAGGCTCGAATGTTTCAGGGCTTGCACCCTTAGGTACGATGACCTCGACCACGAAATCACCCATAGTAATCTCCTGGATGAGTGATTGCATAGGAGTTATAGTTACAAATATAGTCTTTTTGTTGTTGTCGTTCTTTGTAGTGCAGCCAGCGATTAGGAGAACGCAAATTATGAATGTCGCTATTTTTTGCATTATAATATAATCTTTGTGAAAAATGTGTATGCAAAGGTATAAAAAAGTGTGCAAAAATTTTGTTTTTGTCGGCAAAAAATGAGATATTTGTGACGCAAATATTAAACTTACGCAAAATGATTAAGAATATAACCGAAAAAATAGTCTATATTGGCGTTGATGATACAGACATCGACTTGTTCGAGAGCCAGTATATTGTGCCTGATGGTGTGTCGTATAATTCATATGTAATCCTTGATGAGAAGGTGGCGGTGATGGATACCGTAGATCTTCGCAAGGCTGATGAGTGGTTGGATAATTTGAACACTGCGCTTGCTGGTCGTAAGCCCGACTATCTCATCGTTCAGCACCTTGAGCCTGACCACGCTGGTACTATTGCTCGCGTGATGGATCTATACCCAGAGATGCAGGTTGTGGCTTCGGATAAGGCGGTTAAGATGTTGCCTAATTTCTTCGCTAACACATCGTTCGACGGCCGTACAATTGGAGTTAAGGAGGGTGATACTCTATCGCTTGGTGGTCGCACGCTAACCTTTGCTATGGCACCCATGGTGCACTGGCCCGAGGTGATGGTGACCTACGACAGCACTGACAAGGTGCTCTTCTCGGCTGACGGCTTCGGTAAGTTCGGCGCATTGTCGCGTGGTGGCGAGTGGGCATGCGAGGCGCGTCGCTACTACTTTAACATCTGTGGTAAGTATGGTGCACCCGTGCAGGCACTATTGAAGAAGGCTGCAACGCTTGATATCGCTATCATCTGTCCTACACACGGTCCTGTGCTTACAGAGAACTTGGGATACTACATCGGTCTTTACGATAAGTGGAGTAAGTATGAGCCAGAGGATGAGGGCGTACTTGTAGCATATGCATCTATCCATGGTAATACAGCGCAGGTTGCGCGTAAGTTCGCCGATATTTTGCGTGCTAAGGGTGCTGAGAAGGTTGTTGTTGCAGACCTCTCACGTTGTGATATGGCTGAGGCTGTCGAGGATGCATTCCGCTATAGCCGTCTTGTGGTTGCTGCGGCATCTTACGATGCCGATGTATTCCCTCCTATGCACGATTTCTTGCACCATCTTGCTATCAAGAACTATTCAAAGCGTCGTATCGGTATCATCGAGAACGGCTCATGGGCACCATCTGCAGGTAAGGCTATGCGTGCTATAATAGACACATTTAAGAATGTGACAGTAGCTGATACCATGGTGACTATCGTGTCAACGTTGAAGGAGTCTGATATGCCAGCATTGGAGCGTTTGGCTGACGAGGTGCTTGCATAGTTAGACGGCGTATATAAATAGAGAGCTGTCAATCCACGCGGATTGACAGCTCTCTATTTATATGAGTGTTGGTTACTTTGTGCTGTTGTATGTCACCTGGTGCTCACCGCACATAAAGCTAAGAGTCATTGTGTTGTTCGTGATTAAGCCATTGAGGTTGGTTATTGTGAACTTCTCGAATGGCCCACCCATAGCGTAGGGAACAATATTGTTGCCGGCAAGTACGTAGTTGCCTACCGCGCCAAGGCAATCGACACCCTCGACAACCATGTCAAGCTTTATAGGCATAGCCTCTGCAAATTTCACTTTATACATCACAAAGTTGAGTTTGTCGTCTAAGATCTCATAATCAACCTCGACGTCCTCTTGTGTGTAAAACGTGCCGTCGTTCTGATCTACGGTCATCGTGCCCTTGTAGCACTCGTTGTCATCTGGCTTAGAAGGAAGTGCATTGTTGTCACCATTCTCGCAACCAAAAAGTATTAGGCTCGAAAGTGTGAGTAGGAAAAATCTAAGTGTTTTCATAATTAAAGTGTGATATTAAGTCTTATACCTCCATGTATGGGTGCACCCTCAGAGTAGAACTCCTCGCCCACGCTCTTGAAGTAAAATACGTTATAGTGTGTATTGGTAAGGTTGCGACCCCATATTGACAGTTCGATATTATTCATGCGTAGTGTTGCCTGTGCGCCCAACGTGTTGTAGAAGGGCTGGTAACGTGTGTTGGCCTCGTTCCAGTATATTGAACCACAGCCTCGCCAATCAATGGAGAGTGTTAGCGCATGGAGTTTGGGATGTGCAAAACGCCATGTGTGTGATGCCATGATGAGTGCTGTGTGCTCGGGGGCGTAGGGTAGGCGGTTATCTTTATAATCGCCTATGCCGTCGTTGTACTCTCGGAAGCGAGCGTTGGTATAACCATAGTCGCCACGAATGGTGAATCCCTCATATACATATTCAGTGCTCAACTCAGCACCGAAGCTGCGGGCACGTGCGGCATTCGACATCATGCGGCCGGTACTCTTGCCGTGGGGAAGCACCGTAACCTGCTGGTCGAAGCACTCTATCCAGAAGAGCGATGCATAAATGTCGAGCCCAGTGATAGGACGTAGGTGGGTGCCAACCTCAAAGTTCCAACTTGTCTCGGGCTTGTAGCGTGTTGCAGATGCGGAGTCGTACGTTGTGCCATCAACGCCATCGAGTGTTATGCCGAGGTCGTTCATCATGTCGTTCATCATCTTCGACTGCAGGATATCAGAGAATATCTGTGTGTTGAAGCCTCCAGCCTTGTATCCGCGAGTAATGGTAGCGTATGCTGAGCCTTGGTCGAAGCTATACTCTGCAGCGATCTTGGGTAGTATCTCAAAGAACAACTGACTCTCCGTGCCCTTAAACTCGCTGTATAAGTCACAATACTCCTTCATCGTCATGTCGAACATGTATGGTATAGTAGCATTCGAGTTGTAGCTCATCGAGCTATACTCTAAGTCAAATCGTATACCAGCCGTAACTCGAAAGTTTCCCAGGCGGTATGATGATTGATGATATAGTGCTGCGCCATAGGTAGGTATCTTAAAATCGCTGTTAATAACGAAATTATTGCCTCCAATGTGCATGCTGTGGTCGGGGAATACGCTGTGTATACCCTTGTTGATGTTGCCCAGGATGAGGTCGTCGATGCCGTCGCGCTTGAAGGTTACGGGCGAGGACATGTCGAGCCACTTGGCGAAGAGAAAGGCACCTGAGAGCCACTGCCAGCGCTGCGTGCGGTCGGCATTGCGCACCACCACCTCCTGGGTTAGGGTGTGCTCGCGTTGTAGCTGCTGCATGGTGAACATGGAGCGGGGGGTGAAGTCCTGGTCGAGGGTCATGGCGTCGCCAAGGTACTGGTAGCTTGTGGCGCTCGAGAAGGCAACCTTATCGCCCTGGTGCTTAGCCACGAAGCCCTCCGTGAGGGTGAGGCGCTCATAGCCCGAGGGGTCGTTGTAGGCCACAGCCTCGGTGACATGGGTAGCGGGGTTGTAGTGGTGGTAGGCATAGCCACCCTCGTTGGTGTAGCCAGCCGTGAGTGAGTTATCCAGGCTCCAGCCCCTCTTAAGCAGCCATTGCATGCGTAGGCGTGCCGAGGCGTTGTTGCCACGGTCGCACATCTCGTTGGTGAAGGTGTTGCGGAAGTAGCCACCATTGTGGTTGAAGAGGGCTGCTGCCGAGATGCCGAAGCTCTCTGTGGGGCGGGCATAGTAGGCTGCTGATGCGCGATACGAACTTACGGTTGAGTACTCAGCCATAGCGCGTAGGCCCTGCCATGCAAGAGGTGATAGGGTGGTGATGTTCATAACACCTCCTGAGGTATTGCGGCCATATAGTGTGCCCTGGGGACCGCGTAGAAGCTTAAGTTTGCGTATGTCGTAGAAGTCGAAGTCGTAGACATTCTTATTCATCAATGGGATGTCGTCGATGGTGACACCTAAGACTGGCTGGTCGATGCGTGAACCAAAACCGCGCACATATATTGACGATGTGATTGATGATCCGTAGTCAGGTTGGTAGAAGTTGGGCGCTATGAGCGAAACGTCTTTAATGGATGATACGCCCATGCCCTCCATGCTCTTCATTGTAAGTTGCGTTGTAGCTATGGGAGTGCGCAGTGCGTCGTCGTTCTTGAGCGAGGCTGTGACCTCTATGCGTTCTATGTGTAATGTATCTGTGGGGATGGAGCTATCGTCCATCTCCGAAACGGGGTTGGCAAACGCAAGGGCCAATATGGCAATCATACTTTTCATGCCGCAAAAGTACAACACAACTACATAATTAGCAACCCCCATTTATGGGGGTATTGGCAATTTTCCGCTCCCTATTCGCTATATTACGCGGTTGAATGAGCGATATAGGAATAAAAATAGGATGATGTCCATTTGGACATCATCCTACGTTAACAAGTCTTGATAGACGACTTTAGATTAGAGCAAAGCGTCGATCTTAGCCTTGAGCTGCTCCTTACTAGCAGTACCTACGTGCTTGTCAACCTGCTGACCATCCTTGAAGAAGAGGATAGTAGGAACGTTGCGAACACGGTACTGTGCTGCGATCTCGTCGCCGTCGTCACCAACGTCGCACTTTGCGATAGCTACCTTACCCTCATACTCCTCCGACAACTCGTCGATGATGGGTGATACCATGCGGCAAGGACCACACCATGTAGCCCAGAAGTCGATTACTACGGGCAAACCCATGCCCATTACCTCGTCGTAGTTTGCGTTGTTAATTTTAATTGCCATAGCTGTAATAGTTTAAAGTTATGTTGTTATAATAGAATAGTTTATGTCGTTTATCCTCAGGAACTCCATGAACTCCGTTGTGGGCTCTACGCGGTAGTGTGCCGAAGCGAGGCGCACCTTAACGTCGTTCTGGGCGTCGATGACCGTAATCTGCAGGCTCGCCTTGCCGCTATTACGGCTTATGGCCTCGAGGAGCATGTCCGTGAGCGTAGGGCAGATGTCGTGTATCTCCAACTCTAGGCGTATAGCCTTTATGCTGTCGGCTACATCGGCGAGGTGCTGTATGGCGGTTATCTTATACTCCAGCTCCTCGGGTTCGCGATAGGGGCGAGGCTGTATGCGGCCGCGTATCATGAGGAAGTTGTTGAGCTCGATGAGCATTCCCCACTGGTTGTACTCCTTGCTGAAGAGCGTGAACTCATGTTGCGAGTTGTAGTCCTCGAGCACGAAGCGCGTATACTTACGGCCATCCTTCGTAGCCAGCGGCGTCACCGACACCACCACACCTGCCACCGACATCTCCTTGCCATTGAGCAGCGTGAGGTCCGCCAGGTCGCTAAGCTCTATCTTGCACATCTGCTTGATGATGAAGTCGAAGCGGTCGAGGGGGTGTCCCGATAGATAGAGGCCGATGACATCCTTCTCCTTGTTAAGCACTACTATATTGTTCCAATCCTCGGCAACGGGAACGCGAGGCTTCTGTATGTCGAAGCCACCATCTGTAACCATGCCGAAGAGGCTCTGTTGAGCATTTTGCTTATCTTGCTGCACGCGCTGTCCATAGCGAACGAGCATGTCGAGGAACATAACCTTAGACTGATCCTCAGCAAAGAAGCGCGAACGATTGAAATCGATGAGTGAATCGAATGCTCCAGCAAAGGCAATGCTCTCCAAGCACTTACGATTTACAACCGAGTAGTTAATGCGCTCCATAAAGTCGTAGATGGATTTAAATGGTCCATTCTCCATTCGCTCCCTAACGATAGACTCTGATGCTGCCTCGCCAACACCCTTAATGGCTGCAAGACCAAAGCGCACATCACCACTCTTGTTCGTAGAGAACTTAACCTTCGACTCGTTGACATCAGGACCAAGTACCGAGATACCCATGCTCTTGCACTCGCTCATGTAGGCTGTCACCTGTTTGATGTCATTAAGGTTGCGGCTGAGCACCGTCGCCATATACTCTGATGGGTAGTGTGCCTTGATATATGCTGTCTGGTAGGCAACCCATGAGTAGCATGTAGCGTGCGACTTGTTGAAGGCATACGATGCGAACTTTTCCCAGTCGGCCCATATCTTCTCTAAGACCTTCTCATCGTGGCCGTTGCTCTTACCACCTGCGATAAACTTGGGCTTGAGCTCATCCAGCTTTGACTTAATTTTCTTACCCATCGCCTTACGCAGGGTGTCGGACTCGCCTCGCGTGAAGTTGCCTAACAAGCGCGAAAGCAACATCACCTGCTCCTGATATACCGTAATACCATAGGTGTCTTTAAGATATCGCTCCATGATGGGGATGTCGTAGACGATAGGCTTACGGCCATGCTTACGGTCGATGAAGTCGGGAATGTAATCCATCGGTCCGGGACGATAGAGTGCATTCATCGCAATAAGGTCCTCAAAAGTCGAGGGCTGCAACTCGCGGAGATATTTCTGCATACCGGGCGACTCGAACTGGAATGTACCAATAGTACCTCCCTTACAATATAGTTCGTATGTCTTTCTGTCGTCGATGGGGATGTTGTCGATGTCAATCTTGACGCCGTGTGTCTGCTCCACGGTCTCCACAGCATCCTTGATGATGGATAGGGTCTTAAGGCCCAGGAAGTCCATCTTGATGAGTCCCGTGTCCTCAATCACCGCACCCTCATACTGTGTTACGAGCATCTTCTCGCCCGTCTCCTTATCGTCGGCCGTGCTCACGGGCACCCAGTCCGTGATGTCATCGCGGCAGATGATAGTACCGCAAGCGTGCACACCCGTACCACGCACATTACCCTCCAGCATCTTCGCATACTTAATCGTATCGCGCATGATGGGGTCTGTCGACTCCTCGGCGGCCTTCAGCTCGGGCACTGCCATAATGGCGTTCTTGAGGTTCACCTTGAGCTGCTTATCCTTGTCGTTGGGGTCGGTAATACGCTCGGGTATCCACTTACAGAGCTGGTTAGCCTGTGCCAGGGGTAGCTTCTGCACACGCGCCACATCCTTCAGCGCCATCTTTGTAGCCATGGTACCGTAGGTGATGATGTGTGCCACCTTCTCCTTGCCATACTTCTGTGTTACCCAGTTGAGCACCCTGCCTCGGCCATCGTCGTCGAAGTCGATGTCGATATCGGGCAGTGATATACGGTCGGGGTTCAAGAAACGCTCGAACAGCAAGTCGTACTTGATGGGGTCTATCTGCGTGATGCCCAGACAGTATGCCACAGCAGAACCCGCTGCAGAACCACGACCAGGACCTACCGATACGTCGAGTTCTTCGCGTGCTGCGCGGATGAAATCCTGCACAATGAGGAAGTAGCCAGGGAAACCCATGGTCTTCATTATGTGTAGCTCGAAGCGTAGGCGTGTTTCAGTCTCCTCGTCGAGCACCTCGCCGTAGCGCTTGTGTGCGCCATCCATGGCGAGCTTAGCGAGGTAGTCAGCCTCGAGCTTTATGCGGTATAGCTTGTCGTAGCCACCCAGCTTCTCAATCTTCTTGTGCGCATCGCCCTCCTCCATCACGACGTTACCATTCTCGTCGCGCGTGAACTCATTGAATAGGTCCTCCTCGCTGTATTTCTGTCGATAGCCCTCCTCTGTGCCGAACTCCTCGGGGATGGCAAAGGTGGGCATGATGGGTGCGTGGTCTATGGAGTAGCTCTCCACCTTATTGCACACCTCCACGGTGTTGTCCAGCGCCTCGGGTACGTAGTCGAACAGGACGTTCATCTCTACCGTAGTCTTCATCCACTCCTGCTTAGAGTAGAGCATGCGCTTGGGGTCGTTGAAGTCCTTGCTCGTACCCAGGCATATAAGGCGGTCGTGGGCCTCCGCATGCTCCTCATCCACGAAGTGTACGTCGTTGGTGCACACGAGCTTAATGCCGAGCTTCGCCGACATCTTTACGAGGTGCTCGTTGACCATCTCCTGTATCTTCCATGTGTCGTGGTTGGCATGCTCCACCGTTGCCTTGTGCATCTGTAGCTCGAGGTAGTAGTCGTCGCCAAAGATGCTCTTGTACCAGAGTGCCGCAGCCTCTGCCTCTTCGTATTTCTCCTCGCGAATGAGGCGTGGTATCTCACCACCGATACATGCCGAGCAACAGATAAGTCCCTCGTGGTACTTCTCCAACTCAACACGGTCGGTACGTGGACGTCCATAGAAGCCCTCGGTGTAGCCCTTCGATACTATCTTGATGAGGTTTTTGTAACCTTTGATATTCTTGGCAAGTAGGATAAGGTGGTAGCCGCTATAGTCACCCATAGCCTTCTCTCTGTCATGCAGACGACGGCGTGCAACATAGACCTCGCAACCGATAATACCCTTGAAGTCGGCCTTGGGCTGTGCATCGAGTTCAACGCGTGCCTTAGCGAGTGCTGCGCCAGCATCATCACCCATCTCTGCTTCAGATGCTGTGCCATTCTCTAAGCGTTCGATGAGTCCCTGCAACGACTTTATCTTATCCTTGCGTGCGCCATTCTTCTTCTTGACATAGTTGAAGAAGTCCTTAGCGCCAAACATATTACCATGGTCGGTGAGTGCGATGCCAGGCATGCCATCTGCAATGGCCTTGTCGACAAGCTTGGAAATGCTTGCCTGGCCATCAAGTAGCGAGTACTGACTGTGTACGTGTAGATGTACAAACTGACGCATGGTTCAACAATATTAAAATCGTGTACAAATATAGCGATAATTTTTTGTATAAATTTCGCTCTAAGAGTACTTTATTTAGAAAAAAAAGTGTTATCTTTGGGAAAATCCTAAAACTCCGAGTGTTATGAATGCGACAAATGAGACTCTTGTCGTCTTGAGGGTGTACGATAGTGCGATTAAGGCGGAGATTGCAAAATCTATTTTGGACAGTGCAGGTATCTTTTGCGTGCTGCACGGAGAGTATATGTCGGCGATATACACGCCCGTTGCTTTTCCTGTACGCTTGATGGTCAAGGCGGAGGATTGCGAAAACGCTACCGCCGTGCTTGACGAACGATAGCGTGTCATATCCCTATACTATGTGCTGAGGCTCTTGCTCCCTCTCGCTGCTCTTCTCGTTCCACAGGTGCCACGAGGCGATGGCTTGCGTCTGTAACATGAGCATGCCACCCATTGTCTTAGCCCCTTGTTCCTCACCCAGAGTCAGGAACCGCGTCTTTGCGGGGTTGTAGACAAGGTCGAAGAGTCTATGCTCTGTGCCCACTGCCGAGTAGTCGATGGCGGGTGCTTGCTCCACGTTGGGCGACATGCCTACAGGTGTGGTGTTGATGATTAGCTTGTGCTGGGCTATAACCTTGGCTGTAAGCTCTGCATAGGTAATATCGCCACGCGAAGCCTCACGCGATACCACCATGAACTCTATGCCGCGACGCTTCAGTGCGTACTGCACAGCCTTCGAAGCACCGCCCGTACCGAGGATGAGTGCCTTGGGGTTTGAGTCCACGTCGAGCCAGTGTAGCGACGCCTCTATGCCGGTGATGTCGGTGTTGTGACCTATCTTCTGCCCATTGGTGATTACCACGCAGTTAACCGCTCCTATCTCATGCGCCTCTTTAGTTAGTCCGTCGAGGTGTGGGATGATGCTCTCCTTGTATGGTATGGTCACGTTGAAGCCCTCGAGGTTGTGCTCTGTTATGAGTTTGTCGATGGCTGAGAGGTCCTCTATTTCGAAGAGCTGGTAGTCGGCCTCTATGCCCTCGGCTCTAAACTTGCCGTTGAAGAATTTGGCCGAGAAGGAGTGTCCGAGGCTCTTGCCTATAAGTCCAAAGTGTCGCATGGTTCGTTGGTCGTTAACGTCTCTGTTTGTGTCTGTACGTGGTCGTTGTGTGTTGCCTCAGTGCTACTGTCGTCATCCTTACCCAATAGACCTAATGTTGCTACGGTGATGCCAACAAGCAAGATGGTAAATAACATGGCAAGTGCATTGAAGTACTTGTCGATGAAGCTCTTGATGGGGGCACCGAATTTCCAGATGAGCCAGCCGATGAGGAAGAAGCGCATGCCTCGACCCACGAATGAGGCGATGATGAACATCGGGAAGTTGATGTCGCACGCACCTGCTGTGATGGTACACAACTTAAATGGCAGTGGTGTGAAACCGGCTGTGTAGACAATCCAGAAGTTCCACTTGTCGTATAGCTCACACACGTTGGCATAGCTCTCGGGAGAGAAGATGTGAGCGTTGAAGAAGAAGTTAGCTATGGGTGTGAAGTCGCCACCTGGTGTTAGCCACAGGAAGTAGCCGATGGCATATCCCAGAGCCGCACCCGCCACCGAGCCCAAGAGGCATAGTGTCGCAAACTTAAACGACTTCTTGGGAGCACCCACGCAGAGTGCAATGAGCAGTACATCGGGAGGTAGTGGAAACCAGCTTGCCTCGAAGAGTGCGATGAAGAGCAGTGCGAGCCATCCCCAGCGGCTGCTACTCCAAGACAAAACCCAGTCGTATAATCTTCTAATCATAGTTGTCTTAGTTTTAGTGTCGCGCAAAAGTACAACATTTAGTTGAAACCAACAACAATTCCTCCGCCAATCACCCAATTATTGCGATAAAAGACCAATGGTTGCCCCACGGCAGGTGCCCATGCAGGGTCGTTGGTGGTGACCGTGAAGCCTCCGTCGCATGCCTCGACGCTAACTGGTAGTTCAGGGTTGCGGCCTATGCCTCGTATCTTGATGGTGATATCGCTGGCTGTGAGTAACTCGTTGCAGTCTACAATGTTGCACTCGGCGATGGTGAGCTTGTGGTGGAACAAGTCGCTGTTTGGACCAACGACAATAGTGTTGCGCTGTGCCTCTATGCCTACCACGCGTAGCCCCTCGGGTATGCCCTCGCCACGGCGCTGACCTATGGTGTAGCGGGCTATGCCGTTGTGGTGGCCGCACACCTCTCCACACTTGGTTACAATGTCGCCATCGGGCATGGCTACGCCCTCAGCCGCGAGAAACTCAGCATAGGGCCTACCTGCGAGAAAGCATATGCCCATGCTCTCGCTCTTATCCTTAAACGAACTCTTCACCTCGCTCTTTATGGCGTTACCCATGGGCGTGAGGGCACGGGATAGTATCTCCTGGCTAAGCCCCCAGAGATAGTATGACTGGTCTTTAGTTTCGTCAACTCCCTTGGTGACGTAGTAGTGTCCATCGCGTTTGTCGATGTTGAAGTAGTGTCCCGTGGCTATGTGGTCTATGCCGAGGCGTGTAGCCTCTTGGGCGAGGATGCGCCACTTGATGTGAGGGTTGCAGCGTGTGCAGGGCGCTGGTGTGTGTCCCATGGCATACTCCCTGCAGAAGTAGTCTATAATCTCGCGCTTGAACAGCTCGCGTGCGTCGTACACAAGCCACTCTATGCCCATCTCCTCGGCCTTTGCGCGTGCCTTCTCTACCATAGCTTTGTCGCCCATGGTGTCGATGGTCAGAGCTACGACCTTGTAGCCCTCCTCGGAGAGTTTGCGTGCAGAGGTGCAACTGTCGATACCTCCGCTAAATCCCAATAATACGCTCTGTTTCATATATAATTCAAATAAATAAGAGGTCGCCATAATTATGACAACCTCAACTCTATTCACACAGCCTCTAATCCAAACTTCACAATATCCGTATTATATTACTCCTCTTTGTGAGCCTCGAAGTACTCAGGCTTGTTGGCCTTAACGTAGTCAATCATCTCAGTTAGACCATCCATGAACTTGCCGAAGTCCTCCTTGTAGAGATACATGTGGTGGCGTGAATAACTCTGAGTGCCATCCTCATTGTTGCGTCGTCGTGACTCGGTAATCACCAAGTAGTAGTCGTCAGACTGCGTAGACTTTACATCGAAGAAGTATGTGCGCTTACCTGCGCGTACCGACTTTGAACGTATAATCTCACCATACTCTTCGTGGTCGTGGTGGAAGTTGTTGTCCGAGGCCATAGTGTTTGTTTTATTTAAGTGTTTGGGATTTATTGAATATTCTTCATCTATTCTGCTAACGAAGGTAGCTATTATTTGGTAAATGACCAAATTTTTGTCAATAAATCTACTATGTGCCTTGTCTGTTTTCCTTTCTCTATAGTCTACCTATCGGACTTAATATGCTCTTTTGGAACAATTTATCTTCTATTATTTCATGCGCACAAATTAGTGTTGCGTCGCGGTATTGCCCGTGGAAATAGTGGTAAAAACCACTCCAAATACCTCCTCGGCGACTTGTGCCTCCATTATGCTCGCGCACTCCTCAAACCCATCAGTGGCGTTGCCAGCCTAGGGTTCTATCTCCGACACGAGGTCGCGGAGTAGCTTCCTGCTTTTTGCATCGAGAGTAAAATTTTGACCATATACCTCTGCTATGTGGTAGGGGCTCAGAAACTCACCTATGGGCATGCGGTCGAATATGTCGACAGTATTTTGTTTGGCAAAGCTCTGTTTTAATACACTGCTTAAAACGTAATACCTAAAACAGCCTCTATCTTCCTGCTGTCGCTTGCAATCTCTATGGCACGTTGTTGTGTGTAGTCGAGGCTCAATCCAAATGGGTAGTGATTAGCATCCTCGCCATACAACAGTTTCGCCATTGTTGAGCGAAGCGTTGTATGAATATAGTCGATGTCCGTTGGGGTCAGCTCCTCGATACTATAATCTGCGGCTTTATAGAATATCTGTAACAGTTCGTCGTCGATGGTGTAAACCTCGCCAAAGGCCTCAACAGTGGGGTATTTGCTGAGAATGTCGCTTGGGGAGCAGATGTCCCAGTAGTCGATTATCGCATGGTAGAACATGAGGTCAGCCGTGGATTTCGATACACACTCCGATATGCGGACGGAGTCGTTTTCGATGTAGATGTCGGGGGTGATACCTCCGCCGCCATAGATGGGGCGTTGGCGTTTAAGCGTCCTAAATAGGAGCGCTTCGTCGTGCTCGATAGAGTCGGGGTGCATGTAACGAGTCTTGTCGCTACGGTAGGTGTCGCGCTCCCCCATCTTGTAGGGACGCTGGATAACACGACCCGAAGGTGTCTTGTAGCGACCTATTGTGAGGGTGATGCCACTGCCATCCTTGAGGTCTACAATACGCTGTATAAGACCCTTGCCAAAGCTGGTGCGCCCAATGATAACACCCCTGTCGTTGTCTTGTATAGCACCTGCAAATAGCTCGCTTGCCGAGGCGCTATTCTCGTTTATGATTATGACCAAGGGGGTGTCGCAGAAGATGTCATCCTTGCTCTTTCGTTTAATTACCTCCTTGTGGTCTCTGTATTCGTTGGTTACGATTACCTCGCCCTTGCGAACAAATAGCGAGGCTAAGTCTACTGCGCCAGTTTCAGCACCACCACCATTATCCCTCAGGTCGATAACCATGGAGCTTACATTG
>JAGCLX010000059.1 GCA_017646785.1 Alistipes sp.
ATGATTCGTGCATACCACCAGAGCCGTGGTCAGGGCTACCGTAACATCATCCTTATCCCCTCTTCAGCACACGGCACCAACCCCGCATCTGCTGCTATGGCGGGCATGAAGATCGTTATCGTGGCATGTGACGAGAATGGTAACATTGACGTTGAGGACCTCAAGAAGAAGGCCGAGGAGCACGCATCGGAGCTCTGTGGCTTGATGGTTACATACCCCTCTACTCACGGTGTGTTCGAGAGCCGCATCCGCGACATCGTAGACGCTGTACACGACGCTGGCGGTCAGGTATATATGGACGGTGCTAACATGAACGCACAGGTGGGTCTTACCAACCCTGGCTTCATCGGTGCTGACGTCTGCCACCTCAACCTCCACAAGACCTTCGCAATGCCTCACGGCGGTGGCGGTCCTGGTGTTGGTCCCGTATGCGTTGCTGAGCACCTTGTTAAGTTCTTGCCTACCCACTCACTCATGGAGACAGGTGGCGAGGAGGGTATCACAGCTGTTTCATCTTCACCATGGGGCTCTGCAATGTTGTTGCCCATCACTTATGGTTACATCCGCATGCTCGGTTTCGAGGGCTTGCGTCGCTCTACAGAGATGGCTATCGTGAATGCTAACTACATGTCATCAGCCTTGAAGCACGAGTACCGCACATACTACTCTGGCGAGACTGGCCGCGTGGGCCACGAGATGATTCTCGACCTCACACGCTTCAAGCACGACTACAACATCGACTGTGGCGACATCGCTCACCGCTTGATGGACTACGGCTTCCACGCTCCTACCCTCTCATTCCCTGTACACGAGACCTTGATGGTTGAGCCTACAGAGTCTGAGTCTAAGGCAGAGATGGACCGCTTCATCGAGGCACTCATCCAGATTAAGCGTGAGTGCGAGGCAGCTGCCGAGAGTGGCAATGCCGACAATGTTGTTGTCAACGCGCCTCACACCGCCAAGGAGTTGGCAGGTGAGTGGAACCACCCCTACACACGCGAGGAGGCAGCATTCCCCTTGGAGTGGATTGTTGAGGGTAAGTTCTTCCCATACGTAACCAAGATTGACAACGGCTACGGTGATCGTAACCTATGCTGCCGTTGCATGGAGTAGGCCTATAATTATATATAATGCTATTAAGAGCTGCCCTCGTGAGCAGCTCTTTTTTTGTTATAGCTTGCAATGCAATTTGGCGATATTTGGATGAATATATATGCCATACATGCAACTTTATAATGCCGAAATAGTGTGATTTTCAGAAATTTTATGTATATTTGCAGGCTAAACCATAATGACAAGAAACATATATATACACATTAAAACCATATTATTAACTATGAAAAATTTTAAGTACACACTTTTTGCGATGTTCGCCATCGTAGCGAGCTTTGCAATGAGCGCTTGTCAGGATGATCCCATCGAGACACCACAGGATGGCAACGCGATCATCGCTGAGGTTACTATTAGCAAGGAGACTGCTAATGGTGCTGTATTGAGCGTACAGACGCAGAACATGCAGGAGTTTGCCTATGTTCAGCGTGACAGCGAGCTTGCTGCATCAGCAATCTTCGTAGCTGGTACTAAGACCACTATTGATGAGCCCTCTCAGGTGACCACTACAGAGGTGACTATTCAGGGTCTTGAGACAAACACTACCTACACTGTTTTCTTTGCATTCCGCAAGGCTGACGGAGTTCTCTACGACCAGGTTATCAAGGTTGAGTTCACAACTATCGGCTATGGCGACAACGTATTGACAGTTGTTGACCGCATGTACGACGGTTTCTCTGTACACATCCAGATCCCCGAGGAGGTTAAGGAGCGTGGCAACGCTTTGCGCTACTCTACAACCTCTATGGCGATGTTCAACTACATGATCTCTATGGGTACTGGCGTATACGATAGCCTTCTCTACAACGCTGCACAGTGGACAACAAAGGACAAGACCGTTATCTGCGACGACTACCACAGTGTAGAGCGTGACGAGAATGGCGAGATTGTCTACGATGAGCAGGGCAACATCGCTGGTGCAAGCTTCTTCGATCCTAAAGTTCCTGGCGAGCCTGGCTACTTCCTCATTGGTGAGTTCGCATACATGGAGGACACCGAGGAGCGCATCGTTCTCTACATGGACGAGGAGACTGGCGAGGTTAAGCAGAAGAGCGTAAACGACGACTCATACTGGGAGAGCACCGTGTGGTGGTATCCCGCAGGCTGGAGCCCTGGTTACTACAACCCATTGTACGACTGGGTAGCATGGTACACCGACCAGCAGAACAACCCCGACGAGTATGACACTGAGAAGTACTGGACAGGCTACTACGAGCGCATCTATGTTGAGACTCTTCCTGCTGAGACTCTCGAGGGTAACGTTGAGATCAAGGTTACAGACATCACACCTATCGACGCATGCTTGTCATTCACTCCATCAGACGACATTGCACAGTACTGCATCCTTGTGATGACAGAGTCAGAGTTCGAGACACAGGTTATGCCTCTTCTCGAGAACAACGAGGAGCACTTGCGCTGGTTCACAGGCTCATACTTCGCTATGATGAGCTTCGGTATCCAGATGGGTCAGGGTCCTACCGACTTGTGGCTCACAGACTGGTTTGTTGACACAAAGGGTATGGCTGGTCAGGAGATTCGCGTACTTGTATCTGGTATTGGCGATGCTGAGGGTAAGACACAGAGCTTCGCAACTACTACATTCACATTGCCTAAGGCTACACTTCCCAAGCCTGAGGTTGTAATCACCCCCGTACCAAGCGAGGATCCTTACACTGCAACATTCAACATCAAGAACCCCAACCCCGATAACGCTATCACTGAGGCATACTTCGCTTGTAACTACGAGCGCGAGTTCGATAACATCCTCAAGGAGTACAGCTACACATCACTCCTCAAGGAGATGGGTAACGCTCTTGACAAGACTGCTATCGAGCAGATCAACAGCGCTAAGGGCTTCGACTTCATCATCTCTTCACGCGAGAACTCTACAACACGTCTTGCAGTGCTCGCTTACAACTGGGAGGGTACTGGTAACAACCCCGACGAGCAGGGTTCAAAGGCTGTTGCTGAGTACACAACACCAAGCGCAAACTTCCCCGCACGCGTAAACTCTGACCTCTTCGACAAGCTCAAGGGCGAGTGGGAGGCATCTGCAACAATGCAGAACTACGTAGCTGTTACCGACGCTGAGGGCAACGCCACTGGCGAGTACAAGTACGAGAACGCTGGTACATACAAGTCTGCTGTAACCATCGCAGCTGGCATCGAGTATCCCGAGACACTCACTGAGGATGTATACAAACTATATGCAGAGTGGGGTATCAGCCGTGAGAAGACAGATGAGCTCTTCAAGGAGTTTGTGGACATGGCAAAGCAGTACAACACACGTACACGTGGTTTCAACCGCCTCTTGTGCCTTGGCTACAACTTCGTACACCCCGACTACAACCTCGGCGTAGTACAGACTCCATGGGATCTCTTCATTTCAAGCGAGTTCTCTGTAGCTACTGTTGCTGATATGTTCTACGACTTCGGTCCTAAGTGGAATCTCGAGATTGACAAGGACGGTAAGGTATGGTTGCCTATCGACATCGAGCGCGAGTTCCCATTGTCAGCATTCTACTACGGTATCGACTACACATTCTTCATGTTGGCTATCGGTGAGTCTTCATACCTCGGTGGCAATGTTATCGGCACTGACGGCAAGACCATCATCGAGGCACGCTTCCCTGTAGAGGTATCTGAGGACTACAACACTATCACCATCAAGCCTATCGAGTACAAGGACTCTAAGGGCAACAGCGAGACATACTATCCTTGCGTTGCACAGCTCCAGAATGGCTATGCTACACCTCTTAACCCACGCGTACGTAGCGAGGTAACCCTCACACGTAAGGCTGGCGCACCTAAGGCTAACGTAGCAACTGCAAAGTGCGCATCTAAGGAGGTAGCAGCTATGGGTGAGGCACACATGCCTATGCAGCGTGCTGAGTTCTCAATGACATCATTCGAGAACATCACTCCTCGCACTCACATCATCCCCGAACAGAAGATCGAGGCTGGCGTAGAGGCTTACCACAAGCGCGCAAAGGCTGCTGTTGAGGCATACTACGGCATCAAGCTTAAGTAGTCTTAACATATAGGGTAAAAGATTAGGGCTGTTCAGCAATCGCTGAACAGCCCTAATTGTTTAATACTCATGCCTTGTCATCTTGAGCAAGGCAAAAAATCTCAAGGTCTCCGTGACAAATTACAGTCGTAATGCCCGAGAGATGCTTTAGTTCCTCTACCCTGCTCCGCCATGGCATAACAAGCACGCTTGTTCTGCTCATGGCTTAATCGCAGCGTTCACTATCATTCAGCATGACCATGTATAACATCTACGCTGATAGCATCATCCCTTATGTCCCTTATTTCACTTGTGTCTCTTACGTCTCTTTACCGCTATTTATCTATCGCAGCAGCGCCTCCACAGCCTTGCGGCCCTCAGCGCCAAGCGTCACAGAATACTCATTCACAAAGAGCGCGATGTGGCTATCTATGACCTCATCATCAAGCTCCTGGGCATGCATCTTTATAAAGTCTCGCGATGCCATAGGATTGACAAAGGCGTACTCTATACTACTGCGTAGTAGTCGCTCAAAACGCTCCCTTACACTCTCATCCAACTCCTTAGAGGCAATAATAGAACCCAAAGGCAGGGGCAGACACATGCGCGCCTCCCACTCAAGGCCAAGGTCAGCAACAAGCTCGAGGTTACGCTTATGGTAGACAAACCTGCCCTCGTGTATCAGCACACCGCCATCATAGTCACCACGCTCCACAGCCTCTGTAATTTCGGAAAATAGCATGGGTATACGCTCCTCAATGTCGGGGAATAGGCGCATGACAAGCCTATTGGCTGTCGTATGCTCACCTGGCACAGCAATACGCTTTAGTGGCGTGGTGTCACCCTTGCGCCTCACAAGCAGCGGGCCATTGCCACGACCAAGTGCCGAGCCGCTATCCAAGAGCACATAGCTATCGCCCACAGCACCCAAAATCGCAGTGCTACACTTCGTGATGTCGTACTTATGCTCCAGGGCTGCGGCATTGAGCTGCTCGATGTCGAGGTAGGTGACCTCCACATCAAAGCCATCGAGGTCGATGCGTCGGTTGATGATGGCATCGAACATAAAGGTGTCGTTCGGGCATGGCGATATCGCCAATCGTATAGTCTTACTCTGCATATTCAATCTTCTTTAACTCATTAGCAAGTGCCGTAACAGCCTCTTCTACAGCCCATTTTTCAAATGGCTCGCACACGCGATTGGATATTGCTCGCACCTCAACTGCTCGAAAGCCCATAGCTTCAGCCATGGCAAAGAGCACAGCGCCCTCCATATTCTCTATCTCTGCACCACACGACTCTCCCTGCGCAGTGTGCACCGTATTTGACGTTGCCCCACGCAACGAGGTGTAGGGAGCACGCTGTAAATAGCGATGCCTGAAGCGCTCAGGGAGCTCCACACACTCCTCGCTTACGACCTCTACAACCTCGCCAACAGCGACACTTTCATTATAGGCACCCGCAATGCCCGCAAGCACCACAACATCGCGAGCAGTGCAGCCCAACGAGGCTATAGCAGCCGCTGTGGCTGCCATGCCAACACCCGACACCACAGCATGAGCATCGGGACACATCTCTCGAAAGGCCTTTGCCTCGAGTTCCGTAGGAAATAGATAGATATTCATACTTATAATTTTAAGGGGTAACCAAATGGATACCCCTTATTGCTAGTTCAACGACTATCGATGTCGTGAGTCATTCGTTAGCGGCAGTTAATGCTCTATTATCACAACAAATTGTTAGACGATGCCCTCCACATTACCATCCTCCGCAAGACGTATATTACCCGCCTGTGGAGTCTTGCTCAAACCTGGCATACGCATGATGTCACCCGCGAGGGCTACAACAAAGCCTGAACCTGCGTTAAGCTCGATGTCCTTGATGTTAATCTCGAAGCCCTGAACACTGCCGTAGCGCTTTGCATCGGCGCTGAATGAGAACTGCGTCTTGGCAATACATACGGGGAGGTTACCCATGCCCCACTTCTCCAATAGCGCAATCTCCTTCTGTGCGCGAGGACCAAAGACAACGCTACCTGCGCCGTAGATGTTCTTTGCCACCTTAGTAATCTTCTCCTTGATGCTATCCTCAAGGTCGTATGCGTAGTTAATAGGCTGCGATGGCTGAGTCTCGATAAGCTCAACAGCGGCACGTGCCAAGTCTGCTGCACCAGCACCACCCTCAGCGTATGCGTTGTTAATCACGCAACGCACACCGAGCTCGTCGCAATGAGCCATAACCATTGCAATCTCATCATCTGTATCACTTGCGAAGCGGTTGAAGCATACAAGGACTGTCTGACCAAACTTCTTGAGGTTGGCAACGTGACGATCGAGATTCGCAAAGCCCTGCTTAAGACCCTCAGCATTGGGCAACTTGATCTCTGACTCGGGCACACCACCATGCATCTTAAGCGCAAGCGTAGAGGCCACCAAGACTGTAAGATCGGGTTTAAGGCCTGCCTGACGGCACTTGATATCAAGGAACTTCTCAGCACCAAGGTCGGCACCGAAACCTGCCTCAGTGACAGTATACTCTGCATGGCTCATCGCCATCTTAGTGGCAATCACCGAGTTACAACCGTGTGCGATATTAGCGAATGGACCACCGTGGATAATAACAGGATTGTGCTCTGTTGTCTGCACGAGGTTGGGGTTGATAGCATCCTTCAACAAGGCCACTACGGCACCCGTTACACCAAGGTCGTTGACCGTAAATGGGGTATCGTCATAGCGCACACCAAGCACGATGCGGCCGATACGAGCATAGAGGTCGTCGACGTTACGCGCAAGGCAGAGGATAGCCATAATCTCCGATGCGGGGGTAATGTCGAAGCCAGTCTCTGTGGGTATGCCATTAGCCGAACCACCAAGACCCGACACGATGTTACGCAATGAGCGATCGTTCATATCGAGCACGCGACGCCACATAACCTTCTTCAAACCAACCTGCTGAGAGCGGTTGTGATAGAGGTAGTTATCCAACAGCGCAGCTATAAGGTTATTCGCTGAAGTAATAGCATGGAAGTCACCAGTAAAGTGTAGGTTGATATCCTCCGAGGGCAACACCTGAGCGTAGCCACCACCCGTAGCACCACCCTTCATACCAAAGCAGGGACCCAACGATGGCTCTCGCAATGCGATGATAGCCTTCTTACCGATGTGGTTAAGACCCATACCGAGGCCAATGCTCACAGTGGTCTTACCTACACCCGCCTTAGTTGCTGTGATGGCTGTGACCAAGATAAGGTGGTTATTAGCAACCTTATGCTCATCAATAAGCTTATAAGGCACCTTCGCGATATACTTACCGTAGTTAAATATCTCATCCTCAGGGAAACCCACCTGAGCGGCTACCTCACGGATATTCTTTAGTGTTGTCTCTCTAGCGATCTCAATATCTGTTTTCATATCTCTCTTTGTTTTTTATTGTTATTTTTCTGTCGCAAAGATATATAAAAAATACATATTTAAACCTATATTTTCATAATATATTTTTATATCAATATAAGAGAAACAGATAGCACTCACGGAAATAGATCTTGCGACCCTATTTTAAGTAATAGGGCATGCCACCATCCAATGGTTATACATGCCCATACTACTTAGCAGGTTGCACTTCTTGTGACTACTCCTTGCCGACAACAGCCTCGAGCTCCTCAATAGTGAGAGGCAAGAGCTTGTCGCCAATGAAGCGGCTACCAGTCTCGGTTACAAGCACATCGTCCTCGATGCGGATACCACCGAAATCACGATATGTATCAAGCTTAGCGTAATCTACAATGCCCTCAAACTTACCCTCTGAGCGCATCTTGTCGATAAGCGCAGGGATGAAGTAGATACCTGGCTCGTCAGACATAACAGTACCTGGCTCCACGCGCCATGTAGCACGATGGATGCATGTTGCAGACTTTGCTGCACGCTCGGCAACAGTTGAGAAGTCGAACGAGCGCTCACCAATGTTCTCCAAATCATGAACATCCATACCCATGCCGTGGCCCAAGCCATGAGGCATGAACATATACAAAGCACCAGCCTCAACTGCAACCTCGGGAGTAGACTTGATAAGACCCAAGCCCTTAAGACCCTCAGCCAATGACATATATGCCGCCTTGTGAATCTCAGGGTACATAGTGCCGGGCTTAATCATATCCTTAACCTGGCTGTGAGCATTGAGCACGATGTTGTATACGTCGCGCTGGCGATCTGAGAACTTACCGTTTACAGGGTAGGTACGAGTGTGATCAGAGCAGTAGCCCTCAACAGACTCACCGCCACCATCTACCAACAACAAGCGACCAGACTCCAACACACCATCATGATTGTGGTTATGTAAAATCTCACCGTGCTGTGTTACGATTGTGGGGAACGACACGCCCTGACCATACGACTTAGCAATGCCCTCAACACGACCTGCGATCTCACGCTCTACAACACCTGGGCGACACATCTTCATCGCTGTCATGTGCATCTGGTAGCCAATCTTGAATGCACGTTCCAAAGCCTCAATCTCCTCTGCAGACTTCTTCTCACGCATCTCAGCTACGGCAAACATCAAATCCAAAGACTTGCGCTCGTGGAGCATGCCAAGGCGGATACCCAACCAATCAGCAACCTCAATCTTAAGCTCAGCACGATATGGAGGCAAGTAGTGTACGGGGCGGTTCTGCTCGATAGCCTTACGCAATACATCGCGAATCTCGTTGCGAGCATATGTCTTCTCTACACCAACCTCAGCACCCTGCTCACGAATGGTAGGCATAGGACCTGTCCAGATGATATCCTCAACGGTGAAGTCATCACCAAAGATCATAGCCTCACCCGATTCAGCATCGATAAGACCAATGAGCGATGGAACATCAAGACCAAAGTAGTAACGGAACGTAGAGTCCTGACGGTAGTAGTATGTGTTATTGGGGTAGTTGTTAGGCACCTCGGGGTTTGCGGGGAGAAGGATAAGTCCCTTGCCTACGCGGCGCGCCAACTCGGCACGACGGCCAATATAAGTCTCTTTGCTAAACATAGTTTTATAGTTTTAGGTAATTTATATTATTCGTTTATACTATCTCTCAACCTCTTTGTAAACCTTGTCGCCACGGCGAACCTCATCAACAGTCTTCAACGAGATGTAGTCACCCTGCTTGGCGTTAGTTGTGGGCTGTTCATTGAGCATGATGCCCTCGGCCTTCTGCTCCACAACGCCAGTCTTCTCTCCCATGAAGAGCAGTGCATCGCCCTCAGCGACCTCGCACGCCTCAACCAACACCTCTGCAACACCAATACGTTTGAAGTAGTTGGTCACCTTACCCATATAGACCTTCTTCAAGGTTGCTGATGAACCATAGCGTTCGCTGTGCTCGACCATGGTCTTTGCAGCGTAGTAGCCACCCCAGAAGTCACGATTGAAGACTGTACGCAACTTCTCCTTGATAGGAGCAACGCTCTCAGGAGTGTACTCGCCAGCCTCCAGCAACTTAAGTGCCGCATCATAGCTCTCCACAACGCGCTTCACATACTCACCACCGCGTGCACGACCCTCAATCTTCAAGACGCGCACACCCGCCTCAATGAACGTATCGAGGAAGTCCACCGTACACAAATCCTTGGGCGAGAGCACATACTGGCCATCTATATCGAGCTGCTGACCGCTATCCTTGTCAGTGATGGTGTACTTGCGACGACATATCTGGCGACACGCGCCACGATTTGCAGAGTGGTGAGTTTCATGCTCCGAGAGATAGCACTTGCCCGACATAGACATACACATTGCACCATGGGCAAACATCTCTATCTTCACAAGTTCGCCAGCAGGACCACAGATTTTCTGCTCCGTAATCTGCTTCGAAATATAACCAATCTGCTCAAGCGACAACTCTCGCGCCAAGACAACGACATCAGCCCACTGTGCGAAGAACTTTACAGCCTCTATGTTCGAGATATTGCTCTGCGTAGAGATATGCACCTCCATGCCCACCTCACGAGCATAGAGTATAGCCGCAAGGTCCGTGGCAATGATAGCGTCGATACCCTCCGCCTTAGCTCTATCAATAATTCGGCGCATAACCTCCATCTCTGTATCGTAGATAACGATATTGACAGTGAGGTATGTCTTAACACCCGCAGCGTGTGCCACACGCACAATCTCTGCGAGGTCATCGAGCGTAAAGTTTACACTCGACGCAGCACGCATGTTGAGCTGCTCGACACCAAAATACACCGAGTCAGCACCCGCATTGATAGCGGCATTGAGTGACTCATACGACCCAACAGGGGCCATAATCTCTATATCCTGTCTTCTAATCATAATCCTATTACTTCTTTCTACCCATCAAGTTACGCGCAAACTCAACAAGAGCGGCAGTACGCTCACCTGCAATGCTCAACGTATTCAACACCGACAACGCGCGCTCGAAGCGTAGCTCGATCTGCTGCTCTGTAGCATGCTTAACATCCAACTTCTCGTAGAGAGCCTTGATCGTAGCAATCTTCTCAGCATCGCTCAACGCCTCATTCTTATGTGTTGTGCGCAACACCTCACGCTCCTTATCCGAGGCGCGATTCATTGCCTGCACCATGAGATATGTCTGCTTACCCTCAAGAATATCTCCACCAATTTTCTTGCCCAAAGACTCATCTCCAAAGCTATCAAGCATATCGTCCTGAAGCTGGAAGGCAAGACCAAGCTCCGTAGCAAAGCGGTAGATCTTCTTAATGTCATCATCATCTGCACCCGCCAACGTAGCACCTATCATTGCTGAGCCAGACAACAGGGCCGAGGTTTTGCGCTCGATCATCTGGATATAGTCCTCAACAGCAACTGTTGTCATACCCTCGAAGTCCATGTCATACTGCTGACCCTCACACACCTCAAGCGCCATATCGTTGAATAGGTGCATAACGCGAGATAGACGCTCTGCATCAAGCATTGCAAGGTATTTATATGCTGTAATAAGCATTGCATCACCCGAGAGTATAGCCACATTCTCACCCCACTTAGCATATACCGAGGGCTTACCACGACGCATATCGGCATTGTCCATAATATCGTCATGCAATAGCGTAAAGTTATGGAACACCTCCACAGCCAACGCTGCAGGCATCGCCTTATCGATGTTGCCACCAAAAGCCTCGTTGGCTATAAGTAGCAACACGGGGCGCAGGCGCTTACCGCCACCCGACATCGAATAGATAATTGGGGCGTACAATAGTTCTGGTTCCTCGGGAGTCTGCATCTGGCTCAATGCGGCCTCAAACTCCGCCAAAATCTCGTCGTTAGTGCGTATCATATATTTACATTCGTTAGTATCATTCATATATTGAGACTCAAAGCCTCACTATAACACCCTATTTAACATCCATGGACACATCATCATGGAGATATATTTAGTATTATGCGTCAAAATTAGTATTTTTTTTGCACAGATTAAAATTATTTTGGTAACTTTGACCTATAAAATTTTCAAATAACTGTATAGCATGACAAAAAAATACGCAATGGGCATTGATATTGGCGGAACCAATACAGCCTTTGGTCTTGTTGATGAGGATGGAAATATCATTGCCGAGGGCAAAATTTCCACAGATAAATATAGACACTTCGACGACTACAAACCATACATCGAAGCACTCGCTGCTGCCATGCAGGAGCTTATCGCATCACAGCCCGAGTGTGACCTTATAGGTATCGGCGTGGGTGCACCCAACGCAAACATCCACTCTGGACGCATCGAGACTCCCGCCAACCTATGGAAGTTCGAGGATCCTCATGACCCACGACCCGACTCAATTCGTATCTTCAACTTTGTTGACGACCTAAGCCGATTGATGAAGGGTGCGAAGGTGATGATTACGAACGATGCCAACGCAGCAGCTATTGGCGAGATGGTATTCGGCAATGCACGTGGCATGAAGGACTTTGCGATGATAACTCTTGGCACTGGTCTTGGTTCTGGTATCGTTTGCAATGGCGAGATGGTATATGGCCATGACGGTTTTGCTGGTGAGTATGGCCACATCGCTGTTGACTCACGCGAGACTGGCCGCCAGTGCGGCTGCGGCCGCAAGGGCTGTCTTGAGGCATACGTTTCAGCCACAGGTATCAAGCGCACAGCTTTCGACCTCATGGCATCTATGACATGCGATAGCGAGCTTCGTTCAATCCCATACGAGAAGTTCGAGGCTAAGATGCTATCGGATGCAGCTGCAAAGAACGACCCCATCGCTCTCGAGGCATTCGAGCGCACAGGCAAGGTGCTCGGCTTGGCACTCGCAGACCTCACTGCCATTACCTCTCCCGAGGCTATCATACTCTTTGGCGGACTTGCTAACGCAGGCGACTATATCATGCGCCCCACATACAAGTATATGGAGGAGAACCAGCTCGGCGTTTTCAAGGGCAAGGTGAAGCTTATGATGAGCGGTATCCAGGATAAGAATGTCGCTATTTTGGGCGGCGCAGCACTCATCTGGAAACAGCACCTTGAGGCAGCTGTTGAGAGCTACTCATAATAGGTGTAACACGTTAATCTAAAGTAGTGTAGCGATTTTATAAATCGCTACACTACTTTTTTCTACGCCCATACACACCCTCTTCTACTCTTTACACTAATAGATAAATATCGTCTTTTTATATCATCATAAAAATCATCAACCGTGAGCATGATTGCCGTCTCTGCGACATTCCCCAAGTCACCATTTGCATACGTATCGAAGGTCTGCATCGTGGGCGACAGACGCATGTACGACGATATGATTGGCGGGACAGCACACTGCAAATCCCTCATTCGCGAAATCAGAATTCGATAGTTCTCACCCAGCGTCTCGCCAACGAATATCTGGCGACAACGAAACCTACTCAGCCCAACGCCCAGTGGCGAGCGAGCACGCAGCAGCGACTCTCGCGACGGGAAGATATACCGCATGAAACCTACGAGCAGATCACGAGCCTGGGCCCCCAGCGACGGATAGAGCGTAACACGCCCAAACAGATAGCGCACGCCCAACGACATAACAACCCTACCAAGCCCCTCCCAAAGAGCATCAAGCGCATATATCGTATGACGCCCCGCAGCACTCTGATACTCAGGCACAACAAACGAACGACCAAGCTCCAGTGACCATGGAAGATAGTCACGAACAAAGCGCTCCGAGAGCGTAAAGTATCGCCCCACAGCGAGGCTATCAGAGGGCACATCCGCACATACAGCATAGCGATAGCCACCCACTATCTTGCACATCACATCATCCCACACAATAAGCTGGCGACACGTACCGTCAACATCAGAGGCATTTCCGCCCATATCATCGAGCGTCACACCCACGTCGCGATACGCCTCACCCCTAAGCCGCCACACCTCCCGCATAAGGTGCGGACAACAAGCGCCATCAAACGTGTAAATGTTAGCAGGCCAGCGTGTTGCCCGACCAAGCGCCGCAGCACACCTAAGCTCTCTTGCCACCAACTCCCTATCCCTACTTTTAGTTCTCATAGTGTATTGAAAAATTTAGCCTCACAAATTGGTCTATTTAGCATTTTTTTACTATCTTCGTGCCGTTATTTTTTACTATGTAAAAAGCGATACAAAATGGCAGCGGAAACATACCACATACCTGTAATGCTCGAGGAGTGCATCGAACACCTCGCAATCAAGCCCAACGGCACATACATCGACCTCACGATGGGTGGCGGTGGACACACACGCGAGATACTCCGACACCTCGGTCCCGAGGGACACCTATACTCCCTCGACCAGGACCCCGATGCTGCGGCTAATGCCCCCGACGACGAGCGTCACACCTTCGTAGCCTCGAACTTCCGCTTCGTACGTGGAGCTATGCGCTTGCGCGGCGTGGAGCATGTAGACGGCATACTTGCCGACCTCGGCGTATCGTCACACCACTTCGACGCCAAGCACCGCGGTTTCTCATTCCGTGGCGAAGCCCTCCTCGACATGCGCATGAACACACGCGGTGGTCGCACAGCTGCCGACATTGTAAACACATACACAAATGATGCCTTAAGCCGCATATTTGCTGAATATGGAGAGTTGAACACCACATGGAAAATCGCCAACTGCATAGAGCGTGCCAGAGGCGTCAAGCCAATCACCACAACAGCAGAGCTCGTGGAGGCCGTCAAGCCTTGCACACCACCAAAGGATGAGTCTAAGTTCCTCACCAAACTCTTCCAGGCGTTACGCATAGAGCTTAATGGCGAGATTGACGCACTCAAGATGGCACTCGACCAGAGCCTCAAGCTCCTTGCCCCCGAGGGTAGATTGGTAATCATGTCATACCACTCGCTCGAGGATCGTTTAGTAAAGAACTTTATGCGTAGCGGCAACACCGAAGGTCGCATAGAGAAGGATTTTTACGGCCGCGTGACGACACCTCTCAAGGTGATTACGCGCAAGGCTATCATCCCTTCAGACGAGGAGATAGCCACCAACCCACGCTCACGCAGTGCTAAGTTGCGCGTAGCAGAGAAGATATAATCAACCACAACAGCAACGACATCCGCCATGACAAAGTACAAGGAGATACCCTTTGAGGAGGAACCCATCGACAGCCGCTACGACCGCAACTACAGCAGTCGCACAATGCGTAATCGCATAGACCGCGAGGTGGTCATCCTTAACGAGGATAGCGACGAGGATGCCGAAAGTGACATCAACCCCTTCTACGACGACGAGCAAGAGGAGGGCCTTGAGGCAAACGCATCGAGCACAAAACGAGATAAGAGCCTCCTGCAGCACATCTTCACAGGTTCGCTACTCACTGAGGGCACTGTACCCTACTACCGCTACTTTATCGCCATTGCGGTGATGTGCTTCTTCAGTATCTTTCTCACCTTCCTGTCGCTAAACACAGGAAATGAGTATCGCCGCAAGGAGCGTCAGGCGACCATGCTTCATGAGCGCTCTGTGGTTAAGGAGGAGCAGCGCTATGGTCTTGCATCGAAGAGTGCCATAACCACACGCCTTGAACAACACAACATCGAATTGGTTGACCTATCGAAGGATAGTCGACTAATTGAGAAATAGAGATAACGATGAGCACAAAACGAGAGGATAGAGTTAAGAAGAGTGGCATAGACCACGGACACCGACGCGATGTAGTGTCGCGTGTTCGTCTTCTGTATATTGCACTCATGCTTGTCGGAGCCCTTGTGACACTCCGCCTCGTGTGGGTGCAGATGATAAGCCCCTCGGTGCGCCACAATGCCAAGGTGCTCGAGGAGGGTGTGTTCCGCACTAAGGAGATTGCAGCACACCGCGGTGCTATCCTCACTCGCGATGGCGAGCCGTTAGCCATTTCGAGCCTGCGCTACAACCCCGAGATAGACTTCCGTTCGGAGGGTATACGCAAGGCCGACGACGAGACATACATCAAAAATGCAGACTCGCTGTCTAAACTATTGGCCCTACACTTCAACGCTGAGGATGCGGCGACACATGGCTACAAACACATCACCGAAGAGGGGTATCGCAAGATATTCCGAGAGCAACGTGCCAGCGGACGTAACCGCGCCTATAAGCTCTTCCCGCGCCTTGTGACCATAGATGAGTGGAATGCCATGCGAAACTACCCCATCCTCAATGGTAACCTCGGTTTCGTGTACGACGCACAACCATCAGACATGCGCCTCTACCCGCTCAAGGATGTAGCACGACAGGTCATCGGCCGCCACACGCCACTCAGAGATGAGTCCCAGAGAGAGATAAAGGGAACGGGCATAGAGTACTTCTACGACAGCCTACTCACTGGTCACACTGGTAAGGTCAAGGAGCAGTGGATAGCCCATGGCTTCTGGACACGCGTTGAAGACCCCCAGAATGAGCTACCCGAGAATGGCTGCAACATAATCACCACGATAGACGCTGGCATACAGCGTGCAGCCGACGAGTACCTGCGCGAGGTGTTGCAAATCAACAACGCATCGTTTGGCGTTGCCATAGTCATGGAGGTGGAGAGCGGAAACATCCTCGCCATGGCGAACCTCGGCTCGGGCAGGGAGCGCGGTAATGAGTATACGGAGCGTGTGCAGAACCATGCGCTACGCAGTAAGATGATGCCCGGCTCGACAATGAAGCTCGCAACAACGATGGCGCTACTCGAGATTGGAGGCTACAAACTCGACACAAAGGTGGACACCGAGCACTCCGACTCCAGAAGGGGCGTGAAGGTGGGTAATGCAACCATATACGACACCCACGACGCAGGTGAGGGCACAGACGGCAGGGTAACCCTTATAGATGCCTTTGCACACTCCTCAAACGTCTACTTCGCAAAGGCTGTATATGAGCGCTTCAAGGACAACCCCGCAGAGTATACCAACTATCTCGCCCGCCTGCGCTTCAACGACTATGTCGGCATGGAGGCCTATGGTGAGATGCGCGGTAAGATACCCATGGCGGGAACACCCGAGTGGAATATCAACGGCAGCACCTCAACACGCCTACCGCGTATAGCCTACGGATATGAGATGGAGGTACCACCCATCCACATGATAACCTTCTACAATGGAGTGGCAAACGAGGGTCGCATGGTAGCCCCACGCCTTGTTGACCGCATAGAGCGTGATGGCGAGGTAGTGGAGGTCATGCCCACCGTAACTCTTATCCCCGAGATGTGCTCGAAACGTACGCTCAAACTCCTGGATAGCTGTCTTGTCGCTGCATCTAAGCGCACATCGGGACAATTTAACAACTTCCCGACGACCTTTGGCTGCAAGACGGGTACGGCACAGATGTGGTCGAACTTTGTATCTCGAGGCGAGATAGACCACAAGCAGATGCTTGACGGCATCAACAAGAACGACAACTACTACTACGGCTCTATCGTCTGCATGATGCCCGCCGAGAAGCCTAAGTATACGATTTTAGTTGGCGTATGTAAGCAAAAGATGTATGGTGGAGACTCCTACTACGGCATACTCCTCGCAGGCCCCGTAGCTAACAACATCATGACATACATCTACGACAATGACCCCACGCTACACGCCTCAGTTGAGAGCCCCGCAACGCCATACAGCCCCACAAAAATCAAGGCTGGCAATAGCGACGATGTTGTCGAGGTAAGTCGCCGACTGAGCGCCCACCACACCAATGACGCAAAGGGCAGCCAGTATAGTCGTGCTACCATAGACGACAATGGCAAAAGCACTGTATCTGGCATATCATTCAACACGGGCAAGGTCCCTGATGTGCGAGGCATGGGACTATCCGACGCACTATACATCTTAGAGAGCGTGGGCATGAAGGTGACACACAGCGGCCATGGCACTGTGACCAAGCAAAGCGTAGAGCCTGGCAGAGAACTTAACAGCAATAACCTCGAAATACACTTGACACTTAGACTATAACACACGGGGAGTGTCGCAGTGGCTATGACACGATAGGCTACCCACCCTCACAGCACGCTGCAACTACCCTACAGATGATATAACAATGAAGAGATTACACGATTTGCTCGACGACGTACGAGCTAAAGAGATAATAGGCGGCAACCCCACTATTGCAGCACTTGAGTACGACTCACGACGCATCGAGAATGGCAGTTGCTTCTTCGCTGTGGCAGGAACAGCCAGCGATGGACACAACTATATACCTGCGGCTATAGAACGTGGTGCTGTAGCGGTGGTATGCCAGCAACTCCCCACAGAGCTTAATCACGACGTAACATATGTTGTTGTAGAGGATAGCAACGTGGCAATGGCAGCCATGGCGGCAGCCTTCTATGACCACCCCACCATGGAGCTTAAGCTTGTGGGTGTGACAGGCACCAACGGCAAGACCACTACAGCTACACTTCTCTACGACATGTTCATGGCCATGGGCTATAAGGCGGGACTTATATCTACGGTGATTTATCGCGTAGGCGAGCGTAGCATAGCCTCAACGCACACAACACCCGACGCGATACGCCTCAACGCTATGATGCGCCAGATGGTTGACGAGGGCTGCGACTACTGCTTCATGGAGGTGTCGTCACACGCCGCAGCGCAACATCGCATCGACTACTTGCGCTTCACGGGAGCGCTCTTCACGAACCTCACACACGACCACCTCGACTACCACGGCACATACAAGGAGTATATCCGTGCCAAAAAGTCTTTCTTCGACAACCTCTCTCCCGAGGCGTGGGCTGTGGTTAATGGCGACGACCGCAATGGTGAGGTAATGCTCCAAAATTGCAAGGCTCATGGCTACCGTTTATCGTTACGCTCGATGGCGGACTACCGCACCAAGATTATCGAGATGATGCCCAATGGCATGCAGTTGACCATCGACGGCAAGGAGGTGTGGGTGAAGTTTACCGGCAGGTTCAACGCCTACAACCTCACCACGGTGTATGCAGCAGCCACACTCCTTGGCATCGACGACATCGAGGTACTCACAACGCTCTCTATGCTCGTGCCCGTGGCTGGTCGCTTCGAGACCATCACAGCCGCCGACAACACCATGGCCATTGTCGACTATGCTCATACGCCCGATGCTCTTGAGAATGTGCTCCAGACAATCGAGGAGATACGCACAGAGGGGCAGCGCCTTATTGTGGTATGTGGCTGCGGTGGCGATCGCGACAAGACGAAGCGCCCAGAGATGGCTAAGATCGCTGTCGAGCATGCAACAACAGCCATATTCACCTCTGACAATCCTCGTACGGAGAACCCCGAGGCTATCCTCGATGACATGGTTGCAGGTGTAACAGGAGCGACAAACTACCTACGCATCAGCGACCGTCGCGAGGCGATACGCACTGCGACAATGCTTGCCAAAGCTGGCGACATCATACTCATAGCGGGCAAGGGACATGAAGATTATCAGATTATTGGCACCGAGAAACACCACTTCGATGATCGCGAGGAGGTACGCAAAGCATTTGATGTGACACACAAATAGGACGGTTAACATATAGACACAATGATATACGAACTCTTTTCATACCTAAACAAAAACACAGACCTCCCCGGCATGCGTGTCGGTGAATATCTATCATTCCGAGCAGGAGCAGCCATCATCGTATCGCTGCTCATAGCCATCGCCTTTGGTAAATATGTAATACGCATCCTGCGCCGTAAGCAGATTGGCGAAGATATCCGCGACCTGGGCCTTGAGGGACAGTTGCAGAAGAAGGGTACGCCAACCATGGGAGGTATCATCATTATCATGGCCGTGGTTATCCCCGTACTACTCTTTGGCGACCTCTCAAATGTCTACACCCAGCTCATGCTTATATCCACCATATGGCTTGGCTTCATAGGCGGCCTCGATGATTACATCAAGGTGTTTCGCCATAATAAGGAGGGTTTGAATGGTCGCTTCAAGGTATTCGGACAGGTGGGCTTGGGTATCATCGTGGGTACTACAATGTGGCTGTCGGGCGACATCGTAGTTCACGAGAAGCAGTTTGAGACCAAGCAGTATGAGATTGTGGACGCTCAGACTGGTAAGGTTGTCGACACCATCAAGGAGCGTCAGGTCACCTGCACCACACCCGTCAAGACGACAAAAACCTCTATCCCCTTTATCAAGGATACGGCGCTCGACTACAAGGACATCACCGGAGGTAATGAGACTCTCGCATGGCTGCTCTATATAGCTGTGGCGATATTCGTCATCACAGCAGTATCTAACGGAGCCAACCTTACTGATGGCATTGATGGTCTGCTCACTGGCGTCTCTGTACCGATAGTCATGGTACTCGGTATACTTGCATACCTCTCTGGACACATTGTTTACTCGGACTACCTCAACATCATGTATATACCAGATAGTGGTGAGCTGCTCATCTTTGCAACAGCCTTTGTGGGTGCTCTGGTTGGTTTCTTGTGGTATAACTCCTTCCCCGCACAGATATTCATGGGCGACACCGGCTCGCTGACTATTGGAGGCGTCATCGCGGTCTTCGCACTCTGCATCCGCAAGGAGCTACTCCTACCACTACTTTGCGGCGTGTTCCTTGTCGAGGCACTATCGGTAATGTTGCAGGTGGGGTACTTCAAATACACGAAACGTAAGTATGGCGAGGGACGACGCATTCTGCTTATGTCACCCATACATCACCACTTCCAAAAGAGGGGTATGTTCGAGACAAAAATTATGATGCGCTTCGTCATCATCTCACTGTTGCTCGCAGCACTTACACTTGTGACACTCAAAATTCAGTAAACGACCTCAAATAAATAGATCAATATGAAACGCAAGATAGTAGTTTTGGGAGGCGGCATTTCGGGCTACGGTTCGGCAATCCTCGCCAAGAAGAAGGGATTTAGTGTATTCCTCTCGGATATGGGTAAGATAGCTCCTAAGTTTCGTGAGCGTCTTGACGAGTGGAACGTAGAGTATGAGGAGGGACAGCATACGGAAGAGCGCATACTCGACGCTAACGAGGTTATTAAGTCGCCAGGCATTCCCGACACAGCACCCATCGTCGTGAAGATACGCGAGCGCGGTATACCTGTAATTTCGGAGATAGAGTTTGCTGGCCGCTACAAGGGTGTGGCAAAGACCATCTGCATCACCGGCTCTAACGGCAAGACCACAACCACATCGCTCATATACAAAATCATGAGTGACGCAGGTCGCAAGGTGTCGCTCGGCGGTAACATTGGCGAGAGCTTCGCATACTCGGTAGCTACGGACAAGTACTTCTGGCATGTCTTGGAGCTCAGCTCGTTCCAGCTTGACGGCTGCTTCAAGTTCAAGGCCGACATCGGCGTATTGACCAACATCACGCCCGACCACCTCGACCGCTACGACTACAAGCTGGAGAACTACGCCCGTTCGAAGATGCGCATCACGCAAAATCAGGGTGCGTCGGACTACTTCATCTACTCGGCAGATGACGACCAGACAAACGTTATGCTCGCCGAAATGGACGACACGCTACGCGCTCGTCAGCTACCCTTTGCCATCAATACCGCCATTGCAAGTGGCGATGGCGATGCCATCCTTGAGGGACACACCTTCACCGCTACCGTGGGCAAGAAGTCGGTGACCATCGACACACGCAAGATGCAGATTGAGGGCATGCACAACATCTACAACGCCATGTCAGCAGCTCTTGCCACCCTTGCTGCAGGCATCGAGCCTAAGTCTATCAAGCGCTCTATATATGAGTTTTCACCCGTGGAGCACCGTCTTGAGCCCGCGGGCACAGCAGGCGACATACAGTGGATTAACGACTCTAAGGCTACCAATGTAGACTCTGTATGGTATGCTCTCGAGAGCATGAAGCGTCCTACGGTGTGGATTGCTGGTGGCACAGACAAGGGTAACGACTACACCCCCATTAAGGAGTTTGCACGCCGCAAGGTTAAGGCTCTAATTTGCATGGGCGTGGATAACACAAAACTCGTGCGCGACTTTCAGGGTGTAGTACCCGTTATTCGCGACTGCCACACCTTCGAGGAGGCTATGAAGGCTGCGAAGGAGGTGGCTACAGAGGGTGATACCGTACTTCTCTCTCCTGCATGTGCAAGCTTCGATCTCTTCCGCAATTACGAAGAGCGTGGCCGTATGTTCAAGGAGTGGGTAAAGGAGAATGTATTAAAATAGCATAGCCAATGGCAACAAAGAGTAACAAGGGGAGTGGAGCAAGCCCAAGTGAACTTATCAACAGACGAGGACACATCTTCGAGGGCGACCGCACGCTGTGGATCATATTCGCAGTGCTCATTGTCATATCCATCCTCGTGGTGTACTCCTCAACAGCGAAGATGGCATACGATGTCACCTCGCACCTCTCAACAACCGACTCACTACGCCAGCAGATAATGCTCGTGGTGATGGCCGTGATAATCGTCTTTGTCATCCACAAAATCAACTACACGGTCATCCGCTTTCTCACGCCCGCGACCTTCTATCTGCTGATAGCCCTTACGGTGGCCACATACTTCATTGGAGGCACAACAAATGGCGCTGCACGATGGATACCCATCGGACCCATCCAGTTCCAGCCATCCGAAGCACTCAAGGTGTTCACCATACTTATGCTTGCACGCCGCATGGAGAAGCGTCAGAAGGATATCGACAAGATACACCTGCTGCCCACGTCGTGGCGTCTGCGCGACAAGAAACAGATGGAGATTCTCAAGAAGAACACCCTACCGCTTATCGGACCAATAATCTTTGCATGCGCGGTGATTCTTCCGGCACACACCTCCTCGGCTGTTATCATCTTCGCAGCATCTATCCTCATGCTCTTTATCGGACGTGTGTCGATGCGCGAAATCACGAAGTTCCTCGTTGTGACCACCGCCGTGGGAGTTATGGGCATTACACTCATGTCGCTTGTGGGCGTTGGTCGTGGAGATACCGCTGGTGGTCGCTTCTCACAGTGGGCAAACACCTGGACCTCGAGCGGCAAGCATAGTGCTGTCTACGAGTTCTCGGATACGGAGCGTGCGATGATAGCCATTCATGAGGGTGGACTCTTTGGCAAGGGTGCAGGACACAGCGCCTCACGTGCAGCCATCATACACCCAGAGAGTGACTATGCCTACTCCTTCTTCACCTCGGAGTATGGTCTTGTTGCCGCTATTATACTTATGCTACTATACATGTGGATTACGTTCCGCGCAATAGAGATATGTCGACGATGCACCAAGGCATTCCCAACGCTTATCACGGCAGGATTGGGATTGCTGATTACATGTCAGGCACTGCTACACATACTCGTACAGGTGAACATCCTACCTGAGACAGGACAAAACCTACCTCTAATATCGCGCGGTGGCTCATCGCTGCTCATTACATCCTTTGCCTTTGCACTGATACTCAGCGTCAGCCGCACAAACGACCTACGAGAGAGTAGTCTAAAAAAGAATAAAGAGAATGAGTGATGTTATAAGATTAGATAAGTACTTGTGGGCCGTGCGCGTTTTTAAGACGCGCAGCGACGCCGCAGATGCAATACGCCAAAATCGCGTATTGGTGAACGATGCCTATGCTAAGCCCTCACGCGAAGTTAAGGTGGGCGACATGATATCGGTACGCCGCGAGCGCGTTCACTACAGCTATAAGGTTCTCGACCTTGTTTCGAGCCGCCAACCCGCGAAGAACGTACCCATGTACTGCCTCAACTGCACACCACAAGAGGAGCTCGACAAACTCAACGTACCTCACGAAACGATATTTGTCTTCCGCGAGCGTGGCATGGGACGCCCAACAAAGAAGGACCGCAGAAATATCGACGCACTGATGGACGGTTTCTTCTATGACGACAACCTCGACATGGAGGATGATGAAGATTAACAAACATGAAATAGAAAGAGTAAATAACAATAAATTAATAAACAACAAGTTATGGAATACGATTTCAGAGCCATAGAGGCTAAATGGCAAAAGAGATGGCAAGAGGATGGCACCTACAAGGTTGATGTAGATGCTTCACGCCCAAAGTTCTATGTGTTGGATATGTTCCCCTACCCATCGGGTGCAGGTCTTCACGTAGGTCACCCACTCGGTTATATTGCATCGGACATCTACTCACGCTACAAGCGTCAGAGTGGCTTTAACGTGCTTCACCCCATGGGCTACGACGCCTTCGGTCTTCCTGCAGAGCAGTATGCTATCCAGACAGGTCAGCACCCCGCAGTGACTACCGAGGAGAACATCGCACGCTACCGTTCGCAGCTCGACAAGATTGGCTTCTCATACGACTGGTCACGCGAGGTGCGCACATGCGAGCCCGACTACTACCACTGGACACAGTGGGCATTCCTCAAGATGTTCGACCACTGGTACAACAACCTTACACAGAAGGCAGAGCCCATCACAGACCTCGTTAAACACTTCGAGGCTGAGGGTACTGCAGGCATCGACGCAGCAGAGACATCACACCTCTCATTCACCGCAGAGGAGTGGAAAGCTATGACAGAGGCTGAGCGCGAGCAGGTGTTGCAGAACTATCGCCTTGCGTTCCGTGCCGACACTATGGTTAACTGGTGTCCCGCACTCGGCACAGTGCTTGCCAACGACGAGGTAAAGGAGGGCCTTTCTGTTCGTGGTGGCCACCCCGTAGAGCAGAAGCGCATGAAGCAGTGGTTGTTGCGTGTTACAGCATACGCACAGCGCATGCTCGATGGTCTCGATAAGCTCGAGTGGAGCGAGTCGCTGAAGGAGATTCAGCGTAACTGGATTGGTCGTTCGGTGGGTGCGCAGGTATTCTTCGACGTCAAGGGCTCAGACCGCAAGATTGAGATCTTCACCACACGCCCCGACACCATCTATGGCGTCACATTCATGGTTATTGCCCCTGAGCACGAGTGGGTAGAGGAGCTCACAACCGATGAGAACCGCGAGGCTGTAGAGGCATATATCGCCGAGACTAAGCGTCGCTCGGAGCGTGAGCGTATTGCTGACACTAAGCGCGTTAGCGGTGTTAAGACTGGTTCATACGCCATCAATCCATTCTCTGGTCGCGAGATACCTATCTACATTTCAGACTACGTATTGGCGGGCTATGGTACTGGTGCTATCATGGCTGTGCCTGCGCACGACTCACGCGACTACGCCTTCGCACGCCACTTCGGCATCGAGATCATCCCCGTTGTGGAGGGTGGCAACCTCGAGGTTGAGTCTTACGACGCTAAGGAGGGTAACGTAATCAACTCGGAGATCATCAACGGCATGGATGTTAAGGATGCCATCAACTTCATGTTCGAGGAGGTTGAGCGCCGCGGCTTGGGTAAGAAGCTCATCAACTACCGCTTGCGCGATGCTATCTTCTCACGCCAGCGCTACTGGGGCGAGCCATTCCCTATCTATTATAAGAATGATGTGGCATACCGTCTCTCTGACGAGCAGTTGCCTCTCACCTTGCCCCCTATCGAGAACTTCGGTCCTACCGAGGAGGGCGAGCCACCATTGGCACGCGTGGAGAAGTGGCACACAGCAGAGGGCTACCCCTATGAGCTCTCAACAATGCCCGGCTTCGCAGGCTCTTCGGCATACTTCCTCCGCTATATGGACCCCCACAACAACAAGGGTCTTGTGGGCAAGGAGGCCAACGAGTACTGGCGTAATGTAGACCTCTATGTTGGTGGTATTGAGCACGCTACAGGTCACCTTATGTACTCTCGCTTCTGGAATATGTTCCTCTACGACCTCGGCTATGTATGCGAGTCGGAGCCATTCAAGAAGCTCGTTAACCAGGGTATGATTCAGGGTCGCTCAAACTTCGTATACCGCATCGTGGGTACAAACCAGTTTGTATCGCTCGGCCTTAAGGATAAGTACCAGACACAGGAGATTCATGTCGATGTGAACATCGTCAAGAACGACATCCTCGACCTCGACGCCTTCCGTGCATGGCGCCCCGAGTTCAACGACGCAGAGTTCGTATTGGAGGATGGCAAGTATATCTGCGGCTGGGCTGTGGAGAAGATGTCAAAGTCGATGTTCAACGTCGTGAACCCCGACTACATCGTCGAGGCTTATGGTGCCGATACGTTGCGTATGTACGAGATGTTCCTCGGTCCTTTGGAGCAGTCAAAGCCCTGGGATACACACGGTATCGACGGTGTACACAAGTTCGTGCGCCGCTTCTGGGCGAAGTTCTACTCGCGCGCTGGTGTGTTGCTCGTAAACGACGAGAAGGCTACACCCGCAGAGCTTA
>JAGCLX010000060.1 GCA_017646785.1 Alistipes sp.
AACGATCGAATTTTTCTTTTGCCATAGTAATAAAAGTATTTAAGTTTTTAAAGTTACTTCTACACTTTGTTTTACAACATAATGCGCAACACTACGCTGGTCTGGTTAAACCGTCGAGTGTTACACCTGTCTTCTTTCGAGCGGAAGACGAGGCTCAAACTCGCGACCCGTAGCTTGGAAGGCTACTGCTCTATCAACTGAGCTACTTCCGCAAAAATACACCGTTCAGAGTATGCCTCACTCATTACCGAGTGAATTCGTTGCATCTCCGACGGCGTCGTTTTCACTGTGGGAAGAGATGGATTCGAACCACCGAAGGCGTGCGCCAGCAGATTTACAGTCTGCCCCATTTGGCCACTCTGGTATCTTCCCAGTATTTCAATCTCGTTCCCGAAATGTTAGAGCCGATGGAGGGATTCGAACCCCCGACCAGCTGATTACAAATCAGCTGCTCTGGCCAACTGAGCTACATCGGCGTTGTAATTCGTTTACGGAGTGCAAAGGTAATGACTTTTTTTTAATCTGCAAATTTTTTGCAAACTTTTTTTCAAAAAAAATCATTTTTACTCTTTCAAAGAACTTTTTGCCCCATTTTGCATGGGTTTTGGCGCAAAATCGAGTGCAAATATACAACTAATTTGTAAATAGAGAAACACTCTTACAACTTTTTTTCGCTTTACCACCCATTTTTTTAGCATAACGGGGGCTTTTTAGGCTATACCTATTTATATATAAAGGGCGAGCCTGGGCTTTCGCGCTGATAAAAATCGTGGTATCATGGCAGATTATACCCCCATTCGCAAGATTGATAGAAAATATACCTCATAAATTTTGCAACTCCCCTCTAAGTCGTTATCTTTGCAGCCACATTCACTAAGTGATATTAACTATTAAATTATAAAACAAATGAAAGTAGAGCAGAACAAGATGGTGAGCGTTGACTACAAGCTCACTGTAGATGGTCAGATTGCAGATCAGTCACAGCCTGGTCAGCCTTTGGAGTTTATTTGCGGCATGGGCATGTTGTTGCCTAAGTTCGAGGAGGCTATCATGGGTAAGGAGCCCGGCGAGTCAGTATCATTCACTCTCGAGGCTAAGGATGGCTACGGCGAGGTTATCGCTGAGGCTATCGTTGAGTTGCCCAAGACTGTATTCATGATGGACGGCAAGGTTGCTGAGGATATCCTCTTCGTAGGCAGCCAGATTCCTATGGCTACAGCAGATGGCCAGCACATGATGGGTATTGTTAAGGAGGTTAAGGAGGAGTCTGTTATGATGGACTTCAACCACCCTATGGCAGGCAAGACTTTGAACTTCGATGTTACTGTTGTTGATGTACGCGACACAGCACCCGAGGATCTTGCTAAGTTCATGGGCGGTGGCTGCAGCTGCGGTGACTGCGGTGGTAGCTGCGGTGACCACGAGTGTGGCGATGGTTGCGACTGCAACGGCTGCCACTAATAGTGCAAGCTCATAAATAACGATTGTAGGGTGTCCACGAACTTGTTGGACACCCTACAATCATTTTAAGACCCATGTCTTAGTGATTTATACCAAGCACACCCTTCAGATTTTTAGCCCACTTACCCTGAGCGCGCATAACCTGTTCCACAATGTCGCGCACAGCACCATGGCCTCCATTAAATTCCGACACATAGCGCGAAGCCTCAACAACCTCCATAGCGGCATCGGCAGGACACACGGGGATACCCACCATGCGCATACACTCCAAGTCGGGGATATCATCACCCATATATATCACATCCTCTGGATTTAGATTATAGTCAGCTATTATCTCATTGATAGCCTGTGTCTTATCCATGCAATTAAGATACATGCGTGTCACGCCGAGCATGGTCAAACGATTTTCGAGCATCTTGCCTCGGCCACCCGATATGATACAGACCTTGATACCCTCACGAATGGCTGACGCAATAGCGTATCCATCCTTTGCATTATAGCGACGGATAAAATCACCATCGGGGGTTGGGATGATACCACCATCGGTCATCACGCCATCCACATCGAGGACGATAGCCTCAACGCGAGCTATATCTTCTTTGAAGTTTCCCATATACTTTCAGTTATGTATTTGTAGATTTTTTGTTTGCTCTCCTTGTCCTTAAGCATCGCCATGTGGCGCTCCGTCACAACCACATCACCTCGCACAGCGGGTCCCGTCTGCACGCTTCGAGGGTCACTCGAGGCTATGGCCTTGGCTGCCGTCTCACGAATTAACGGCTTTAGGACATCAAAATCCAAACCTGCACGCTCAACAACATCGTCACCCACAGCATAGAGGTGGTTCACAAAGTTGTTGACATAGACACCCGCAAGATGTATCACCCTACGGCGCTCCGAATCGGCATACTCCACGCGAGAACTTATATGCGAAGCGATGCGCATAAGGCGCTCTGTAGTAGCGGTATTATCAGACTCAATAAATAGCGGGACATCGCTAAGGCACACCTCCCTGCCACTTGTAAAGCTCTGCAATGGGTAAATAATACCGCGTCCACCCTCACGCTTTGCGATGGCATCCATCGGCACGCTACCCGCCGTGTGCACCACAATGGAATCCGCAGGCACGTTGAGCGACGCTGCGACATCTGCTACCGCCCTATCGCTCACCGCGATGATGTAGATATCGGCAGGAGCTATCATCTCCATATCGCCACACCACATCGTATCAGCAATCTCAGCAATAGCTCTTCCGCGCTCCTCATTGCGAGAGAATATCTGGCGCAACACCATATCCTCACACTTCGAAAGTGTGCGTGCAAAAGCCTCGGCAACATTACCCGAGCCGACTACGACAACACTGGTAACGCTATCATCATTCGCCACCGCCACCTTGATACGTCTGCGGTCGATATACTCATAGCGATCTCGGTACTGCCACACGGCACACAGCTCACAGCCCACAAGGATTATGTTCCACGACACCTGCAACCATATTATAAAGAGTGGCAAGGCGGCCAAACTACCATATATGATGTTGTACGCCGTCATCATCTGCTGGAAGTAGACATAGCCACTCATCCACAGCGAGAGTGACACACCCGCCACAGAACCTGCATATAGAGCATTACGCCATCCCACATTGGTATAGGGGAGGTACTTATACATCAGCATGGCTGCCACCATCACAGACAGGGTCGAGGTGATGCTACCAACGACATCGTTCACTCCATCGCCCAAGCCCACCATAGCGAGTAAATCGTAGGCAAAGGTCATTGCCGACAACAAGAGCGTGGGCACGAATAGCGCGATGATGACATAGGCCATATACCTATGTATGAAGCTACGCGAGTCTACAACATTAAAGACTCTATTGAACGAGCCCTCTACGGTGCGGAATAGGGCAAACACCATGAATATCAACATGGCGATACCCACAATAGCCAAAAAACCCGGGGCGATATTCTCCACTGCGCCATTTGCCGTGGCAAGCAGGTTATCAAGCATAGCGTGCCACTTATCGGGAACACTGCTGTAGATGAGTGGTACGCACCTATCCACAACATCTATCTTACGAAGGATGAGCAGTGCGAGAGTCAACACTGGCACCAGCGCCAAGAGCGTATATAGCGTCAGCGCGGCACTATCCACCATTGTGCGGTGTACGTTGACACCACGCAGCGTATAGTACACAAGACGGTAACCCTTGCGCAGGTGACTACGCTCGGCAGCATCCACGCTGAGCAGATTGTGATGTATCAACTGCTCCGCATTCTGCAATAGACTCTTTATCCTATCTACAAGTTTCATAATTGCAAGGTTTTAGGTGTACAACCCATGTATCTCCCTCTATCGTCGTTAGCGCAACAAGCCTATCGCTGCCAGCCTTAGCTCCCGTTGCACGACGCACAACATCTATCGAAAGCGAGGTGTCACGCTTCATAATCTCCACGCCCACACCCTTCCATAGGCGCTTAAGCTCCTTGGGGCGATATGGATCTATGTGCTCTATCTCAAACACCCTCGCCGGCAACTTCTCGTTAGGAAGCTCGCGCGCAAAGGCATATCCATTATTACTCCATATCGAGGCATAGGGACTAAGTGCTGCTATGGCCACGCGCGCCTTCTGCAGCGCCACATCGGGGACAAGCAAATAGCGATAATCCGCAGGGCTAAAGCGCTCACCACAAGGCTCTTCACCCATGGCTTCACGACTAAAGCACCACTCACCCTCACCGACAACAGCTACTCGTAGCATATCGCGCTCGGCATTGGTGTAGATGTTAACCTCCTTGCACTCACCGCCGATAGACACTACCTCCACCTCCGCAGGGCTACACAACCTAAAGGCCTCGGCGCAGTCAAACATGGGCGACAGCTTAATAGCCACGCGCTTAGCCACCTCATGCAGTCGAGGCATTAGCGCTACGACATTGGGCGAACAGTCCTCCATGCAGACCATCTTCTTACCCTCCGCAGAGCGGCGGTCGGGGTCGACAAACACCCAGTCGAACTTATCCGTCGTAGAGGCGACATACTCCTCTGAAGAAGCTGTCACAACCTCCACATTATCAATACCCAATAGCGACATATTATATCTAACAACCTCTGCAATAGCCTCATCGCGCTCCACGCTCACCACACGCTCAAAATGCTCTGCAAGAGCCATGGTGTCGATGCCAAGACCACACGTCATATCCAACACCGAGCCTCCCGACAAGGGCTTACGACATGCGCTCTCCTCGCTTGAGCACTGCTCGAAAGCACGAGGCGGAATTATGCAACGCGCCTCATACAACGAGGGTAGCTTACAGCGCGCACGCTGCAGGTACTTGACTTGCGTAGCTACAAGCGCAGCATGAGCCACGCTCTTACTCAGGGCTATCTTAGCAGGGTCGCGCTCGATATTTTCATCAATAGCGCGACGCACCTCCTCCCTGCGCAATATGTCGAGGTCGTCATTCGTAATCATAACGAGGCAAAGTTACCACTTTTTTTTGATTTATACTCCAGTAGAGCATTGTAATAGCTATATATACAAGGTAGCAGATAGCAACTCCCCACTCCGGCATGGTGTAGTCGACAGCTGCAAACGGCAAGTGCGCCGCCCACTCCACAACGCCATTCTGCACCGACGCAGCCCACTCCGACGCAACAGCAAATGGCATAGCGACAGGAATAGGTAGCAGCAGCGTGAGCACTCCGCCAATAACCACAACGTAGCTAAAGAGCAATACGCATGGCGTAAGCACCACGCCGATAATCGGGAGATTACCGAAGGTGTGCGAGGTGATAGGTTGCGTCCACAGCGTAGCCACCACGCCTATCATAAACAGCGAGAACAGCCTCGACACAACCCACGGCCATCTGTTTGCCATACGCATCAACGGCACACCCCATGCGACAATGCCAAAGACGGCAGCAACAGAGAGTTGGAAACTCACATCATAGAGGTAGCCGGGGTTAACAACCAACATTATAAATGCTGTGGCAGAGAGTACATTAACGCCATTGTATCTCGACGACGAGGCGCGCGCAAGTTGCAGCACAGTGAGCATAATCGCAGCACGCACAACCGATGGAGATGCTCCGCTCATAACGGCATACAGCCATATAGCAACAACCGATAGCAGGGCTGCAAGGCGATGCCCTCGATGCACGAAGCAGAGTGGCATAAACAGCACGCTGACAACCATAAGCACGATACCGAGGTGCAAGCCCGACACAGCCATAAGGTGAGTAAGGCCCGTCTTGGAGTAAGCAGCACGCAACTCTGCCGACATATCGTGGCGCGAGCCTGCGACCATAGCGACAACCACAGCATGCGAATCGTCATCGGCAGCGTAAGCGTCCAGCTTTCTAATAGCAGAGCTCTGCATATCTGTGGGCTCGGAGTGCGCCACGGAGATAACATTATAGCCATTCACCCCAACACCTCCGACAAAACCACGGCGATACAGCAAGTCGTTGTAGTCCTTGTTACGCGAAAGCCTACTACTCAACTTACCAAACATCGTCACCCTATCGCCATGGACAACATCATCATTGCGCAACCATAGTATCACTTTGTAGTCTGCCTCAAGCCACCGCTCACCACTACGCCACCGCTCGATACGACCATCAGCAACGCGATAGTCACCGCGGTCGGACGGTATACCCTCAACCGAAACAACCATCTCCACACTCTTATCGTAGGGAACAGTGATGGGCGGGTGGCGCAGCTCGGCAAGAAGATAACCCACAAACAACAGGGCCATAGCCATATACGCCAACGCCACTCTTCGTGAGATGGTAACAACGGTCAACACCGCAGCAAGGAGTATCACCCCTGCGACCACTGCCACAGGGAACACATAGTACTCACTAAGCACAATGCCCGCCACAAAGGGGACAAGCGCAAGAAACATAGGCACCGACTGGAGTCGATGCCCAAGTGAAGCAAAACTAAGCGACTTATGCGAGCGGTCTAATGCGCACATCGCACACTCCGTCAAGCATCTTAGCCAAGGCCTCTACGTCGGTAGGCTCATCAACCTGGCCATAGTGATAGGGGTAATAGATAGCAGGGCGCATCGCCTTAACAGCCTCAGCAGCCTGCTCAGGAGTCATGGTGTAGGGCTGATTGCAACAGATAAAGGCGATGTCGATGTTCTTCACGGTGCGCTGCTCCTCCGTTGGCTCCGTATCGCCCGACACATATATGCGAACAGCTCCTCCAAGGGTCACCACGTAGCCACAATCCTCGCGCTCCCTAGGGTGGAACTGCAACTGGTGCTCCGAGGTGTTATACGCAGCGACAGCCTCAACCTTTACATCGCTAAATGGCTCAGCTACAGCACCTGGGAGCATAGTATAGCAGTCACCAACAAAGCCCTCGGCAGAGGTCTTATCCAAGAGTATGTGTGTATCGCTCTTGATGAGATTGTCTATCGCCGCCATATCGAAGTGGTCGTAATGAGAGTGGGTAACAAGGATGATGTCCGCCTTAGGCAACTTATCGTACTCGGCATTCTCCATCACAGGGTCAACATAGATATGCTTATCCATATACTCTATCGCCACTGACGCATGAGCAAAGAAGGTCAACTTAAGTTTTTCGCCATTAACAACCAACTCATCACATGGGTAGTTAGGCTTGGTCTTACCACCAAAAAGTCTTTTGAACAATGACATAATACACTCTATTTTATACTGTTAATAAATTCCATTACTCTCTGTGCAAGGCCCTCACTGATGGGCAAGTTTGCATTTGTATACACACCCATCAGCTGCGCCACGCGGTCCGACGTGTCGGCGTCCTTCAGCACATGGGTCATATTCTCAAATATGCAGTGCTCAGCACTGGGGTTAGCCTCCTGCAAGCGCTTACCATTCGACACCGACACCTGCACATCTCTACCTCCCGACACAATAAGCATGGGTACATGACACTGCGCAGCAAGCTCCGCCGGCTCATACTTCATGTTGCTGATGATAAATGGCTGCACCGTGGGATGGAATAGCGACATCAACTCCGCGGGTATCTCCTCCATGGCAACCCTCTCTCCGCTCTTAAGCCTGCTGATGATGGTGCGACTCTTGACCATCAGTCCCATGTATGCTGGCACAAGCTGTTGCGAGAGCTGATAGTTGAGAATATCGGCCATGTTATAGCCTGGCGCACATAGCAACACGACACCATCAAGACAAGGGGACTCCTCTGCAGCCAAGGCGAGTGCGATGAGTCCACCCTCGCTATGTCCCGCAACGACCACCCTCTCAAAGCCCTCAGTGCGCAGGAACTCCACACAGGTGCGGGCATCGTCTATATAGTCCTCGAACACCAAATTTGGGACATCCTCCGCAGGTATCGTGCTTAGGCCTACACCTCGCTTATCGTAACGCATAACGGCAACGCCACCATCAACAAGGGCGTCATCCAACATCTTATAGCAGTAGGTGTTAAGTCCCATACCAGAGTTGCCATAGCGGTCTGTGGGTCCCGACCCAGCAATAACCAATACAGCCGTTTTGCCTCCATCGGCCGACATATCTATCGTTGCGCTAATTTTACCCCACGCACACTCCACCGCAACATCGCGCGATTGAGCCATGGCACCAGTGGCAAAACCCATTGCAACCACAATACACATAATTATCTTTACAACTCTCATAGACACCGTATTTTACAATTCAAGATTAGCAAACGACTCCTCCACAACGCTTCGCAGCTGCTTGCGGTTTACATGGGTATATACTTCGGTCGTTAATATACTCTCATGACCCAACAGCTCCTGCACCTGACGTATATTCGCACCACCCTCGAGCAGGTGTGTGGCATAGGAGTGGCGCAGAGTGTGGGGGCTTATCTGCTTCTCAATACCCGCCAACAGCGCTGCCTGCTTGATGATATTAAAGACCATAACTCGAGTGAGGGGCTTACCGCGATTGTTGAGAAAGACCGTGGCTTCAGAGCGCGTTGCAGGCGTACGATACTCCATGTATAGCTGAATCTTATCGCGCGCAACAGCCCCTATGGGTACCAAGCGCTGCTTATCGCCCTTACCGATGATGCGTATGTACCCCTCACCAAAGAATAGATCGCTAATTTTTAGCGAGGTGAGTTCCGACACGCGAAGCCCACACGAATACAACACCTCGACAATAGCACTATCGCGGCAACCCTTGGATGTCCTCATATCGAACGTTGCCAACATCGCATCTATCTCCTCGATTGTCAGCACATCTGGCAGTGTGCGGTCGAGGCGCGGATTATCCACATTATCGGTGGGCAACTGCTCTACCTCATCATTGATTAACAGGTAGTTATAAAAGCTCTTAACTCCACTTAGATGGCGAGCCTGCGACGCGGCGCTACGGTTTATGCTATAGAGCCAACCCATATATCGCTCAATCATTGGCTGCTCAACACGCTCGGGGGTAACATCGTAGTTACGCAGTATAAAGTGTGAAAACTTCACAAAGTCGTTCATGTACGCCGCCACGGTATTTTCCGACAAACGGCGTTCGACCTTCAAGTATCGCTCATACTCCCTACGAATTTTATCCCACTTTTTCGTTATATCTGCCATATAATACTTATCTTTGTGGGTAAAGATACGAAAATTATTTTACATAATATAAATTCGCAACAAAAAACAGCACAATGAAACGATATATCCACCTCACAATTACATGCCCCGAGGCTGAAGCTGCCGAGATTATGACAGCCTTCCTTTCGGACTACCCCTTCGAGTGTTTCAGCGACAACACTACCGAAGAGGGTGTGGTTGTCGAAACATATATGACACCCGAGGATTGGGCGGAATGCGGTAACGAGGCGACAGCCATAATCGCCGACTACGGAACACTCACAGCCATAAAGGAGATTGAGGATGAGAATTGGAATGCGCGCTGGGAGGAGGAGAGCTTCCGCCCAGTAGAGATAGATGGACTAATCATGATACGCTCGGCAGCACACCCTGCCCCCACCAACCCCACCGTTATGGATATCATCGTGGCACCAACCATGTCGTTTGGTTCGGGACACCACCACACAACACGCATGATGTGTCGCCTTATCAACGCCTCAAAACCCTCAGGCTCAGCCCTTGACGTGGGTTGTGGCACGGGCGTATTGTCGTTCGTTGCACTCAAGAGTGGCGTGGCATTTGTTGACGCCATCGACATCGACCCCTGGTCGGCAGAGAGCGCCAAACGAGCTGCAGAGCTCAACGGCATAAGCGACAGGATTAACATCATTACCGGCACCGTAGAGGCTATAGAGGGCAAGTGCTACGACACCATCTTCGCAAACATCAACCGCAACATCATCCTGGGCGACATTGCACGCTATGCTGCCGCACTGAATACGGGAGGTAGACTTTTCCTCAGCGGCTTCCTAACCGAAGACATCGAGGCTATAGTCGAGGCTGCGGCTGCACACAACATCACCCCCACAACAACACTCGAGGAGGAGGGATGGGTAGCAATAGCATTAACCAAGGCGTAACACCACAAATAGCTGATTATCATGACTATTCTTCCTTCAGTATACTTCGGCTCTATAGAGTACTGGGCAGCCCTTGTTCAGGCGGGCGACGACGCCATCATCGACATCGGCGAGAACTACGTTAAGCGCTCCGAGCGCAATCGCACGGAGATTATGACATCGGGAGGCGTTATGCAGCTATCCGTGCAACTCGCTCATGCCAACCGCCCACGCCAGCCCATGCGCTCGATGCGCATAGACTACTCGAAGCGTTGGCAGCACCAGCACTTCATCGCCATGGAGTCGGCATACCGCTCTTCGCCCTACTACGACTACTATGCCGATCGCTTCGCGCCACTCTACGAGCGCGAGTGGGAGCGCCTCATAGACCTCAACATGGCGACCCTCGAAGCAGTGTGCAAGATACTGAAAATCAAAGCACCACGCATATCCGAAAGCTACATTACGGCATCGGAGGGCGACCTCGACATGCGCGACAAAAAGAGAGGCTCGACACTATGCGCCGAGCCATACATCCAGGTATTTGATGACCGCCTACCCTTTGCACCCAACCTCTCGATATTCGACCTGTTGATGTGCGAGGGTCCCGAGGCTATCAACTATCTTCAAAGAGCAAAGCTATAAAGCCCTACCTCACTAAATTCAGCGTTACGCTATCGTGGTGACAACCCGAGGCATCAGTAGCTCGTATGGTTGTTGCCCCGCGAAGCATTACCGAGTCGGCACGATAGTGCGCCTTACCAACCTCTCGAACGGGAATTGTATCGCCATCGACAACGATAATAGGCTCACCAACTGAGCTATACACATCTACCACTTGTCGCTCTTCGCGTCTATCACGCCAGCCCCTATCGGCGATATGCAACGTGGGGACATCTCCATTCCAGCGTGCGCGGTATAGGTAGTAGGCATCCTTTCGCTGCACGTGGTCATACCCCACCATGCCCGCCTGGTTAAGACCATAGGTGCGACGTGCCGAGGCGTAGTCGAACATATTATCTATCCACACGCCCCAGAAGATACCAGCGTCGTCAATCTGCTCTATGTAGCGCTCATGCATGTCGGTCTGTCGGCGCTCAGGCAGATGACGCGTGTTATACTCTGCACGCGTAATGCGCTCTACGTTATGACCACGAACACCCGCCTCGCCATAGCTAACACCACAGCGCAGTGTAGCCCACGAGCTATTCGACGAGAGCTGATCGCACCATATATCGACATCCTCAATAGAGCCCTTCATCCATCCGATATTCTGACGCAGCACAACGAGGTCTGTAACAAAATTAATAGCTCCATCGGTATTACTACTGCTAACCGTTGGGCGCGACCTATCGAGGCTATGCGCCAAGTCGTTGAGCTCCCCAACATAACCTACAACATCATCACCTCTCTGCCATACATACCAGAATATACCCCACATAATGACTGAAGGGTGGTTGTAGTTTTGTAGCACTATCTCCTTTAGTTGCTCGAAGCCATTATTGCGCAGTGCCTCTGTGGGGTAGTAGCATATATCCGAAAATGCAAACTCCGAGCGGCACAAGGGCGCATCTACCCACGCCAAGACACCCTCGCGGTCACACATATCGTAGAGGTATCCATCGTGAGGGCCTGCGAGTGAACGCAAGGCATTAGCACCCATATCTCGCAACGTAGCGAAGTCCTCATCGTAGTGTTCACGCTTGAGCGCCACGCCTACACCTGCCCTATCGTGAGGCAGCGATACACCGCGCACATCGACAAGCTTATCGTTGATATACAGCTTATTATCATCCTTAACCTCTATCGAGCGGAAACCTGTTTTGACCACCACCCTATCCATCGGTCTCTTATACTCGCCAAGTGTCACCTCGACATCATACATAGCACGACGCTCGGGGCTCCACAGCACGGGATGCACAATCTCAAATGGTATCTCCACAGCACGCTCGGGCGACAACTTAGATGCCTTAACCGTGCGACTGATAACCTCGTAGCCATCCTCTCCGATTATGCGCATGGTAACAGTCGTGTGATCGACACTCTTCGCTGATATGTAGACCTTTACAACGCCCGACACGGCCTCCTTAGTTACACTATTCTGCTCAACGATAACACCCTCAGAGCCATAGTACAGGGGCGAGATAATATCGTTGGGCGTAACGAGCAACTCCACATCACGATAGATGCCACCCGCAAGGTTTATCTCCGATGACAAGGGGAGCACATCGCTACGCTGGTTATTGGACACCACAACACGCAGGTGGTTCACAGCACCATATCGCACCTTATCGGTAATCTCAAACGTAAACGCAGTGAAGCCTCCACGGTGCTCATCAACATAACAACCATTAATAAACAACTCCGCAACACTCTGTGCGCCACCAAATTGCATAAAAATTCGTTGACCCTTCCACTCCGCTGGAACGTATAGGTCACGGACATAGTTTGCCGTAGTGCGCAAATAACTACCCTCTGTGGACTCTACATTCCACGTGTGTGGCAATGTGACATAGTCTGCATTTGCAACATCGGGAGCATCGGCGAAGTAGAAGCGCCAGTCGCTATTGAGATTATAGCTCTCGCGCGTAGGCTCCGCTGCACCTGCATTAAGCGTTCCCAGAAGCACGGCAACAGCAAGGAGTATGGTCTTTATGTATCGCATATATTTACACTTTTGTACGGCAAAGATACGAATTAAAGAAAAAAATTACTATCTTCGTGCGAAGAATTTTCATACAGGTTTATTATGATTATAGACATTATTATTGTCGTAGTGTTACTTTTAGCAATCGTGTTGGGTGCTCGCCAAGGCCTCATAACACAGATCTGCTACCTCATAGCACTCATCGCGACCATACACATAGCCCCCAACGTGGCAACACAAATCGGAGAGCTCATAACCGACAACGAGGCTTCGGCATACGCCGTAGGCTTTGGCGTCATGCTCCTCGGTGCTGCCATACTCGTGTGGCTCATAGCTCCGATACTCAAGCGCCTGCTCTTCTGGGAGTTCCTGCGCAAGATTAACTCACTACTCGGCGCCGTGGTAGCCCTCGCAACGACAGCACTTCTTCTGTCACTACTATCAACCACCATAAACACCGCCAACCTCGGAGAGATAGACCGCGACAAGATGGGTAAGCTGATATACAACTGCGAAACAGAAGAGGAGCTCGAAGAGGAGTTCAACAAGATATTAAACAAGGATGTCTCCATGCGCGACTACTTCGAACCACGCTTCATATCATACGAGACACTCGATGCCTCGCGACTATTCTCAAAGCTCGTTTGGGTGGGCGACAACATCTATCCCAACATCGACTCCGTACGAGGCGACATAGCCAACAACCTTAAACAATATGCCGCAGAGAGTATAACACAAAGAGCAATCAACAATGACATTACCGAATAGCAACACACCCCGCCGCATCGAGGCTATAGTAGTAAGCTCTACTGGTAGCTGGTATGAGGTTGCCACCGAGGAGGGCAGACTAAACTGCCGTATTCGTGGTCGTCTTCGCCTCAAGGGCGTGCGCTCGACAAACCCCGTGGTCGTGGGTGACCGCGTGATGGTAGAGCCCGATGGTGACAACAGCGCCATCGTGGAGATTCTGCCACGCCGCAACTACGTCATACGTCGCGCCTCGAACCTCTCGAAGGAGTCGCACATCATTGCCGCAAACATAGACCGCGCGCTACTACTAATAACGCTTCACTCACCCACCACGCCCCGCGAGTTTGTAGACCGCTTCTTGGTGACATGCGAGGCCTACAAAGTGCCTGTAACAATCGTAATTGGCAAGGCTGACACGCTTAAAGATGAGGCTCTTGAAGAGGCGGATGAGTTCACTGCTATATACGAGGATGCTGGGTACGAGGTGATGCGCCTATCGTCGGTTACTGGCGAGGGCGTTGATGAGATACGCGCCATGCTCCGCGACCACACAACGCTTGTTGCGGGCAACTCGGGCGTGGGCAAGTCGACACTGATAGGTTCTATAGACCCCACATTGGAGATACGCACAGGCGAGATTTCCGACAGCCACCATCAGGGCAAGCATACCACAACATTCTCGACTATGTACCCCCTCGAGGGCGGTTACATCATCGACACACCGGGCATCAAGGGCTTCGGTCTTATCGACATCGATGACAAAGAACTATGTCGCTACTTCCCCGAGATGATGCGCATAGCCCCCGACTGCCGCTTCTACAACTGCACACACACCCACGAGCCTGGCTGCGCCGTGGTCGAGGCCGTAAAGGAGGGCATGGTGGCATGGTCACGCTATGAGAGTTACCTGAAAATTTTGGATGAAGATGACAAATATCGCAAGTAGACTACGCACCGAAGAGCACAGCGACGAGTGGTTCAAGGAGCGACTCGACTATATGAGCCAATTCCTCACAGAGGAGCGCAAAGAGGTGCTCGAGCGCACTGTGGCACAGCGCACACACTATATGCGCATCATGACCGAGAATATGTTCCACCCACAGAACGCCAGCGCCATCATGCGCCACTGCGAGGCTTTCGGCATACAGCAGATACACACCGTCGAGGACCGCTGTAAGTTCGACCCCTCGGTAAACATCGTGCGCGGCACACAGAAGTGGGTAGACGTGGAGCACCACGAGAACACCGCTGAGGCACTCGCTGCACTCAAGGCCGAGGGCTACCGCATCGTTGCCACCACACCCCACCGCTGCAGCGCAACACCCGAGAGCTTCGATGTCACTAAAGGCAAGTTCGCCCTTGTGTTTGGTACTGAGCACGCAGGAATCACGGAGGAGGTTATTGAGGCTGCTGACGACTTCCTTATGATACCCATGTGCGGCATGGTCGAGAGCCTCAACGTCTCGGCCTCGGCAGCCATCCTTATATATATGCTCTCGGAGCGCATACGCCAGACTGTAGAGGGCTGGCAGCTCACCGACTCGGAGCAGCTCAAGCTACTCACCCGCTGGACAATGTCCTCGGTTCGCGACTACGAGCGTATCCTTCGTCGCGCCGAGGAGAGCGGCAAACTAACAGCAGAATACTAACAAATATATGATACTACGCAAGCAATTTTTGGAGCATGTGGGGCAGACGTCGCCTTCGCCAATGATGGTGGAGGTGGCACGCGCCGAAGGCTCATTCTTCTATACCCCCGAGGGTAAGCGCTACTTCGACCTTGTGGCGGGTGTCTCGGTGAGCAATGTGGGCCACGCCAACCCCGCAGTTGTCGAGGCCGTACAGAAGCAAGCCGCAGACTATATGCACGTTATGGTATATGGCGAGATGGTAGAGCGTCCACAAGTGGAGTATGCACACCGAATTGCAGAGCTACTCCCAGGCGACTTGGACTGCGTCTATTTCGTCAACTCGGGTGCCGAGGCTGTGGAGGTGGCTCTCAAGCTCGCAAAACGCTATACGGGTCGCACAGAACTCATCTCTATGCGTCGCGCCTACCACGGCTCAACACATGGTGCTATGTCGATGATGGGCACACCCGAGGGCGAGGAGTGGAAAGCCGAATTTAGACCCCTACTCCCCGATGTTAAGTCCATAGTGTTCAACTCGTTCGAGGATTTGGCGGAGATTACCGAGCGCACCGCAGGCGTCTTGTGCGAGGTTGTGCAGGGCGAGGCGGGTGTACGTCTTCCCAACCCCGAGTGGCTGCGTGCCCTGCGTGAGCGTTGCACCGAGGTGGGCGCACTCCTTATCTTCGATGAGATACAGACAGGCATGGGTCGCACAGGCGAGATGTTCGCCTCAACGAAGTATGGCATCGAGCCAGATGTGGCCTGTTTGGCTAAGGCTTTTGGTGGCGGAATGCCCCTCGGTGGCGTAGCGTCAAAAAAGCAAATTTTGGATAGTTTTACGCATAACCCCGTATTGGGTCATATCACCACCTTTGGTGGTCATCCCGTATGTTGCGCCGCAGGTCTTGCAGCGCTCAACTACCTCACAGACAACAAAGTCGTAGAGAGTGCAGAGCGTAAGGGTGCAATGTTTGAGGAACGCATAGCGAAGCATCCTCGCGTATTGGAAATTCGTCGCTCGGGACTTTTACTTGCCGTGGAGCTTGGCAAGTCGGAGTACCTATACCGCCTTATGGAGATCTTCAAGGAGGAGGGCATTATGAGTGACTGGTTCCTCTACTGCGACACCGCCTTCCGCATATCTCCGCCACTCACGATTTCGGAGGCCGAGATTGAGGAGTGCTGCGAGATTATCCACCACTCACTCGATAGGTTATAACGCATAGAAGCTGCTCACGGGCAGCTTCTTTTTTTTGGGGCATGACAGCCATAAACGGGGCTGCGGAGAAGAAAATACCCCAATTATAGAGATTTTATTTGCTGTTTAGTATATTTATACTAACTTTGTGCGATTATGCGCACACATAACCGCATGCGCACGATTGAAGCAATGTTAGAGAAGTTAGCGAAACAGACTGCCATATACGGTATTAGCACGATAGTCGTCAGGTTTTTGAACTATCTGCTTACACCCTACTACACCCGCATATTCACGCAGGGTGAGTATGGCGTAATCACTGATATATACGCACTTATACCCTTTGCATTGGTCATCCTCTCGATGGGCATGGAGTCGAGCTACTTCCGCTTTACCACCAAAGCCGAGGAGGAGGGTGGCGATGTCGCACAGGGTAAGCGCAGGGTCTTTGCAACGACGTGGGGCATCACATCGCTTGCGGCTACGGCGTTCTTCGGCTTGGTATGGCTGCTCAACAGCCCCATATCGCACGCCATGGGCGAGGCCTATGTTGCCCACCCCGAGTATGTAGTTATCGTGGCAGCCATCGTTATGGCCGACGTGTGGTCAATCATCCCCTTCTCGCGCCTCAGGGAGCAGGGTAGAGCGATGCACTTCGTGCTACTCAAGGCCATGAGCGTACTGCTCAACGTGGGCTTAGCCATCGGCTTTGGCATCGCGGGCTTGTACGACACAACTTTTGGCATCGGCTGGGTGCTTATCGCCAACCTCGCAGCGAGCGTCATAATATTCTTAGCGCTGCTACCCACAACAAACCGCACACTGCCACGCATAGATGGCACACTACTACGCAAGATATTCGTCTACTCACTACCGCTTTTGATTAGCGGCATTGCGGGCACGGCGAATGAGTTTATCGATCGCCAGATGATTAAGTACCTCACGCCGGGTGATGGTGCTATGGCCGACCTAGGTGTCTATGGCGCTATCGTAAAGATTGCGGTTGTGATGACCCTCTTTACGCAGATGTACCGCTTGGCTGCCGAGCCATTCTTCCTCTCGAGCTTCAAGAAGGAGGATTTCAAGGAGGCAAATGCTGCGTCAATGAAGTACTTCGTGATGGCCTCGATGGTCATCTTCCTGGGCATCGTACTCTTCCGCGACATGTTTGCCCTTATCGTGGGTAGGGACTTCCGCGAGGGTATCAACATTCTCCCCGTGGTCCTCGCCTCGAATGTCTTGGCGGGAATATGGTTCAACCTCTCGTTCTGGTATAAGCGCGAGGAGAAGACCAAATATGCGGCATACGTCACCTTCCTGGGTCTTGCCGTAACGTTGGGTTTGAGTTTTGCGCTTGTACCAAAGATGGGATACCGCGGAGCTGCATGGGTGCGCCTTGTTGCTGAGGCTGCGATGGTGGTGTGGAGCTACACCCTCTGCCGTAGACACTACCCCATACCCTACGACCTCAAGCGCATAGGCGAGTACTTCGCCGTAGCTGCGGTTATATACTGTACCTCAGAGTACGCCCTCGTTGCTCTCAGTGATACATTGCACACAGCACTCAACGTGCTACTCTTCATGACTGCAATAGCGTACGCCGTATGGCGCGAGAAAATAGATGTTAAGGGGCTCACAAAGGCCATAATTGGGAAGTTTATACGATGAGATTTGCAGATATCATAGGACACGACGACCTCAAGCGTCGCCTCGCAGCACAGATTGATGCGGGACGTGTGAGCCACGCACAGCTCTTCACGGGCTTGGCAGGCTATGGCACACTACCCCTCGCCTTGGCTTATGTGCAGTATCTCTTCTGCCCCAACCGCCACGATGGCGACTCGTGTGGCGAGTGCCCCTCATGCCGCCAGGTGGCAGACTTAGCGCACCCCGACCTACACTTCGTCTTCCCAGTGAACAAGCGCGAGAAGAAGAGTGGCGAGGTGATAATCAGCGATATGTTCATCGACACATGGCGCGAGGTGTGGAGTGAGAAAGAGGGTATATTCTCGGCAGACGAGTGGTACGCCAAACTCGACCTCGGCAAGACCATGAAGGGACTCATCACAGCCAAGGAGTCGGAGGAGATAATCAAGAAGTTGTCGTTCAAGAGCTACTCTGCGGAGTATAAGGCGATGATTGTGTGGCTACCCGAGGCCATGAACCAGGAGGCAGCAAATAAGATACTCAAAATCCTCGAGGAGCCATGGGATAAAACTCTCTTCATCCTTGTCTCGGAGCGCCCCGAGCAGCTGCTCGCCACCATCACCTCTCGCACACAGGAGATTTCGGTGGGCCGCATTGAGATACCCGCTCTTGTGAATTTAGCACGTTCCGCAGGTAAGGGTGAGGATGAAGCCCTCAACATGGCACGCCTGGCGGGTGGCTCTATTCTGGAGTTGCGCGAGTTGATAAATGGCGCTACGGATGAGGCGCGCACACAGTCATTCGAGCTCTTCACACGCCTCATGCGCCTAGCGTATAACGACAAGCACCTCGAGCTCTTCGAGTGGGCAGACGACATCGCGGCACTCACACGCGAGGGTCAGCGTCAGTTCTTCCTGCACAGCGTGCGCCTTTTGCGCGAGGCATACATGATGCACGCAGGACTCGGCTCTATAAGCTACCTGTGGGGTGAGGAGCTGAAGTTCTGCCGCAATTTTGCGCCCTACATCGGCAACCAAAATATCGAGATTTTGGTTGAGGAGATTGAGCGCGCCATGTTGCAGATACAGCAGAATGGCTCGCCACGCATAGTATTCACACACTTCGCACTCGCAGTGTCGAAGCAGATTAATAGATTATAACCATGGCTACGGAGGTTACACTACTTTTAGGCTCGAACGCCGAGGATGCTGCCGCGATTGTCGAGCGCGCCATTGCCATCATCGCCAACAGCGTGGGCGAGGTGGTACGCACATCGAGGGAGTATCGCAGCGAGGCATACGGCTTCACCGCTGAGAGGGAGTTTGTAAATCGCGCAGTGGTTGTCATGGTGGAGTGCGATGCCTATGAGGTGTTGCGACGCATAAACCTTATCGAGGCTCTTTTAGGTAGAGATAGGGATGAGGAGATGCGCATAAAGAGCGCCAAGGGTGAGGCATACGCTTCGCGCCCCATAGACATAGATATAATTTTCTATGGCAGCGCTACGTTTGCTGACGAGAGGCTTACCATCCCCTACCACTTCCTCGCAGAGCGCGGCTATGCGCTTCGCCCCGTGGCAGAGGTGGTACCCAGCTTCGCACACCCCGAGCATGGCATGACAACGTCAGAGATGCTCAAGGCATTGGAACACAAAGCAAATTAGTGATTATGAAGTATATAACAAAGATATTAGTTCTATTAGTGGCATTGACTGCATGCACCGGCTGTTTCAAAGAGGAGAAGCAGGGCACACGCATGCGCATTGCTCTATACTCACAGAACGTCGAGGAGGACCCCATACTAAAGACAACCTGCGACATCGAGGGCTATGCCTTTTGGGTTGGCAAGGGCACAAATTGGGAGGTTAAGAGTTGGGAAGATGCACTCGAGAGGCGTGCTACAAACATCGACAGACCCAGCGAGGTGCTCACACAGCCCGACGTGGTGGCATCGTACGACATTGACGCCGAGTATCAACTCAACTTCGAGCTGTGGACGACATACACATTCATGGTTGTGGTGGATAAGACAAACCGCATATATGCTACGCGCTTCTACGAGACACCCATGAACCTACCCGAGGTTACAACGCAGCTACACCTGTACGCATGGCGCAAGACAGGTAAGTCGTGTGGATGGGATGTAACCAACCCATTCCCCGACGAAGAGCGTGAGCCCCTCGTACCCACCGAAGAGGAAGAGGAGGAGAGCACGGAGGATGAAAACACAGATGAAACAGAGGATACTGTAACAGAATAGAATGAGAAGAATTGATTATACAATAGGACGCGCCGCTTCGGCTGCCGTAGCGGTCATTGCGGTCTTGTTTGGAGCACTGCTACTCACAAAGTGCGCCTCAACAATGGTACCTACAGGTGGCCCCAAGGATACAATACCCCCGGTGATTGTCTACATGGAACCAGACAACTTCACTACAAACATCGACACGCTACGTCCACCAAAGATATACGTGGAGTTTGATGAGTATGTGCAGATTAAGGATCAGCAGAAGGAGCTCTACACATCGCCTGCGATGAAGAAGGCGCCATCTGTAGTGCGCCGCGGTCGTGGCATCCTCGTGACAATCAAGGATACACTACGCCCCAACACCACATACGCCATCAACTTTGGTTCCTCTATCCAGGATAACAACGAGTCAAACCCCTTGCACTCTATGCGCTATGTCTTCTCTACAGGCCCAGAGATTGACTCGATGTATATGTCTGGCTACACGGCTGACGCCTTCAAGGCCGACTCAGTGAGCAAGTCGTTCATCTACTTCTTCATCGCCGACAGCCTCGAGCGCAACGAGGAGTGGGACTCTACGATGTTTAAGTACCAGCCTCATGTCATTGCGCGTGCCGAGAAAAACGGTATCTTCATCGCCCAGAACCTCAAGCCCGTGAACTATCGCATCTACGCATTTGAGGACACGAACAACAACATGTTGTATGAGCCCTCGGTGGACCAGATTGGCTTCCTCGACAGCACATACAACCCAATGGAGATGCCAGGCTTCACCATCTGGTACGACTCATTGCGTCACTACCCCTCAGCTGAGCCTCAACTCTACTTCCGAATGTTCATGGACAGACGCTTTGCGCGCCAGACACTCAGTGGCCAGGAGCGCCTAAACCGTCACAAGGCGATGATATACTTCGGCGCGGAGCACCCCGAGGTAACAAAAATCGAGTTCGACTCTATCCCCTCGGATAGCGTAATATACGACCCTCAAAATCTCACACGCGACACCGTGGCTCTGTGGTTTAACCTTCCTGCCGAGGTGCTTCCCGACACCATCAAGGGTACAATCACATACTTCAAGCACGACTCTGTCAACAACCTCGTAGAGTCTGTTGACAAGCTGCGATTAGCGTGGGTGTACACCGAGTCAAAGGAGGAGCGTCAGGAGCGCGAGAAGCTCGAAAAGGAGAAGGAGAAGGCTGAGAAGAATGGCGAGGAGTGGGTTGAACCCGAGAAACCTAACCCTTTCAAAATTAACATCCCCGCAACCAGCGAGGTGAATAAGGATAGGCATGTCAATTTCGACTTTGAGTACCCACTCACGAAGTTCGACACCGCAGCGATATCATTTACCATGACCTCGGAGATGATTACGGAGCCACAAAATGTGGACTTCGAGATTATCCCCGACTCCATCAACAGACGTAAGTTCCAGCTTAGGGCTGAGTGGCAGCCTAAGGCGAAGTATGAGCTTATGCTCCCCGCGGGCATGTTCGAGAATATCGCAGCGGAGAGCAACGACACCGTCAAGTGCTCATACACAGCATCGGACCCTGCGAAGTATGCCATTGTGCATGTGAAGGTTAGCAGCACACACCCACGCGCTAAGTACATCCTTCAGATAACCAACGCGCAGAACAAGGTGCAAAAGGAGTTGCCCAATGTAACCCCTGGCAGCTACACCTTTGAGTATGTATCGCCTGGCGAAATCATGCTTCGCGTGGTGGAGGATATGAACGCCAACGGCAAGTGGGATACCGGCGATATGGTCCTCATGCGCCAGCCCGAGCGCACGGAGATTTACAAGAATGAGGAGGGCGTGGAGATTATCACGACCAAGGAGAATTGGGAGTTCGACATCGACGTGGATATGGATAAGCTCTTCGCACCGATAACCATGGAGTCGCTTGTTAAGATGCTCGACGACCGTGAGGATGAGCGCCTCAAGAAGCTCGCCGAGGAGATGGCCAAGAAACGTCAGGAGGAGGCCAACAAGAAGAATCAGAACTCTGGCAACATGGGCTTCGGAGGCTTTGGTGGTGGAGGCCTTAACTCTGGCACAGGCAGTGGTATGGGTGGCAACATGGGCGGCATGAGTGGCATGGGAGGTAACATGGGAGGCACAGGCAGCATGCGCAGATAACAGCACCCTATTAGAATGGCTAAAGTAACAAAGATGAAACGCTATACACGCATTATAATAACACTCATAGCTACGCTCATGGCACTTGTGTGCAGTGAGCGCGCTATGGCACAGCACACGTTGACACTCACCGGAGGCTCGGGTGTCTCCACAGCACGCTTCTATCCTGCCGAGGAGACCAAGTGGCTGTGGGGCTCAGAGACATTGGGCCTATCGTGGCGCTACTACAGCGACAAACCCCGCTTTGTGGGCGCCGTAGGTATCGACCTCGAGTATCTGGAGAGAGGTTTTAAGTTGGGATATACCTACACCGTGGAGTATAAGGACGACGAGGAGATACGCCACTACCAGTTCTACACCCGTAACGTGAACAGCATCATGCTGCCCATCGTATGGCAACCCCATATCTACGCAGCAAACAACCGCTTGCGCATCTTCATCGAGGCGGCATTCGTACTGTCGTTCAACATCAACTCCAACTATAGCTACGAGAATGACCGCTACCCTGGAGGCGAGTATGAGTGGAAGGTGCCCCGCGACAACCGCTTTGCCTATGGTCTTTCGGGAGGCGCGGGCTTCGCAGTGCTCCTCGGCCAAGTGGAGTTGGGTCTTAAGGCGAAGTACAACTTCGGCTACTCCGACCTCTTGAAGAACCGCAACAAGTACTACTCCAACACTACGGACGGTCGCGAAAACCCATTCTGGTACTCGCCACTACGCTCTCCGATGGATAACATCAACGTGATGTTCACCGTGGGCTGGCGCTTCAACAAGCGAGGCTTCGACGCGTGGTATGTGGTACGCCCCAAGCGCGAGAAGCGCCTCGACAGCTTCAACTTCTCGGAGCAGACAGGTAAGGGCGGCTCATCAAGCTCTACCGCGACAAGACGATAACACCGCAACACACTAACTTTGAATTAGATATAACGAAAATAGCATAAACATTATGGATTCTACAAGACAGCAAAAGATTGCGCGCCTACTACAGCGCGACATAGCAGAGATCGTTCAGAAGGAGATGGCCGACACAACACGCGGCTCACTCGTAACCATCACCATGGTGCGTGTATCTCCCGACTTGGCATACGCGAAGATTTACGTCAGCGTATTCCCCTTTGAGCGCAGCGAGGCGATACTCGAGGCCATCAACGAGCAGAGCTGGCTCATTCGCAAGATACTCGGCGCACGCATCCGCAACCAGCTCAAGGTTGTCCCTGAATTGGAGTGGTTCATCGACGACTCGCTCGAGTATATCGACAACATCGACAACTTGCTTAGCAAGTAGCCTAACCACATCATACACAGGGTACAATGCTGTGGTTTACGTTCGCACGCCGATATATGTTTTCACCGAAGTCACACTCGGTGATTAACGTCATTGCGTCCGTGAGCGTGCTTGCCGTGGCAATACCCACTGCCGCCATGATTATCCTCATGGCTATGTTCGACGGTCTCACCTCGACAATACAGCAGTACAATCGCGCTGTGGATGCCGACATAGAGATAGTTCCCACGCGCGGATCAACCTTCCGTAGCGACGAGGTGGAGATTGAGCGAATACGCGATATCGAAGGTGTCGTAGCCACCACCTCATACATCGAACAGAGCGTTATGGCCTCGGCACATGGTCGACGTGTTGCCGTGTCACTGCGCGGAGTGGATAGCACCTACTGCGATGTCATATCGCTCGACCAATACCTTGTGTTAGGCGACTTCAACAGCATAAAAAGGGGTGATATAATCCTAAGTGCCACCGTTGCCTCCGAGCTTGCGACATACAGCTTGGGCGCACCCATAGAGCTATATGCGCTTAACCGCAAGCAGATATCGACACTTCTACCCACAAGTGGCATATCGCACCATAAGACATACCTCGGAGGTGAGGTCATGACCAACTACGAGAACGATGCGACGCTTGCTATAGGCGACCTACGACGCGTACAACAACTACTAAGCTACAACGACAAGCTCTCCTGCATAGCTATCAAGGTGAGCGAAGGCGTCGACATAGATAGGGTTAAGCAAGAGATAGGCAGCATTGTTAATGAAAACCTCACCGTGCAGACGCGCAACGACAAGAACGCCTCGACAAACGCCATACTGCGCATCGAGAAGTTCGCCATACTGCTCATCGGCCTACTCATCGCCACGGTAGCCACCTTCTCCATTGTGGGCACGGTGCTCATGCTCATCACCGAGAAGAAGCTCGACATTGCCACCATGCGCGCCATGGGTGCAAGCAATAGGCTTTTGCAGCGCATATTCGTTGGCGAAGGCATGTTACTCACGGGCTTTGGCTGCGTAATAGGCACGCTCATAGGCGTGGGCTTTGCGCTCGGTCAGCAGCACTTCGGGTGGATAAAAATTCCGGGCAATATGGTCGTAGAGTGCTACCCCGTAGATATGAGCCTGGCAGATGTAGCCATAATAAACATCATAATGATAGCTATAGGTTTTGTAATATCACAGCTCACGGTGCGAGCTAAAATTATGAAATAGTCTATGAAGAGTGTAAAACAAATAGTGATATATCTTTGGGCTGGTATTATGCTCCTCGGCAGTGTTGGATGCCAGCAGAAGCGCCAAATACCCGACGAGGACCTTGTAAAAATTTTTCACGACGCCTACCTTGCCAATGCCTACATAAGCGAGAGTAAGATAACCGAGGACTCGCTATACCTCTACGAGCCAATCTTCGAGCGCTACGGATACTCGGTCGAGGAGATGCAGTATACCCTCAAAACCTTCTCTAAGCGTAAGAGTGCCCTGCTTAGTGACCTTATGGCAGAGGTGAGCTCACAGCTGGAGCAGGAGGCTAAAATCGAGGGCCGCAAAATCGTGGTTCTCGACACCATAGACAACGTCGCTAAGCGCCGCTACACACGCACCGTATATGAGGATACGCTAATCCACGTTAAGCAGCTGCGCGACACCAACAAGCTCCGCATAAAGTTGAGCGACCTCATCACGGGTGATTACACCATCTCCTTTACCTATTATATAGATACGCTCGACGAGAACCGCAACTCGCGCGTGGAGGTATATGCACTCAAGGGCGACACCCTCGAGACTCTGCGACACACGATGATGCTCAGCCGCTACCGCGAAAATACCTACTCGCGAAAGCTGAGCATAGACTCCACACACACGGAGATATCTGTCGACATGTACTACCACCCACGCAACGAGGAATCGAAGTTGCCAGACATAAAAATCACGAACTTCAAAATTGTGCGCGTATTACCCACAGAGCTCTCGGTGGATAGCCTATACTCAACACAGCTCAATCTGCGCCTGATGAACTACGACTTGATGATGAGCTTCCCGGCAGACACAGTGAGAGTGGAGGAGCCTACCATCGAACAGCAAGACTCAATAGCGGCAAACCATGAGAAGGATAGCATCACACTACACACTCGTTAACGGGGCGCTTGAGAGAGGCATCGTTGTCGAGGTTGACGCCCACGACACCATAATCAGCATTACGCGCCCAGAGAACATGGATAGCGTGGCGGGTGTGGAGTTCTTCCCCGGCATACTTATCCCTGGCATGATAAACGCCCACTGCCACCTCGAGCTGTCATACCTGCGAGGAGCTATTGCAGAGGCGACAGGATTTGCAGGCTTCGCCCGCGAAATTGGCCGTGTGAGAGGCAATTACACCTCGGAAGAGCGACTACATGCTGCATCGGTCGCCGATAGCACCATGTGGCACGAGGGTGTGGAGGCTGTGGTTGACATAGCCAACGACGACCTGGTTATGCCCATCAAGGAGCGCTCAAATATAGAGTATCATACGCTATTTGAGGTCTTTGGTCTAACTACACAATCAACTGAGGCTCACGAGGCTATGGCTGCCAAATACAAGCATGGTGGCACAACACCACACTCCACCTACTCGCTGCAAGATGGCATATTCCGCACCGTAGCTCAACAGGGCCGAGAGTCCCTATCTATACACTTCCTTGAGTCCGACGCCGAGAGTGAGCTATACCGCAAGAGTGGCTCGCTATGGGAGTGGTACACAAGAATGGGTTGGGAGTGCGACTTCCTCGATTATGGGTCACCCACAAAGCGCATCGTGGCAAGCGTGCCAGTAGATAGAGCGACAATGCTAATACACTGTTGCAAGGCTAAACCGGAGGATGTGAAGATGATAAGCGAGCACTTCCACACACCCGCAACATGGGTATTATGCCCCGAGTCCAACCGCTACATTTCTGGTCTAACACCCCCCATAAACATGCTCCGCGACATGGGAGCACAGATAGCCATAGGCACCGACTCTCTCGCCTCGGCACGCCATCTATCCATGGTTGAGAATATGCGACTCTTGGGCAATATACCCCTTGCCGAACTACTCACTTACGCAACGCTCAATGGAGCCAAGGCACTTGGCATAGCAGATAAAAAGGGCTCTATAGAGGTGGGCAAGCAGCCAGGATTGTCGGTTATTTCAGGTGTCGACCTCCACGAAATGCGCCTCACAGAAGATAGCGTTTCCACACGAATTATCTAATTGCACGCGCTTCCCATAAAGACCAATTTATACCCCATACAAGAACAGAACTAAAAGTCTATACACTACAACTTTTAGTTCTGCTTTTGCATAATTATTGCCATATTTTTCCACAGACATCCTCACAAAGACTCCTCCCAATACTTGTCACCCATCAACACCGTGACATCTACCCCCGGAGGGGTTTCAGTCCCGACACGCAAAAAAGTTCATCTTATTCTTCTAGAATAATAAAAAAATCACTATATTTGCAAATAGAGCCTATAGCAAAGGTCCCGACACTCTGGCTAAGAGTGGGTAATTATCATACGCAAAAACATGGAATTGCCTAATAATCAGGGGAGGGGATTTTTAGAGACTTTTTTAGACTGACACACCGCATGGCTGCGGATAAAATGCAATCGACTCGACAAATCGCTCTTCATCTCGAGAACTAAGTCCAGACAAAGAAGCGACAAAAAAAAGAAAAAACAGATTTTGACTATGATACAGTTTATCGTTACAGCATTCATCGCATCACTGCTATCCGTAATGTGGATACATCCTCGCATCGTTAGAATTGCACGTGACAAAAACATTGTAGACAACCCCAACGCTCGAAAGCTTCAGGCTGTGCCCATCCCTGTACTTGGCGGTGTGGCTGTCTTCTTCGGCATGATTATCGGCATGGCATTCACAAGTGAGCAGGCAGGGTGCATGACCCTCTTGCCCATCATCATCGCCATGACGGTTATGCTCTACTTAGGCACCATGGATGATATCATCGGCCTAACCCCTCGTCTGCGATTCTTACTCGAGATTGGCGTGGTGCTGATATTGATATTCACCACCAATATGCACATCAATAACTTCCATGGTCTGTGGGGTATTCGTGGTGTATCTGAGGCTGTAGCTATTCCATTGACCGTATTTGCCGCTGTCGGCATCATCAATGCCATCAACTTGATTGACGGTGTGAATGGCCTATCTTCAGGCTACTGCATCCAGGCAAGCGCCGTATTCGGCACATTCTTCTACCTCACAAATAACGCACCTATGGTCGTCCTCGCAACAGTATCTGTAGGCTCGTTGATACCCTTCTTCCTTCACAACGTGTTTGGCAAGAAGTCGAAGATGTTTATCGGCGATGGCGGCGCCTTGGTCATGGGCCTTGTTATGTCAGCCTTCGTGGTTAACACGCTCACAACAGATGCCTTAGCTCTGGTGAACATTCCATCGTCATTTGGACTCATTCCATTCACCTTGGCCGTGCTTATAATCCCTGTGGCGGACACCTTGCGCGTCATGCTGTCGCGCATCATGCGCGGAACATCGCCCTTCCACCCCGATAAGACACACCTCCACCACCTCTTCATCGGACTGGGCTTCTCGCATGCCGGCACTACAATCATGATACTCCTGCTCAACGCCCTTATCATCGTGGCTCAGCTCGTAACATGGAAGCTAGGTGGCTCGATAAACGTGCAGTTGTACGTAGTTATCGGCATGGGCATTTTGGCAACATGGGCACTATATCACGGTTTGATATCCATGGATGATGACGCCCCTGGCAAGAAGGTACTAAGAGGCCTTGGCCGCATCACACACATCGAGCGCAAGGGCATGTTCCTCGTATTACAGCGTTTAGTCGACAAGTTATAACGCACAACGACGGATACAACCATGAGGATAGCCGTTGCAGGAACAGGTTATGTAGGACTTAGCATAGCTACCCTACTCGCACAGCACAATGAGGTTGTAGCGGTGGACGTAATCCCCGAGAAGGTAGACCTCATAAACAGCAAGAGGTCCCCCATACAGAATGACTACATCAAGAAGTATCTCGCCGAGAAGCCTCTCAACTTGCGTGCTACGCTGGATGGCCGCGATGCCTATCGCGATGCCGAGATGGTGATCATCGCTGCGCCTACGAATTACGACCCCGAGAAGAACTACTTCGACACACACCACATCGAGGATATTATCGATTTGGTGCTCGAAGTAAACCCCGAGGCGGTGATGATTATCAAGTCGACAATCCCCGTAGGCTACTGTCGCAGTCTCTACGTTAAGTATGCCGCAAAGGGTGTTAAACGCTTCAACCTTATGTTCTCCCCCGAGTTTTTGCGCGAGAGCAAGGCCCTCGAAGATAATCTCTTCCCCTCACGCATCATCGTGGGCTACCCCAAGCATATAGACTCCTTTGACGAGGAGAACAAGGCTATAGCAGCTATCGCTGACATGCCCAAGATTGAGGCCGCAGCACACCGCTTTGCCGAGCTATTGCAGGAGGGTGCTATCAAGGAGAACATCCCCGTGCTGTATATGGACCTAAAGGAGGCCGAGGCCGTTAAGCTCTTTGCCAACACCTACCTCGCCTTACGTGTGAGCTACTTTAACGAGCTCGACACCTATGCCGAGATGAAGGGCCTCGACTCGGAGGCTATCATCGAAGGTGTGGGCCTTGATCCTCGCATCGGCACTCACTACAACAATCCTTCGTTTGGCTATGGTGGCTACTGCCTACCCAAGGATACGAAGCAGCTACTCGCCAACTATGAGGACGTGCCACAGAACATGATGACCGCAATTGTGGAGAGTAACCGCACCCGCAAGGACTATATCGCTGACCAGGTATTGCGCAAGGCGGGCTACTACACAGGCTCAAGCCAGTGGGATGCCACAAAGGAGCGCGAGGTTGTTGTGGGCGTATACCGCCTGACTATGAAGTCTAACTCAGATAACTTCCGTCAGTCATCTATCCAGGGTGTAATGAAGCGCATCAAGGCTAAGGGCGCGAAGATCATCATCTACGAACCCACACTCGAGGATGGTACAATGTTCTTCGGCTCGGAGGTGGTGAATGACCTCGCACGTTTCAAGAGCGAGAGCCAGTCAATCATCGCCAACCGCTACGACGCCATCCTTGATGACGTAGAGGCCAAGGTCTACACCCGTGATATTTTTAGACGTGACTAATAACATCGTGTAAATAGGACAATCTCAACTGTCCAGCCATTCGGTCGTATTAAATGGGTTTAGGCTTCCACTAACCTCATATTGCCGTATGAATGCCTATAACAGCCAAGCTTAATGGGTTTTAGCACTCAGGGATATACTAAATGGGGATTTGAATAGCACGTGGTAGCTATTGCTTATAAACGCAAAACGGACTTGTTTCACTCATAGGATATGTACAGAGAAATTGTTACGCATAACCGCCGTGCTGCCTTTGTCATTCTTATCGACTGCTCCCTGTCGATGCTACAGCCATCGAACCTGGGGAATCTAAACCGCTCGAAGATAGAGATCGCAGAGCTCGTGTGCAACCTCATAATCGATGAGCTGACACTACGCGCAATCAGCCACGGCAAGGTGCGTAACTACTATGATATTGCGGTGCTGGGCTATGCTCAAAACGATGTCATATCGCTACTATCGGGTGATGAACCAGACCTAATAGCCATAAACAAACTCGTGGACATGATGCCTATGCCCAAGACTATATATGGTCAACAAACAAGGTCAGACGGCACTGTCGTGGATGTACCCATCACCTACCACCCGTGGATTAATCCCCGTGCCAGCGGCTCAACGCCCATGTTTGAGGCACTGGCAAACGCATACACGTTGGTAGACAGATGGTGTCGTGACATTGACAATCGCTTTAGCTTTCCACCCATCGTCATCAACATCACAGACGGAGCAGGCAATGATAGCGATAGTGCAGCGCTGATAGACATGTCTACGCGCATACAATCCCTACACACCGAAGATGGCAACACGCTATTCTTCAACCTGCTACTCACCTCTGACCCCATCAATAAGCGTCTTGCCATGCCAAACAACCGAACGTTTAAGAGCAATAGCCGAGAGCTTATGACGCTCTTCAAAATGTCAAGCGTCATTCCCAAGTGCCTGGAGCCTAAAATTGCATATGTGATGAACATCAAAAGGCGTGGTCCCTACCGAGCGCTACTCAAGGACTTCTCGCCCTGCGACATATCATCTATACTAAGCACCGGCACGGAGAGTGTTAACTGCGGAAGAACCCTTTAAGCGTATGGATATTTGTACAGTCATGCAATTTAGGAATGCGATGATGCATCCCGACATCTGCCTACGTCGCTACGCAGCATTGAACTTCGACGGAGGCACCATACAATCAACAAAATACTTCGTTGAATGTCGCGCACAGTACTATGGCAACCAGATCATGGTATACGCACCCACTACGCCACTATCCGTCGCCATGGCCACACGTGCCATTGCCGCCCTCGACAAGAAGATGGAGTCTATAGGCTCTCTCACCATAGTTGCCAACGAGATGCTATGCACGGGTGTTAGCATACGTCGCTGCAGCCTTATTGTCGAGAAGCTACCCGCAGGAACACCTCTTTCCGAGGCACTGTATACATTCACAAACAGCCACCTGAAATATGGACTCGAGCTCCTCGAGGCAGAGCTGAAGAAGAACAACATCTTCGTTAACCACCTACACCCTGACAACATCATCGTTGATGGCAAGTACAAATGGCATGTGATACGCCCTTTCTACGTGTCAAGGGAGATTGGCGACGATACAGAGGCATTTGATAAGCTTCGAGAGCTTATCGATAGGTGCTCACTCAGCGACACTGTCGACACCAGCAGCTCGGTGTGTGACGGCTATGCCGAGTACGGCTGCACTAAGGGTGACGACGGTCGCATAATATACACCGCAAGTGAGGGGCTATGTCGCTTCAAATCTAATATAGGCGTAGGTTTTGAGGATGAGCAGGGTAACATTGTCATCGCCGACGAATACTACAGCGCCACAGACTTCATGGAGGACCGCTCCATCGTCGAGACATTCGATCACAAGATGGGCATCATCGACCGCAGTGGCAAGTATATCCTGCGCCCCATATACCGCAATATAGAGTTCAATATAGATAATGGCGAATCGCGAGTTGTCAGCAAGGGGCGATATGCCACATTCGACTACTTCGGCAATCAACTCACCGACTGGACACCGATAACAAATCGCAAGTAGCCGCTTACCTGTTAAACGACATATTGGTCAAAAGATGTGTAAGCCGCACCTTTTGACCAATATATTTATTGCCGATTATTCAGCACTCTGCACAACCTCGATGGTGTCGCTCAACATAAAGCTCTGTACCGAGATTGTAGCTTTGCGCTCATCACCTGTCGTGTTAGGCTCTACAACAATGCAGATGCCAGAGTCCCATTTTGCTAGAGCTCGCGTGGGTACATCATACTGGTCAATCACCTTAACAAGCTTGATCCAACCCTCCTCTGGCGTTAGGTCACCACTCTCTTGGTCTACCTCCCAACGATCGAAATAACTGAAGCTGATATTTACATTATCCACACCCGTAGATAATACTGGAATTGTAACCTCTCCACCCTCGGCATCCACCGATACAGACTCATCGTAGAACTCAATAAAAGGCTTGTCCTCAATCTTGCCAGGGATAAATGTGTTCTCACAACTCACGCTTACCAATGACACAAAGGCAACTGCCACAAAAAATATCTTTTTCATAATATGATGTTTTTAGAAATATTTTACAACTTTAGTTTGCAAGCTGAATAATTTCGATGGTGTCAGTTTTGTTATAACTCTCAGCATAGATGCGCGCTTTGCGTGTTACGCCTGTCGTGTTGGGCAATACAGTGATGTCTATGCCTGAAATGAATAATGGAAGATCACGTGTTGCATTCTCATCATAATCGTAGATTACCTCGTTTAGCGTAATCCACTGCTCACCTGGTTGTAGATTACCATCCTCATCATACTCAAGATTGTAGAAGTAGATATTCACGTTGTCTATACCAGTAGAAGTTACCTTAATAGTATAGTCACCTCCCTCTGCATCGACATTCAACTGCTGAAGGTCAAAGCGAATCTCTGGACAATCTTCTGGGCCGCATGATGTAAACGCAATGCTCGCTACTGCAAAAAATAAAAGATACTTAATAGTCTTCATAATGCTATAATTTTATTAGTTTGAAATGTTATTTGCCTTTCGCTACTGCAAAGGTAGATAGCAACAACACCAAAAACCAAATTTTTTCGGCCCCGATTTTTCCACAGGGGGGGGGTAACTACCTGATTATCAATACTATGAAAAAGTGATTTTTACAAGTTTTTCATCTATCTGATTATCAACGAGTTACAAAGACGATTTTTCCATAATGCAGAAACGGGTATAAAGTACTGATAATCTGCACATTACACCCATAGGCGTAAAAAACAAATATACTCTTTGACATTTGCGTCACAGAACCCCACAAGAACCCATCAGAACCCAAGAGTCCCACCGAACTCATAAGAACCAAAGTTCCCTGCACCAACCTTCCTTGCTGCACAATCACTCACCCCGCGACCTCGCTTATGTCCCTTTTATCCCTTGTCGTCCCTTCTGTCCATTCTGTCCTCTCACTGCAGGTGAGGGTAAGTCGTAGACTTACAACAAGCCCCTCCTTTTCAAATGGAGGGGTTTGGGGTGGATTGTATACATAACCGGCTTAGCCGGCTCTTTAAGCCGAAGAAGGGTTCGGCAGTTGTGTGTAAACAAAAAAAAGTCTCCCTTTCGGCATAGTAAACACATCCACTCTGCCCTTGACTTGCTCGATTTTCCTCTGTTACCCAGAGCCGTTAAGCTCTCTCAAGTAGATAGTATAACATACATAGGAAGAGAGT
>JAGCLX010000007.1 GCA_017646785.1 Alistipes sp.
ATAGTAACACTTGTCAGGCTGTCGCAATCACGGAATGCCTCATCTCCAATCGTAGTTACGCTACCGGGGATAGTAATGCTTGTAAGGCTGCCGCACCTATGGAATGCACCATTTCCAATCGTAGTTACGCTATCACCTATAGTAACACTTGTCAGGCTGTAGCAATAATCGAATGCAAAATCTCCAATCGTAGTTACGCTATCAGGAATAGTAACACTTGTCAGGCTGTCGCAATCAGAGAATGCATAATCTCCAATCGTAGTTACGCTACCGGGGATAGTAATGCTTGTAAGGCTTCTGCAATCAGCGAATGCATACCCTCCAATCGTAGTTACGCTACCGGGGATAGTAATGCTTGTAAGGCTGTCGCAATCAGAGAATGCAAACCCTCCAATCGTAGTTACGCTATCGGGGATAGTAATGCTTGTAAGTCTGTCGCAACCAAAGAATGCAAAATTTCCAATCAGGGTAACACCGTTGCCAATGGTGAGTGATGAGAAGTTAGAACCTTCTAGCCAACCATATGTGGATGGAAAATTGTCATAGTCGTAGTCGGTTTCAACAATTTTACTATTGATTATCAACTCGCCGGTGCAACGACTGAATGCAGAATCTCCAATCGTAGTTACGCTTTCAGGGATAGTAACACTTGTCAGTCTGCGGCAATAACCGAATGCCCACTCTCCAATCGACGTTACGCTATCAGGGATAGTAACACTTGTCAGGCTGTCGCAATAATAGAATGCCGAATTTCCAATCGTAGTTACGCTATCGGGGATAGTAACACTTGTCAGACTGTCGCAACAAGCGAATGCAAAATTTCCAATTGTCGTTACGCTATCACCGATAGTAATACTTGTCAGGCTTCTGCAATCAGCGAATGCAGCATCTCCAATCGTAGTTACATTGCCATCAAAGGTAATAACACCCTTACCATCAGTGTATGTATTTGAAGTAATGATAGCACCAAAAACATTAGGATCATATGGTGTTATAATTTCGCCATAGAATGATGTGTACCAAATCTCGTTTGAAGCAGGTGTTGGTTGGTTGGGTTGGTTGGGGCTGTCGGTGTAAACAAACTCAAAAGCCGCCATAGGCTGGATATGGTTGCGCTCGATAGTGAGAGCCTTATCTGTTGACTGCTCCATAACATAGCCCTCGGTGTCCTCAATTTCAACGGTGAAGCCCTGCTCAAAGGTCTGAGGAGGCAAAGCGATGTAGAAAGCGGTAGCCTCAGCACCAAGCACCACGCCCTCGCCGCAGTCGAGAGTAACCTCGGTAAAGATGGAGTCGGCGAAGTCTAAGTCGTCACCAATGCCATTCTCAACATCGTCATGGCCACCACCCTCACCAGGAAGGGTAGCCTTAGCACTCTTAGCGTCGACATATACAACGCCGGCGAGCTGCTCGTCACCATTACCACGTAGTGTGATGCTCGTAACCCTCTCGCCATCGCCCGTGAGCTGCACCTTGAGCCAGCCGCAGACACTCCTAAGTGTAAATGCCGATAAATCACTCGCCGCAACCATGATGTTGCCACCCTCGCCATAACTGCCCTGCTTATAACTCTGCACATCGGGAAGCATGGCAATAACAGATTTGTCCTCCAGATTAAGAGTGTAGTCGCTGTTGTAGGGGTATACGATGACGACATCGTCCATAACCTGCTCGCCGAGATTGTCGTCCTCGGCCTCCAGTAGGCCCATGCGGTCGCCATCCTCGCCCTGGAATACCCATTTCATGTTGGTGTGGGACTGGTAGAACACCGACACCTCATCACCCGCGTTCCACACGGTCTTCTGCGCCTCGTTGAGCTGAATGCGCGTTGCATCCTCGCCATCCTCGAAGCCTACGGTGAGGGTGTCGGGAACAGCTGCGCGGTTGTGAGCAATCTCCTTAACCTCGTTCTGTGTGCACGCCGCAAAGGCAAGCACAGCAAAGACGAAAAGAGAAAATTTTTTCATGGCCGGATTATGTTTTTATTTTTTTTGTACGTATGGTGAATAATGTTAATACAAAGTTACATATTTCTTTGAATGTTGTAGCTTGGGACTCGCTTTTTTTTTGAAAAAATCGTATATTTGTACCAAACAAAATATGTCATCAACAAATATATGATAAAATACCAAAAGAGAGTACTCAAGAATGGGCTGACTCTCCTTGTAAACCGCGATCGTGCGTCGAAGCTCGCAGCAGTGAATATCCTTTACAAGGTGGGTGCGCGCAATGAGATGAGTGATAAAACAGGTTTCGCCCATCTCTTTGAGCATCTTATGTTTCGTGGTACGCTGAATGTGCCCGACTTCGATGTGCCCGTGGTTATGGCCTCGGGTGAGAATAATGCCTTCACAAACAACGACTACACAAACTTCTACATAACACTCCCAAAGGAGAACATATCAACGGCTCTGTGGCTCGAGAGTGACCGCATGCGCAACCTCAATATATCGGAGGAGGCATGCGAAACAGAGAAGCATGTGGTAATCGAGGAGTTTAAGCAGCGATACCTCAACCAACCCTATGGTGATGAGTCGTTGCTGCTGCGCGACATGTGCTACAAGGTGCATCCTTATCGCTGGTCGGCAATAGGTATATCGCCTGACCATATAGAGCGTGCCACACTCGACGATGTGCGTGCCTTCTACGACCTGCACTACCGCCCTTCGCGTGCCATACTCTCAATATCGGCAGACCTCGATGAGGAGTATATGCTCGACATGGCGGAGCACTACTTCGCCGACATAGAGGATATGGGTGGCGACATAGCTCCCGTGCCTGCTGAGCCTGAGCAGACGGAGCCTCGACGCTTGGTCGTTGAGCGCGATGTGCCAGCAACGAACATAACGATTGCCTTTCACATGGGTGACCGCCTATCGCGCGACTTCTTCCTGGGCGATTTAGCCTCGGACTTGTTGGCCGGAGGCGAGTCTTCACGACTTATAAACCGCTTGGTCAAGGAGCGCAATCTCTTCTCGAGTGTTAACGCCTATATCTTGGGTAGCCTCGATGCGGGGCTCTTCATCATCAAGGGACGACTAATGCCCTCAACAACTGAGGCTGAGGCCGAGGAGGCTCTGTGGGGTGAGCTCAGGGAGCTTATGCAGGGCAATATCTCGGACTATGAGTTGGAGAAGGTGAAGAATAAGTTTGAGGCCAACATGCTCATGGGCGAGATAAATGTTATGAATAAGGCTATGAACCTCGGCTTCTACTCTATGATTGGCGACCTTGAGTTGCTTAATACAGAGGCTGATATATATCGTTCGCTCAGCCGTGAGGAGGTGATGTCGTTTGCACAACGCTGTTTCACACCCAATAATTCATCAACCCTAATATACCGCGCAAAATGATACAGCAACCTGAGATAGTTATGCCCCGCAGCGTAGATATGCCACACGCCAAGTGCCATACGGCTGCCAATGGTGTTAAGATATACACGCTACACACCGATGACTTCGAGGTTGTGCGTTTTAGCCTCGTCTTTCGCGCTGGTACCTCAACGCAGTTGAAGCCCTTTGTAGCCTCGACAACGCTCAATATGTTGGGTGAGGGAAGCGCCTCGATGACCTCGCAGCAGATAGCCGACGAGCTCGACTTCTATGGCTCGTACTACGATGCAAACATCGACCGCGACTATACGTATGTGTCGTTCTGCTCGTTATCGAAGTTCTTTGACCCCACAATAAGGGTGGCGCGCGAGATTATCCTCAACCCCATCTTCCCCGAGCGCGAGCTTAAGACATATTGCCAGAAGCGTAAGCAGGGCCTTAAGGTTGAGCGCAGCAAGATAGATGTTCAGTCGCGCGAGTTGTTTGCTCAGGCGCTCTTTGGTAAGCACCACCCATACGGCATATCGGCATCGGAGGAGTGCTACGATGATGTGTGTCGCAAGGATGTCGTGGCTATGTATAACCGCCTCTATACGGCAGATAACTGCTTTGTTGTGTGCAGTGGTCGCATCGACGACCATGTTATGGAGGCAGTAGAGGAGTTGGTTATGGGGCTTGGAGAGGGTTGTCGCCCCGAAGCTAAAGTTGTGGAGTGCGACACTCAGTACCGCTTGCATCGCGATGTTGAGGGCGCTCTGCAGTCATCCATACGTCTTGGTCGCCTATTGTTCCCACGCACGCACCCCGACTTTGTGGGTATGCAGGTTGTTGCGGCTATACTGGGTGGGTACTTTGGTTCGCGCCTTATGCAGAACCTACGCGAGCTACACGGCTACACATACGGAGTGCAGGCGGCGATGATTAACTTCGACAGCGCCGGCTATCTGGCCATTGCTACGCAGGTGGCACGTGAGCACCGTGATGAGGCGTTGAGGGAGATATATGCTGAGATAGAGCGTCTGCGCAGTGAGCTCATTGATGAGGAGGAGTTGCAGATGGTCAAGAACGTTATGATCGGTGAGATACTACGCATCCTCGATGGCCCATTTGGCATTGCGGATGTGACGATAGAGAACATCATGTGCGGCATGGACAATCACGCTACGGAGCATAGTGTGGCAACCATAGCTGCTATAACCCCCGATGATGTGCGAGAATTAGCTCGTAAGTACCTCGAGCGAGATAAAATTGTGGAGGTCGTAGTAGGGTAGTATTATAGTATGATTCGAGCTGAGATTGTAGAGTACGTAGAGCGTGAGATATTGCCACGCTATGAAGGCTTTGATGCTGCGCATAGGCGTAACCATGCCGATGTGGTCATCGAGCGTAGCTTGACCCTCGCACGCCAGCTGGGTGTAAATGTGGAGATGGCGTATGTCGTAGCCGCATATCACGACACGGGGCTTGCCGTAGGTCGCGATGTGCACCACACAGAGTCAAAGCGTATATTGCTCGAGGATAGTGTGTTAAAGAGATGGTTTACAGCCGAGGATATTGCTGTGATGGGTGATGCCGTGGAGGATCACCGTGCCTCATCAAAGCAGCCACCACGCACCATATATGGTCGCATTGTAGCGGAGGCCGACAGGCTCATAGTCGTCGAGTCGATACTGCGTCGTACGATACAGTTTACGTTGAGTCACCACCCCGAGTTGAATAGGGAGCAGGGCTATGAGCGTATGTTGGAGCACCTCAGGGAGAAGTACGACTATGGCGGCTATTTGAAGTTGTGGATAGAGGAGTCGGACAATGCCAAGCGCCTTGAGGAGTTGCGCCAGGTGATAGCCGATAAAACGAAGCTGCGAAAGCTCTACGAAGAGATATATTACGAGGAGATAAGTAAAATATAATATGGTGATTATGAGGCTATTGTGTAGATTTGTGCTGTTTACTATTATGCTCATTATTGTGGGCTGTATGCCAAGCGAGGTGGCGCGTAAGGTTGAGGATTTCAATTTCGACTGGCGCTTCAGGCTTGGTGATAATGAGATGTATGCCAGCCCTGCCTATGATGATAGCGGTTGGCGCATCCTGCACCTGCCACACGACTGGAGCATCGAGGGTGATTTCTCTATTCACAACCCTTCGACACCCGCGGGCGGAGCATTGCCTGGAGGTGTGGGTTGGTATCGTAAGACCTTCACAACCTCCGATGTTAAGAATAGGGTGGTTACGGTGGAGTTTGATGGCGTGTTTATGAATAGCACCGTCTATATCAATGGCCATGAGGTGGGTCACCGTCCCTATGGTTATTCGTCGTTCTCGTATGATATCACGCCCTACCTAAATCCCAAGGGTGAGAATAATGTAATCGCTGTGCGCTGTGATAACTCCGAGCAGCCCAATTCTCGTTGGTATGCCGGTTGTGGCATATATCGCAATGTGCGCCTGGTTACCACCTCAAAACTCTTTATAGAGTACTCGGGAACATATGTCATTACGCCCGCGATTAACGAACATTCGGCAACGGTACATAGCACCGTGACTGTAACCAACAAGAGTGACGAGAAGCGTAGCTTTAAGCTTGTGAATGCTGTGTTGGATGGCGATGGCAAGCGCGAGCGTAAGCGCGAGTCTACACACACGTTGAAGGGTGGCGAGAGCATGGAGGTGGAGATGAGTATGCAGATTCCCAACCCAACGTTCTGGGATATTGACAATCCCTACATGTATGAGTTACGTAGTGCCATTGTCGTTGATAATAAGGAGGTTGATGTCTATACCACGCCATTTGGTATTCGCACCATAGAGTTTAAGCCCGATACGGGTTTTTGGCTCAATGGCCGTAACGTGAAGCTCAAGGGTGTGTGTATGCACCACGATATGGGTGCGCTGGGTAGTGCTGTGCATCGTCGTGCCCTGGAGCGACAGCTCGATATTTTGCAGTCGTTTGGTGTGAATGCCATACGCACGGCACACAACCCTCCTGCACCCGAGTTGTTGGATATGTGTGACCGCCGCGGTATACTGGTTATGGACGAGGCGTTCGACATGTGGCGCAGGGCAAAGATGGAGTATGACTATGCCCGCTACTTTGATGAGTGGTATCAGCGCGACCTTGCCGACTTCATTAAGCGCGACCGTAACCACCCCTCGATCATCATGTGGTCGGTGGGCAACGAGATTTTGGAGCAGTGGGATAGCAGCGAGCAGAGTAGCCTCGACGACCTGCCTGCAGAGCAGCGCAACCTGTTGATGAACTTCCTGGCGCAACAGGCATCGGGTGATATTACAGATGCCGACCTCAACCCCAATGTGCTCCTTGCACGCCACGTCGTAGCTACGCTCAAGAAGTATGACAATACGCGCCCAGTGACGGCGGGATGTAACGAGACACGCCCATTCAACAACCTACTGCGCTCGGGAGCCTTCGATATCGTGGGCTTCAACTACCATGAGATGGACTACGACTCGGTGCGTGTGTGGTATCCCAATATGCCCTTCATTGGCTCGGAGACGGCATCGTCGCTAAACAGCCGAGGCTTCTACCTCCACCCCTCTACCGAGGAGCTCATCGTGCCCGAGCGTTGGGACCTACCCTACGACACGGAGCATCATCAGTGCTCGGCCTACGACCACTCGCGTGCTCCATGGGGTACGCTCCACGAGAAGGCGTGGATTGCGGTGCGTGACCGTGACTACTGCGCTGGTACATTTGTCTGGACAGGCTTCGACTACCTCGGTGAGCCTACGCCATACACGTGGCCCTCGCGCTCCTCATACTTCGGTATTGTGGACCTGTGTGGCTTCCCTAAGGATTGCTACTATATGTACCGCGCGGAGTGGACAGACAACACCACGTTGCACCTCTTCCCACACTGGAACTGGCAGGATGGTGACGTGGTAGACATGTGGGCATACTACAACAATGCTGACGAGGTGGAGCTCTTTGTTAATGGTCGCTCTATGGGTCGCAGTCGCAAGACTTCGGAGCGTCTGCATGCCCTCTGGGAGGGTGTGCCCTATGAGGCGGGAGTCGTTGAGGCTGTGAGCTATAAGGGCGGTAAGGTCGTTGCGCGCCATAAGCGTGTCACAGCGGGAGAGCCCGCACGCCTTGTGCTTACGGCAGACCGCACAACTATACAGGCTGACGGTTACGACCTCTCGTTTGTCACTGTTGAGTGTGTTGATGAGAATGGTAACGTGGTGCCCACGGCGATGAACCAGCTCTATTTCGAGGTTACGGGAGCTGGTGAGCTTGCCGGTGTGGATAATGGCAATGCCGCGGGCATGGAGTCGCTCAAGGGCACGTCGATGAAACTCTTTAATGGCAAGGCGCTCGCCATTGTACGCTCGTTGCGAGGCGTGCAGGGCGATATAACTCTCACGGTGGTGGGTGACGGTGTTGAGAGCGCTGTGGTGACCCTAAGTGCAAAATAGCAGTGACTGGTGCACACTACTTATTGTAAATCTGAAAGTTGTATATAGCTCCCATCATAGCTGCTCCGCCAAAGTGTAGCGATTTTAGATATTCTATGCGCTCGGGCGTGACGCCGCCAAGAGCTATTACCCTCGTGTCGATGATACCCTCGCGTGAGGCTCTAAGGAGCTCCTCGTGATTGAATTTTGATAGGTAGCCCTGTTTGGATATGCTGTCGAAGATGGGACTTAGGAAGATGTAGTCGCACTCATCTTTGTATCTCGCGACCTCCTCAAATGTGTGGCATGAGCGAGAGCGTGTGCCACTATAGTCGGTAGGGTAGACCGTGAAATTGCGGTTGAGGTGAATACCTCGCAGGGCATACTCTTCATATAGTGGGGCGTAGTCGTGAACGACGATGCGTGAGCGCTCCGCGGGTGTGAGTTGCTCCAGGAGTGTTCTGCAATAATCTATCTCTGCATCGGGCTTCCTGAGGTGTACAATATCGAAGCCATTGGCAAGGAGGTGTCTAATTATGACATCCTCCCTGTCAATAGCAAAAGGCTGTGTTATAGCAATAAGTTTCATTACTTTAGCTTCTCAATGATAAGGTCGGCAACCTTCTTGCCCGAGAGGAGCATACCTCCAAAGATGGGACCCATGCGGGGTGTGCCACTTACGGCAGATGCCGCCATACCGCAGACATAGAGGCCGGGATATATCTCCTTTGTGCCATTTACAACCTCCTCTTCGCCAGCCACAACGTCCAACGAACGCTCGCCTATAACCTCGCCCGTGTCGGTTGCCAGACGTATGCCATTCTTGCGTGCTACGGTGCGGCACATCTCGCTGTCGTGACCAGTGCCGTCGATTACACACTTAGCCATGATGTTGAGCGGGTCTACGTGCATGCCCTCGCGGAGCACCGGGGTCCAGTTTACCACAACGCCGCTTACCTCATCGTTCTTGAACACCACATCTTCCACAGAGTAGCAGTTGAAGATTGTTGCTCCCGCATGCACAGCCTTGTAGAGCAGTGCCGAGGTGCTCTCTACGGAGTCCATGACATAGAGGTGGTCGTCGTACTGCTCGAAGTTGATGTCGAACTCCTTGATGATGTGTAGCGCCTCCTCCTGAACTACAATCTGGTTGAACATCATAGCGCCACCCCACATGCCACCGCCGGGTGATAGCTTGCGGTCGAACTGTGCAACCTTCAATCCCGCCTTTGCGAGGTAGTATGCTGCGACGATGCCCGAGGGACCACCACCCACGATGGCTACGTCCAGGTCCAAGTTGCGCTCCAACTTGTTGAAATAGGTGCTGATAATACCGTGTGATACGTTTCTTTCAATCATAGTTTTAATCTGTTTTATGGTTATGGGGAATAGTTACTCTTCGCATAGTGTATGGCTAATCCTCATGGCGCAGAAGTTAGGTCCGCACATTGTGCAGTACCTACCTCCCACGTTATTCGAGGTCTTGTAGTACTCAAGTGCTCTTTCGGGGTCGAGGCTGAGGTTGAACTGGTCCTTCCAGCGGAACTCATAACGCGCCTTGCTTAACGCATTGTCTCTCGCCATGGCTCCAGGGTGCTGTTTGGCAAGGTCTGCGGCGTGTGCCGCGAGCTTGAATGCTACGACACCATCGCGCACATCCTCCTTGTTGGGTAGCGCAAGGTGCTCTTTGGGCGTTACGTAGCAGAGCATGGCTGTGCCATACCAGCCTATCTGTGCCGCGCCTATTGCCGAGGTTATGTGGTCGTAGCCAGGGGCTATGTCCGTAACCAATGGGCCGAGGGTGTAGAAGGGTGCGTTGTGGCACTTCTCGATTTGGCGCTCCATGTTCTCCTTAATTTTGTGCATGGGTACATGACCTGGGCCCTCAATGAATACCTGTACGTTCTTTGCCCATGCGCGCTCCACAAGTTCCCCCATGGTATCCAACTCGGCAAACTGTGCGCGGTCGTTGGCGTCGTAGATGCTTCCGGGGCGTAGTCCATCGCCGAGCGACAGTGCCACATCGTAGCGCGCCGCGATGTCGCAGATGTCATCGAAGTGCTCATATAGGAAACTCTCCCTCTGGTGTGTCTGACACCACTTCGAGATGATGCTACCACCACGGCTTACAATGCCTGTGAGGCGGTCTGCAGCGAGCATGACATTTTTGAGGCGTATGCCACAGTGGATGGTGAAGTAGTCGACACCCTGCTCGCACTGCTCAATAAGCACATCGCGATATACCTCCCATGTTAGCTCCTCAGCCTTGCCGTTTACACGCTCCAGTGCTTGGTATATGGGTACAGTGCCTATGGGCACGGGGCTGTTGCGCAGTATCCACTCTCGCGTTTCGTGGATGTTGGGGCCTGTCGAGAGGTCCATGATGGTGTCGGCGCCCCACTTACAGCTCCAAATAGCCTTTTCAACCTCCTCGTCGATGCTTGATGTGGTTGCCGAGTTGCCGATGTTGGCGTTAATTTTGGTGAGGAAGCTGCGGCCAATAATCATTGGCTCAGCCTCGGGGTGGTTGATGTTCGCAGGGATTACGGCACGACCCTCTGCCACCTCCTTGCACACAAACTCTGGGGTGATGTGTGTTGCAATACCAAGCTCCTGGCAGTTCATGTTCTCGCGTATGGCGACATACTCCATTTCGGGCGTTATGATACCCCTCTTTGCGTAGTACATCTGGCTGATGTTCGCTTCATCGTGCTCCTTGCGCTGCTCTATCCATGCCTGGCGTAGGTGGGGTAGTCCGCGCTCCAAGTCGATATCTATGTTGGGGTCGCCATAAGCACCCGAGGTGTCGTAGATGTAGATCGAAGGGTTGGCTCTCTCCACACGCTCGCCATCCTTAATCGCCACCGTAGGCATCTGATTAACTCTTCTCATACTCACTCTAATGCTCGGATGTATAACTCCGTTGATGTAGACCCTCTCCGAGCCTGGATAAGAGATTTTCAAATCCGTTTTCATACTCACAATACTTTATTAGTTAATAGGTTGTCAATTTAAGCGATGTTAGCACTTTTCGTGTTTCAGCCACAGGGTCCTGAGCATTCAATATGCTGCCACTTAGCGCAATGCCATCTATGCCACACGCCACGATAGAGGGGATATCCCGCTTCGTAATACCGCCTATGGCGACAATAGGGATGCTGATGTTGTGCTCACGCATTTGGGTTACTATAGTGCGGTAGCCCTCCAAGCCGAGTGTTGGCGCGAGGTTCTGTTTTGTCGTGGTGTAGCGATAGGGACCACAGCCAAAGTAGTCGGGCGTGGCGGTGCGCAGGATGTTGACAATATCCTCGAAGGTGTTTACCGTGCCACCTATGATAAATCCCTCGCCGAGAATTTTGCGTGCCTCAGCTATGGGCATATCGCTCTTGCCGAGGTGTACGCCGTCAGCACCTATGCGCTTGGCAAGTGCGACATTGTCGTCGATTATAAACGTCGCGCCATGCTCCTTGCACATCTTCTGCACCGTGAGGGCTGTCGCTTCTAACAACTCCTCCGAAGCCTCCTTCATGCGTAGCTGTATCCATCTGCAGCCACCCTCCAAGGCTATGCGTGCCGAGTCGATGTAGGAGTAGCGGTCGTTGTAATGTGTAATAAATTGTAATTGATGGTTATTCATTCTCATAGTAGACGTACATTGTTTGTGGACTAAAGCCGTGATTTACGGGACCGTAGCCGTGACCGATTGCAATGTCGGCACCATGGCGTATAGCCTCGGTTACATACTCCTTGGCATGGCGTATGGCCTCCGCCATGTCGTAGCCACGTGCTATGTATGCCGCTATGGCCGAGGATAGCGTACACCCTGTGCCGTGGGTATTGCGTGTGGTTATGGTGTCGGAGGTGTAGGTGGTAGATTCTATGCCCTGAGCAGAGCGTGTAAAGAGTATGTCGCTCTTAGTGTCGCCCACCTCGTGACCACCCTTAAGGAGTATCGCCCTAACACCATAGCCGAAGAGGTGCTCGGCAGCGCGCATCTTATCCTCGTAGGTCGTTATTGGCATGTTGGCAAGAGCCTCCATCTCGGGGATGTTGGGCGTAAGGAGTGTAGCTATGGGTAGCAGACGGTGCTTTATGACCTCCATAGCCTCGGTGGAGAGCAGACGGTGGCCACTTGTAGATACGATTACGGGGTCAAGAATAGTGGGAATAGGGTAGTTGGCGAGTGCCTCAGCCACGCTTGTGGCAATCTCAGCGTTGGCGAGCATGCCAATTTTTATGACAAAGGGGTGCAGGTCCTCCATAACGGCAATAACCTGCTCGTGCACTACTTGTGGTGGTAGCGCAAGTTGAGAGTGTACCCCTTGGGTATTTTGCGCAGTGATAGCCGTAATGGCCGTTGCGCCGTATACTCCGAGGGCGGAAAATGTCTTGATGTCGGCTTGTATGCCTGCACCTCCCGAAGAGTCTGAGCCCGCTATCGAAAGGGCTACGCCGTACTCTTTCCTGTGTGAGATGCCGCGTGGATTAACCTCGTTGTTGTTTATAACCATAATAACGTGTATAAAAAACGAGGTGCCCGAAAAGAAAAAAACGCATACCTCAAGATATGGGGTATGCGTTATGATATTATCCACAATTCCTACGGCAGTACTAACTGCATCAGGTTCGAGGGTATAATCTCAGCCAATCAAGGCACCCCTTTGTTTGATGCAAATGTACGATTTTTTTTCTGAAGCAACAAATCTTTGTATGAAATATTTATTCCAGATAGTTTTTTTAGTTTTCGACACATAAATACCTAATTTACTAATGTATGATTATCAATACTTTATATATGATTCTAAACATATAGCTGCACATTTTTTTGAAATTTTTTTGAAAAGTTTCTATTTTATATAAAAAACATACGATATGAAACAGAACATGACTTTTGAAGATTTGGAGGGAGCTTTGATGCTTATCTCCTATGATACGGTTGATGAGGATGGCGTTGTCGAGCGTGAAACTCTTGCCTACACCTATGCTGATGGCAAACTCAAATTCTACACTTTCGATGCCGAAGGTGTCACCCTCGATGCGTCGTTCGACCCTTACGACCATGAGATTTTGAAGGTCACTACCTACGACTTCGACCCCGACGACTACGAAGATGCTACCGACCTTGTAAAGGCGATACTCAAACACGAGGGCCGAGAGATTATCAAGGAGGCTCCATACAACGAGTGGGAGATTATGGACAACAAGGTCAATATCGTGGTCTATAATGCCGAGCGAGAGTTGGTTGCCGAGCATAGCTGGAAGGGTAGAGCGAAGAAGAAGAATGTCGCCCCAAAGGAGCCGGAGATGACCGAGGAGGAGAAGATGGAGGCTTTTCAGAGGTCTTGGCGGGCAAAAATGGAGGTCGACGAGCAAAACTTTAAGAGTGATAGGCGTATGCTCTTTTTTCACCTCTTTTTGATGGTTGTGGCAGGAGGTCTTACTGCTTGGCTCGGATACTGTTTGGAGTGGTCCACCA
>JAGCLX010000061.1 GCA_017646785.1 Alistipes sp.
ATCGTAGTATCTAATGGCTCTACTATCGAGGTTAAGTGCTTGTTGCGCTCATCAGTAGATACTGAGAAGGGTGAGTTGGCAGGTGCTATATCTTCAGTATTTGAGTTGGCAGGCGCAGACGTTGAGCTTAGCGGCTCATACAGCGGCTGGAACCCCAACATGAAGTCACCTATCTTGCACACTATGCTCGAGTCATACGAGAAGCTCTATGGCGTTAAGCCCGCCGTTACGGCTATCCACGCAGGCTTGGAGTGCGGTATCATCGGTGCTAAGTACCCCGGCATGGATATGATCTCGTTCGGTCCTACCATCTGCTACCCACACTCACCAGATGAGAAGGTGAACATCGCTTCAGTGGAGAAGTTCTACGACTTCTTGCTCAACACCATCAAGAACGCTCCTAAGAAGTAATTAAACGAGGTGGGTATGAAGGGACATACCTTGAATAACAATACCGCAGATGACGGTATTAAGTGGTTCGTAGTCGTCAACCCCATTTCCGGTTCAGGAAAGGGGCTTGACGACTTCCCTCTTATCTCTAAGCTACTGCGCGACAACGACATACGCTGTGAGGCTGTATTCACCGAGCACAAACACCACGCTACGGAACTCACCGTAACGGCAATCACCGAGGGCTATCGCCACATCATCGTGGTGGGTGGCGACGGCACGCTACACGAGGTGGTCAACGGACTATTCATACAGAAGTGCGTCGAGCCATCCGAGGTCACTGTGGCGTTGATATCTGTGGGTACTGGCAACGACTGGATACGCATGTATGGACTTCCTAAGCAGTATTCAGCCGTAATACGCGCAATAAAGGAGGGATACACCTTCATGCAGGATGTGGCAGCCGTAGAGTATGAGGAGTCACGCGTTCGCCAAACACGATACATGGCGAATGTTGCGGGTGTAGGTTTTGACGCCGCTGTCATCAAACGCGGACAGCACATGCGCGACAAGGGCACTAAGGGTCCGAGTCTATATATACGCGCGCTCATAAATACCTTCTTCAGATATAAGCCCACGGGCGTGAAGATATGGGTCAATGATAGGCTCGTATACAACAACCTACTATTCAGCTTAGCCATTGGCGTGGGTAAGTATAACGGCGGTGGTATTCAGCAACTCCCTGAGGCTGTTGCAGATGATGGACTACTCGACGTGACACTCATCAGACCAATACACTGGTGGCACGTAGTCTTCCGTCTGCGTCGCTTCTTCAATGGCGAGATATACTCCATTGGACACGTTCAACATATTCAAGGCAGCAAGATACGCATCGAGTCGTCACCCGAGATCAAGCTCGAAATTGATGGCGAGTTGCTTGGTGGCTCACCCGTGGAGCTACGTGTCTTGCACCGCGCTGTGAAGGTCATCGTCAACAAATCATTCATCGATAAGCTACCCAAACAGCAGTAGACATCAACACAACAAGGGGCGAGATAGCAATCTCGCCCCTTATTATTTAGCTCTAATTATCTATCGAATTACGACAGCATTAACAAGCTGTACACCAGCGCGTTGATTTATCAACTGAGCCAACTGGTCACGCCTATAAAAGAGGTCGTTGCGAACAACACTCGAGCTAACACTAACGAAGAGAATACCCCTCTCTAAGCGCACCTCATTGGTGAGATTGGCCACATGCTCCCCCACTATCTCGCGCCAAAACTCAGGGAGCTTGCCCTCAGCAATTTTACGAGCTACGTAGGGGCGCTTGAAGAACTCCTCGAGAATGTCACCTATACATCGTGTCTGCGTACGTCTCATAGCGCAACCTTACCATTAACGATATTATATAATCTGTACTCCACACCCGCCTCACTCAAAGTGTGCTGCAGGCGGTGCTTATTGCAATCTGTGATGAGTATCTGACCGAAGTCGTCACCTCCAGTGAGCTTCAGCAGCTGCGCCACGCGACGCATATCGAGCTTATCGAAGAGGTCATCCAACAGAAGAATAGGCCTGCACCCTGCATGGCGCGACAAGAGTGTGTACTCCGCAAGCTTAAGCGCTACAAGGAAGGACTTCTGCTGTCCCTGCGAGCCGAACTTACGCAAGGGGTACTCGCCAATGGTGAACAGCACATCGTCGCGATGCACACCCGAAGTGGTGTGTTCGTTGACAAAATCTTTCTGGCGCGAAGCAAGCAGCAAATCGGCAAGCGACGAGGTCTGCAACTCAGAGCGGTACTCCAATCCCGTCACCTCCCTATCCTCCGATAGAATAGCATAGAACTCTGACACCAAGGGAGTTATAGCCTTAATAATCTCAGTGCGCTTGGCGTATATCACCTCCGCCGATGCGGTGAGCATCGAGTCGTAAATGAGGAGTATATCCTCCGTTGGCGACATCTTAAGCAGCTTGTTGCGCTCCTGAAGAGCCGCGTTGTAACGCATAAGCGCAGCGAGATATGTCCTATCAATCTGCGAGATAAAGCGATTGAGGTATTTGCGACGCTCCTCCGCCGAGTCGCTGATTAACGCAGTATCGGCAGGCGACACAACGACAATAGGTATGTTGCCCACGTGTTCCGACAAGCGGTCATACTCCTTACCATTACGCTTGAGCGTCTTGCCTCCGCGACGTGTGAACGAACACACGACCTGCTCGGGGCGACCGTCATCACGCGTGAAGCGACCATCAACCACAAAGCCATCCTCACCGTGACGCACACTCTGTGAATCGGTGAGCGTGTGCATAGACTTAGCCATGGATAGGTAGTGCACCGCATCAAGGATGTTGGTCTTACCTGCGCCATTATCCCCGACGAAGCAATTGATACCCTCCGAGAGCACTATATCCTCGCTTTCGATGTTCTTGAAATTTATTATCGAGAGTCTATCCAATCTCATGTGCAACGTACTTTTCGACAAAGATAGTGAAAATTATCAATTTTTTGTGGTCAACACTATGAAATTAAAACTTTTTGTGTACTTTTGTAGATTGAATTGCGAATTTATAATTACTAAAAAAATAAAAACTACTTTATGACAAAGAAAGCACAGACTCCCGAGACCGATATTTTGGTTGAGAGCAAGGGTAAGATTGAGTCGTTCTTCGACAAGTATGGTAACAAGCTCATGTGGGCGCTCGTAGCAATCACCGTTATTGCTGTTGGTATCTTCATCTGGAGCAACATCTCTTCTCAGAAGGCTGAGACTCACGAGCAGGAGGCACAGATCAAGTTCTTCGAGGTGCTCAACGCATCTGGCGTAACCAACAACACTGCTGACAGCTTCAGCGTAGACTACGCAACAACTGCTGACTCTTACATGGCTATCGCTAACGAGTATGCAGACACTGCTGCTGGTAACACAAGCTACTTCATGGCTGCATCATCGTACCTCTACGCTGGCGACATCGCAAACGCTAAGGCTGCTATCGCTAAGTTCCAGGACATCGAGGGTAACTACGGTAAGCACATCAACGCTATGGCTCTTGCACTCAAGGGTGACATCGCAGTTGAGGAGAAGGACTACCAGAGCGCTGCTGCTAACTTCGAGCAGGCACTTGCTGCAAGCCAGAACGCTGACATCTATGGCACTAACGCTGCTAAGCTCGGCTTGGTATACGAGGCTATGGGTGACGAGGCTAAGGCCCAGAAGGTATACAAGGAGGCTACTACAAAGTACCCCACTCTTTCTGGTAAGTTCACTAAGTATATCAAGGAGTAAAACAGCAACTCAACATGGACAACATGCCAGCACGCTGCATGAAGTTTGGAATACTGGTAGCCAATGAGTTTACAGAGTACGTAGACACAAACCTACCCCATTTGGTTGATGAGCTCACTCGCCTGGGATGCCTCCCCGAGAACATCATCATCAAGGGTGTGCCTACGATGTATGACTTTCTCATGGGCACCCAGTTCTTTGCGGAGTTCACCGACGTGGATGGTGTGATAATCCTCGCACCTAACAACCGCGTGAATGGCCACTTAGCGCTAATGCATGGCATCGTTCAGTTGCAGATACAGTGGAATATGGTTGTGGAGATTGGCGGCGCAGAGTGCGCACAGAACATCGTCGACATGATCACACTACAAAACGACATGGAGAGCAACCCTGCAACACACAAGAGTCGTCACAACTTCTCTTAATTCCACACTATCAGTCGTGCGCAGCACACAAGTTTTAGGACCTCATGGACACGCTCTGTGAGGTCCTTTGTTTATATTAACACGTGCGCCACGATTTTTGGGATAAACATTTCATGTTTCGACTTTTTTTTGCTACCTTTGTGGGTCATGGATGCGCGATTTACATACAACAACATCGAGTTAGCCTACACCATTGAGGGTGAGGGCGATACAGTCGTATTATTGCACGGATGGGGCTGTGACCACACTATATGGCACGCCACTACCGAACTACTAAAACAACACTTCAGAGTTATAGCTGTAGACTTTGCCGGCTTCGGCCAGAGCAACGAGCCCAAAGAGGTGTGGGGTGTCGAGGAGTACACACGCTCCATCGAAGCACTGCTCGCCTCTCTCGGTGTGGTACGTCCAACTCTTTGCGGTCACTCCTTTGGTGGTCGCGTATCCATCCTCTATGCCTCACGCAATGAGGTGGCGCGCGTAGTGCTCACCGACGCTGCGGGCGTAAAGCCCAAGCGCTCATTAAGCTACTACCGCAAGATATACACCTTCAAGCTCATGAAGCACGCCCTGCCCATCCTTATTGGCAAGCAGAAGGCCTCTATCCTCATCGAGCAGCGTCGCTCTAAGGGTGGCTCGTCGGACTACAACCGCGCAACACCCATGATGCGCGCGATACTCTCGAAGTGCGTGAACGAGGACCTCTGCGATGTCATGCCCAAGGTTACCGCGCCCGTACTCCTATTCTGGGGAGATAAGGACACCGCGACACCCATATCTGATGCCCACAAGATGGAGCGCCTAATGCCTAATGCGGGATTGGTCGTGGCATATGGTGCGGGTCACTTTGCAATGTTGGAGCAGCCAGCGCTATGGATGGCATCGTTAAAGTCGTTTCTTAATATCGAGTAGCGTATGCAGATTGCAGTAATATACCTCTTTTGGTTTGCGTGGTTGGCATTTTTGTGTGCTACGGTGCGTTATTCGGCACAGATGTTTCAGCAGAACAGCTACCGTATTGAGCGCTATAACCGTTGGCTACGCCAGACGGGTGAGTGGCACTCGAGGGCAAATCTCCTGGCGCTATTGGGCGCTGTGGTTACACTCTTTACTCAGCACTGGGCAGTGTTGCTGCTCTTGGGCCTATGGATGATGGTTATCGCCATTGCGGAGTTCTCGATTGAGTATAAGATAAAACTCGCCTATACGATGCGTGTCAAGCGATTGCTGATTACGCGCTACCTGCTTGTTGCGGTGGCAATGGTTGGGGCTCACTACCTCGAGGATTGCTATGCTGTGCCTCTGCTACTGCTGATGACACTGGACTACTGGATTATCCTTGCCAACGCCATAAACAAGCCCCTCGAGGCGGCAATCACACGCTGGTACTACAACGACGCCAAGCGCATACTTCGCTCGATGCCCCATTTGACCATCATAGGTATCACGGGTAGCTTTGGCAAGACATCTACGAAGCACTTCCTGCATCGCGTGCTCTCGGAGCGCTACAATGTGCTTATGACGCCTGGTAACTTCAACACCACACTCGGCGTTGTGCGCACCGTGCGCGAGCACCTCAAGCCCCACCACGAGGTATTCATCGTGGAGATGGGCGCTAAGCAGCGCGGCGACATCAAGGAGATATGCGACCTTGTATGCCCTCAGATGGGTATCGTAACCTCTGTTGGCGAGATGCACCTCGAGACATTCGGCTCGGTGGAGAATGTGGCACGCACAAAGTTTGAGCTTATAGATGCACTGCCAGAGGGTGGATTTGGCATCGTAAACATCGACTCGGAGGCGGCATATAATCACATCAAGGCTAACGTCGTCAAGGTAAAGACCTATGCCATAGATAGTTGCGAGGCCGACTACCGCGCAACAGACATAGTGTACTCTTCACAGCGCACAACATTTAGCATGGAGCATGGCGCAACTACCGACGAGGGATACGCTACGCACCTTCTTGGTCGTGGTAACATCCTCAACATCACCGCAGCACTTGCTATAGCGGAGAAGATGGGCGTGAGCATAGAGGCACGCCGTCGCGGAGTAAAGCAGATTGAGCAGGTGGAGCACCGCCTCAGCATGCGCACGAGTGGCGGCATAACCATCCTCGATGACGCATACAACTCTAACCCTACGGGTGCACGCATGGCACTCGAGGTGTTGAGTGGCTTCGACACCGCAGGAGCGCGATATGTTGTAACACCAGGCTTCGTGGAGATGGGTGCGAAGCAGTATGACAACAACCGCACATTTGGCGTCGACATAGCAAACTCAAAGGCTGATGGGGTCATCGTTGTCAACGAGGTCAACCGCGAGGCTATAACCGCGGGACTGGAGGCTGGAGGCTACGACATGGCGCGCGTGGCTACCGTAGCATCGTTCAAGGAGGCAATGGCGGAGCTTCAGCCACGCCTCAAGGCGGGTGACGTGGTGTTGTACGAAAACGACCTGCCGGACTCATTCAAGTAGAATAGTAACTAAAAACGATATAAGACAATGAAAATTAATGTAGGTGTAATATTTGGTGGCCGCTCGGTGGAGAACGAGATTTCGGTAATCACTGCGGCACAGACTATGGCAGCGATGAACCGCGAGAAGTACAACATCGTGCCTATCTACATCTCAAAGGAGGGTCACTGGTACACTGGTGACAAGCTCATGACTACGGACAACTACCGCGATATGAAGGCTCTGCTTGCATCGGTGGAGGAGGTATACTTCCGCCCCGTGTATGGCGACAACAAGCTCTATAAGGTGCGTAAGCCACTCTTCGGTAGCGACGTGGTGACAACCATCGACGTAATACTTCCCTGCTTGCACGGCACATCGGGCGAGGATGGCTCATTCCAGGGTCTCATCGAGATGACAGGCATACCATACGCATGTCCCAACCCATTGGCTTCGGCAAACGGCATGGATAAAATTACCATGAAGATGATTCTCAAGGAGAGCGGCATCCCCGTAATCGACTACATGTGGTTCTCGGACAAGGAGTGGCTCTCGGAGCAGGAGGTGTGCGTGGAGCGCGCCGAGGCGTTGAACTACCCTCTCATCGTGAAGCCCGCAAACCTCGGCTCATCGGTGGGCATCAAGGCGGTACACAACCGCGAGGAGCTTGTGGAGGCTGTGGACAACGCCATCAAATACTCTAAGCGCATCATCGTCGAGTGCCTCGTGGAGAAGCTCAAGGAGATAAACTGCTCGGTGTTGGGCGACTACTACGACTGCGAACCCTCGGTGTGTGAGGCGCCTGTGCGCAGCGGCGAGATCTTGAGCTACGAGGATAAGTACCTAGGTGGTGGCAAGAACAAGCCATCCGAAGGTATGCACTCAACCGTGCGCGAGATCCCTGCAAACCTCCCTGAGGATGTAACAGCATTCATCCGTAAGACTGCGTGCCAGACCTTCCGTGTGTTGGCCTGCGACGGCGTGTCGCGCATCGACTTCATGATTGACGAGGCTAACGGCAACATCTACGTCAACGAGATTAACACCATCCCTGGCTCGCTGTCGTTCTACTTGTGGGAGGCTACGGGCGTTAAGTTCGACGAGCTTGTAGACCGCCTCATCGCTGTGGCATTCAAGCGTAAGCGCGACTCAGAGTTCAAGACAACAAGTTATTCGGAGAACATCTTCGCATATCAGGCGAAGCATGGTGCGAAGCTCGGTGGCGCTAAGGGCACTAAAAATTAAGCCCGAGGCAACCTAAAATTAGGCATACGGGCAACCTATAACCTACTAATAGTATAAAAATATGACTTCACTATACGACAACATAATCTTTGGTCCTGTGCGCTCACGCCGCCTGGGCATCTCACTGGGTGTCAACCTCTTGCCCATAGAGTCGAAGTTGTGTAGCTTCGACTGCATCTACTGCGAGTGTGGCTGGAACGACGACCACCGCGGCAAGCGACGCTTCAATGCCCGCGAGGATGTCCGCGCCATGCTCGACGAGACCCTCGGCAAAATGGTGGCAGAGGGTACACCTCCCGATGTAATCACCTTTGCCGGCAATGGCGAGCCTACGATGCACCCCGACTTCGAGGCTATAATCGAGGATACTATCGCGTTGCGCGACAAGCACTGCCCCGCTGCTAAGGTGTCGGTGCTCTCAAACGCTACGCAGATACACCGCGAGGATGTGCGCCGTGCGCTGAAGCGTGTGGACAACAACATCCTAAAGCTCGACTCGGCATTCGACGCCACCGTGCAGCTCATGAACAAGCCACAGGGCAACTACACCGTAGCTCGCACCGTGGAGCTGCTCAAGATGTTCGAGGGCGACTTCATCCTGCAGACAATGTTCCTGCGCGGCGAGTATCTCGGCAAGAGCGTGGATAACACCCGCGAGGAGGAGGTTGCAGCATGGCTGAAAATCGTCGAGGAGCTTAGGCCAAAGCAGGTGATGGTCTACTCGCTCGACCGCGACACCCCATGTCAGACAATAAGCAAGGTGGAGAAGGATGACCTTCGCGCCATTGCTGAGCGCGTAGAGGCATTGGGCATACCCTGCTCAGTAGCATAAATCACTCTAAGTCAAACATATAGATATAAAATAACGTTCTAATAGTCTAAAAATATGGATTTTGAAGGTAAAGTAATGGAGATTCTCCCTGCGGTGACTGGTCAGTCGGCACGCGGCACATGGGAGCGTCAGACGGTAGTGTTCGAGCAGCCAAACAAGCAGTATGGCAAGGAGCTCGCAG
>JAGCLX010000062.1 GCA_017646785.1 Alistipes sp.
CGTAAGTTGCAGGCTTCTCGAGGTTTACAGTGAGGTCAACAACAGATACGTCCAAAGTAGGAACACGCATAGACATACCAGTGAGCTTACCCTTAAGTGCGGGAATAACCTTACCTACAGCCTTAGCAGCACCTGTTGAAGAGGGGATGATGTTACCGCAAGCAGCGCGGCCACCACGCCAGTCCTTCAATGATGGACCGTCAACAGTCTTCTGAGTAGCAGTTACAGAGTGTACAGTAGTCATAAGACCGTTTACAAGACCGAAGTTGTCGTTCAAAACCTTAGCGATAGGAGCCAAGCAGTTTGTAGTACAAGAAGCGTTAGAAACGATCTTCTGGCCAGCATACTCCGATGTGTTTACACCGCATACGAACATAGGGGTGTCATCCTTTGAAGGAGCTGACATAACAACATACTTAGCACCAGCCTCGAGGTGTGCCTGAGCCTTATCAGCTGAGAGGAACAAACCTGTTGACTCAACTACGTACTCAGCCTCAACCTCGTTCCACTTCAACTGTGCGGGATCCTTCTCAGCTGTTACGCGGATGGGGTTGCCGTTTACGATAAGGAGGTTCTTCTCCTCGCAGTAGTCAACAGTACCCTCGAACTTGCCGTGCATAGTGTCGTACTTAAGCATGTATGCCAAGTAATCCACAGGGCAAAGGTCGTTGATACCTACAACCTGATACTTGTCTGCCTGAGCGCAAGCTGCACGGAATACCATACGGCCGATACGACCGAAACCGTTGATACCAATTTTAATCTGTGACATAGTAAAAAAAGTATTAAATTAATAGATAATAATTTTCGTTATCGTGATTTGTAATCACAAAGTTAAATACTTTTGGCTTAACAAACAAAGAAAAAAGGAAATATTATTGATACAAATTTATCGTTTTTTCTCATGTTTGCACCCGAGACCCTCTATCGCGCAACACTTTTAGCACGTTTTGCCATAGCCGAGGCGAACACAAAATCGTTCAACTCGGGGTTCTCTGACAGCAGGATATCGTCCTTTGTGCCCTCCCACCACTTCTTACCTTCGTGGATATATACAATCTTTTCGCCAATCTCCATCACCGAGTTCATATCATGAGTATTAATTATCGTTGTGATGTTAAACTCCTTGGTGATATCCTGGATAAGGTTGTCGATAACCACAGAGGTCTGTGGGTCGAGGCCCGAGTTGGGCTCATCGCAGAAGAGGTAGCGTGGGTTGAGAACGATAGCTCGAGCAATAGCCACACGCTTAACCATACCACCACTAAGCTCCGAGGGATATAGGTGGTCGGCACCCATAAGGCGTACACGCTCCAAGCAGAAGGTGACACGGTCACGCTTCTCGCCCTCCGACATCGTGGTGAAGAGGTCAAGAGGTAGACGCACGTTCTCTCGCACTGTAGAGGAGTCCAAGAGCGCGCCTCCCTGGAAGATCATGCCCACATCTTTACGTACCTCCTTGCGCTCCTTGAAGTTGAGGTCTGTGTAGCAGATGTCATCGTAGAATATCTTACCCTCATCCACGTCGTGGAGTCCCACGAGTGACTTGAGGAGCACCGTCTTACCCGAGCCACTACGGCCGATTATAAGGTTTGTCTTGCCAGTCTCGAACTCAACGGTGATATCGTTGAGCACCATGCGGCCCTCGAAGGCCTTAGATATGTGATCTGCTCGTATCATGCGCGCATAATTTGTGTTAGGATAAGGTTGAAAATCATGATGGCCACCGAGCTTGATACCACAGCACGTGTCGACGCCCTACCGACCTCAAGCGAATTACCCTTGGCATAGTAACCACAATATGCCGATATTGAGGTTATGATAAAGGCGAACACCGCACCCTTAACAAGTGCATATGTTATCGCATAGGGCTCGAAGTAGTAGAAGAGTCCCTGAATGAAGTCGCCAGGGAGCATAATGCCCGTAAGCACAGCCAAGGCATAACCACCAATGATACCCACAACGATACTAAAGAGCGTGAGCAATGGGAAGAAGAGTACGGTTGCCACAATCTTGGGGAGGATGAGATACGACGCCGAGTTAACACCCATAATCTCCAGGGCGTCAATCTGCTCCGTGATGCGCATTGTACCAATCTCTGATGCGATGTTAGAGCCAATCTTACCCGACAAGATGAGGGCCAACACCGTAGATGAGAATTCCAACACCATCACCTCGCGCGTAGCGTAGCCAATCATGAACTGAGGGATGAATGGCGACTCGAGGGTAATAGCCATCTGCAGCGCCATAACAGCACCGATAAATGTCGATATGATTGCCGTTAGCGATATGGAGTTGAAGCCCAACGCCTCAATCTCGAAAGCGACACGGCGCAGGTAGATACGCATCTTTTCAGGACGCGAGAACACCTTGCCAAGGAGTAGGACGTAGCGTCCTATGCTCTCTAATAGTTTTATCATATTCGTAAAGTCGTTTGTTTACGTATTACTCTATCTCCTCAAAATCGACATACTCACCCTGGCTGCCACTGCTATGCTTTGATGAGTTGCTTGTTGTTGCATTTGAATACCCCTGCTGCGTAGTCGTCTGGCGAGCATCGGCCTGTCTTTGCATCTCTTTCACAAAGTCCTCAAGGCGCATGCCCTGCGCGAAGTTGAAGCCCGAGAAGCCAGCGCCCGCCGCACCTCCGAAACCCGAAGGGCCAGTGCCACTGCCACCCATAGCATCGCGATACTGCTGCTCGAACTGACTCTGCATCTTACGCATCTTACGTCGGAACGAGATGATGCCTACAACCACCAGCACAAGCATGCCAAGCATAAACCATCTCACCCACTCGAAGTATATTGGGGGCAGGATGATAAGTGCAAGCATGGCGATTGTAAACACGGGACGTCGCTCGAGCATAGCAAGAAATCCAAAAAGTATAATTTTGAGATAATTCATGTCCAATCGTTAGTTAAAATGCACTCATATAACGCCAATGCGCTTACATTAATTATATTGCATCCGACAAAGTTACAAAATAATCCTCAAATGCCAAACAAAATTCCCATCTTTGGCTATATGTTACGCTTTTAACCCCACGAAGACCAATAGTTTCCGAGGCAAAGTCATATAAACAAGAAACCCCTAAAGCCACCGCAATGGATTTTAGGGGTTGTGTAGTATTGCGACATCAGCAGACTACTGCTGTGCCTCCTGCTGTTGCTGTGCCTCGCGGAGAGCACGCGCCTCCTTACGAATTTTGAGCGGTGTCTTCTTGAGATACTTGCGACAGAAGAGCGCGAAGTGACCATGGTTGGTGAAGCTGTACATCTTGATGATGCTCTTCAATGGCACACTAGTCTCGGTGAGCAAGCGCTCAATCTCCACGATACGCTGCTTCTGCATCCAACTGTATGGAGTGTCGTTAAACTCCTGCTTGAACATATTGTTGAAGTGCTGGATACTAAAGCCGCAGATGTCGGCAAGCTCCTCAACAGTCTTAACGCGAGGTGCGTTGTTGCGCACAAGCGATGCAAACGACTGGTTACGGTCGAAGAGGTTGTAGAACGTACGTAGCTGAATCTGAGGAGTATAGAAGAACTTAAAGATAACGAACATCTCCTGTATCTTTGCACTCTGCAAGTGGTTACACTTCATCGAGTTCTCGAGGTACAAACGCACAGACTGCAACAGCAAGTTCATGGGCTCATTCATCGCTACCTGCGTGAATTTGTAGTTAATCTTTTTGATTTTGCCGACAATGCTGTTAAATGGTATCATGTCGCAAGCAGCACCTGCAGCGATAAAGTGTGCACGAATAATCTCTACATCTGTCAATGCAACGATATCGTAGTGATAAGCGCGGAAGCAGAACACGAAGTGACCCTCACGAACAGTGTAGTCACAGCGCTCCTCTGAGCTGATATCGAAGTTACCTTTAGTGAGGAACAACAAGCAATTACTGTCACCACGCTCAATAGCCATCTTTTCACCAGCCTTTAGCGTAATCAACGAGAAGCCAGCCTCGGGTTCGAGAGTGTATGAGTGGCATGTTGCCGGGCAATGATTAGACATATATTTACAGTTTAAGGTTATATTATTTCTTCTAAACAATTACAAAAGTAATCAAAAAAAATTAGAATCCAAGCATTTTTATTGAGAAATATTAATAAAATGTGCAAATCTATATGTTTTAGGGTCTTTTTCATGTTAAAAAAAACACTATTCTAAAACAAAATAGCAGTTTTACTCGCACACAAAAATAGCGATAACAGAGGGAGGATTGGCGTTTTGGAGATGGGACACCATAACTATGGTTCGAAGTTGTGGCGCAACATAATCTCTACTGGCTGCTCGGCTTTTATCTTACCAATCATAACATCGAGATACGTCTGAATATCATCTCGCAAACGCTTATATAGCGGACACGAGGTGTAGTTCTCGTTGTCGAGAAGCACATCGCGTATTGAGCGTAACGTATTAGTGTAGTTTTGCAACTCATTTTTCAATGCAACGCCCTCAACCTTAGAGCCATGTATCTTAGCCACTGATAGTTGGCGCAGTTTGTCACACACGGCGCTCAGCAGAGGCATGGTAACATTATCCATAAGCGTGTGACCATGCATAAACAGGTAACAATTATCGCGCTCCACGCCGCGGCTCTTCAACCGAGAGCCAAGCATCTCAACATGTTCGCACATCTCTGGGTTGTCATGCTCAAGGGCCTGACGACGACGCTCCACATTTCGTTGCAGCCATGCCAGCGTACCCTCGCCATTGTGACGTATATCCACATATCCCAGACGCACCGAAGCACGGAACTCAGCAAGCGTGAAGATACTCTCCGACGACAACTGCGCAGAGTGAACATACCACAAAAACAGCGGGTATATAATCTCGGAGTACGCCGCCATAAAGCGCTCGAAATCAAATATGCGCGTATCGTTCTTAGTCGCCTTGACACAGACATTGCGCAACGACGGAGCATAGCACAAGTAGTTCTCCGTAGCGTACGTATAGGTATGGAACATATTTACCGCACCGAGCACCTCGCGCGACTGCTCAGTAGCTCCGTTAAACAGGTAGTCGAAGTCGGAGTCCACGCACAGCAACACACGCTCCTTATCCACGCGCTCCAGCATGGATAACAGCACCTTCTTACCCTTGGGTAGGTCATCCCTGTTGGGCACCGATATTTCAAAGCGGAGGTAGGGGTTACGGAAGTGATCAAAGATGCCACGCCAAAAGGCGACATCCTCATACCCCTCGACATAGACATTCACAAGATACCTATCATCCTCGGGAGGGAGGATTGGCGGGAGTTGCTTAGGGTTGTAAGCCTCAAGGTCGCGCTTGCGATGATGTCTCTTATTATCTTTCATAGCGTAAAATTACAAAATTTTTCCTATCTTTGTATACACAAACCTAAATTTATTACTATGGCAAGTGATTGGAAGGATAGGTTGGGTGTCGTATTTTCGACAAATCCCGACTTTGCATATAACACCACCGAGGATAACGAACCCGAGACCCTCGCCCCAGCAAAGCAGAATCTTAAGGTGTGGCTCGATAGGCTCAAGGGTGGTCGCGTAGCTACGGTTGTGCGTGGCTATGTGGGCAGTGCCGACGACCTGACAGAGCTGGGCAAGGAGCTCAAGAAGAGTTGCGGCGTAGGTGGCACAGCCAAGGATGGCGAGATAATCATCCAGGGAGATCACCGTGACCGCGTGGTAGAGCTACTCACCAAAGCTGGTTACAAGTGTAAAAAAGCGGGTGGATAACACCTCCATAATTCCTAATCGCGGTATAGCATAAAAATTTATTAGGCATTTTACAATTTATTGTTTTATTTTCACTACCTTTGTGTATCAACAATTCACCCCTTTAAACTAATACAACGATGAAAAAGGTTATTTTTATTTTGGCAGCTTGTGCTTTTATGACATCTTGCCAGTGGTGGCATCAGACAATATCATCTCCTGGAAAGTGTGCAATATGGTACTGCGAGCAGGCAGATAAGGCAGAAGAGGCTGGCGACGAGGAGAAGGCTGAGGAGCTTGAAGAGGCCTTCCGTGAGTGGATTAACGGCCTTACTGAAGAGGAACAAGATCAGGTTATTGAGGCCCTTGCAGAGTGGCAGATGGCTAAGTGGAAAGAATCACAACGTTAAAAGAGATTAGGGGTTGCTCTACGCAACCTCTTTTTTTCTTATACTAAAATTATCTTATATTTGTGGCAGCACAACAAAATATAGACTTGTAAACTAAATTAAAATTATGTCTGCACATAAACGCATTATAGAGTATATTTTTTTGATAGCCACAATACTCGCCTTTTGTGCTTGTAACACTATCAGTGAGGAGCTACCAACATATGAAGAGACATCCATTATTGCAGTGGGCGATAGCGCTCCCGACTTCACAACGACACTTATTAATGGCAGCGATATAACATTATCTGAGCTACGTGGCCAGGTGGTGCTATTGGTCTTTTTCTCGCACACATGTCCAGATTGCAAAGCCCTTTTTAACGACATGTCTGCAGCGAAAAGTGACTTTGAAGAGTCTAAAGTGAGGGTTCTGGCTATATCTCGTGGCGGCGAGGAAAATGAAATTAGAGAGTATATCTCATCCAATAATTATTGGTTTGACACGGCTGTGGATAGCACTAAAGAGATATACAATATGTATGCTACGATGTATGTACCTCGCACCTACCTCATTAATAGCGAAGGCACTGTTATTCACACAACTATAGAGTATTCCGAGAGTCATGTCACTGATATACTGGCAGCTGCAAACTAATTACAGAAAACAAAATATAGACTCAATCACACAATATAGACAATCCCATAGATGACATAAATATGCAATTTGCAGGATTTTTATCGACAAATGTGCAAATATTCTCGAAAGATTTTGCAGTTTCAATTATTCTTTCTACTTTTGCAATGCAAACAGGAGTCAGTGAGCAACATCTCAAATAATTCTCATGGACACACCAATTAGCTCATTTGACTCAAATTCTCATTAACCTAACTAAATTCGAAAGAGGACAATCTGTGAAGACGTCCTCTTTCATCATTATTATACCCACATGAATTATAGCGATGCAGCTACAGCAAGCGAGAGCAGCGCTGTATAGGTCACTACAGAGATCATTATATTGCAGTGAATGAAATACACCGACAGCATAGCCACCGCTGTTGCAACGATAACGGTGAGCAAGGATGCCGAAGCCGAGGGGAGCAACAGAGCCGCACAGAGCGCCACAACAAATAGCAACTGCAACGTTCTCCACACTCCGCGAGCACCCGATGAGCGTACATCACGCTGCGACACGTTAAGCACCAAGGATACCGCCTGCAGAAAGATAACAAAGGCCATAAACACTAAACGTGTAAGCGTTATGTTGTCAAGGATGTCTATATTAAAATTTGTTGTTAGGCTACTCCACCAGAGCGATAATGTGTGGGCGAAACTATCACCCAGAAGCCACTCTATATAGCAGTATGCGAACATGGGCAACAGCAAGCCAACCACAACAACCAAGGCCTCTCTAAACTTCTTACGTGCAACGATAAGTGCAAGCGACATCACTATAGGCACTACAACCAGCGACGCCTCAACAACCGCAAGCGTACCCGACACCGCCATCGCCGTGAAGAGCCTATTCACTCGCCTATGAGGGCCAAAGCAGTAGAACATATTGGCAAGGCTATACGACATCAGCAACACCACAACAGCCTGACGCAAAGCATCTTCAGTGACTATCATCGGAAGCAGCAACACGGCACTCAACGCCATGGGAGCCATCGTATCTGTGGGGTATATGTGTGACCTAAGCGCTGCGCGCGATAGTGACAGCACGCTCACAAAATAGATGAACACGATAAACACGCCCTCGATAAAACCTATACCGCCAGTCAGCGAACCGATGAATGACATGAGGCCTGAATATGGGGCTGGCGCAATACCGCTCTCGCCCGCCGACACGGCGAGCAACGTTATCATGATGATAGTCGTACCAAGGAGTGTCAACAGACCCTCGTAAAACTTATGTCTTGTAATATCTAATATCATTGTCGCTATGCACCTTGGAGCTAACGCCCATTTTTCTCCACAAAGGTAGCCTAAAAATTGATAATCTGACACCTCTAACCAAAAATAATATACACTTTTCGCAGTGTTCATTTCCGAATTAACATTTTTTTATTACCTTTGCGCGACTTATACCTATATAAGTATAAAGTTGATTGGTGAGAGTATTTTTTTGAACGACAAAATAAACTAAAATAGAGTTATGAATATTACAAGAGAACAGCGTGAGGGCGGCCTCTCAATTTTGAAGGTCGTTGTTGGCGAGGCTGACTATGGTCAGGCAGTAGAGAAGCAGTTGCGCGACTACAAGCGTAAGGCAAACGTTCCCGGTTTCCGTCCCGGTATGGTACCTATGGGTATCGTTAAGAAGATGTATGGCAAGCACGTCGTTGCTGAGCAGTCATACCACATGGCATCAAACTCAGTATTTGAGTACTTGCAGAAGGAGAACATCGACTACGTAGGTGATGTAATCCCTTCAGAGGAGCAGGGTGCATTCGACTTTGAGAACAACACCGAGTTCGAGTTCGTATTCGAGATTGGTGAGGCTCCAAAGATTGAACTTGAGCTCTCAGCTAAGGACAAGGTTACTTACAGCAAGATCAAGGTTGACAAGAAGATGCACAATGAGTATCGCTCTAACTACTTGCGTCGCTACGGCCGTCTTATCGACGTAGACAAGGTAGAGAAGGACGAGGCTCTTAACGTAACTTTGGATAACGGCGACATGCGCATCGAGGAGGCTTACGTAGGCCTTATCTCTATGAGCGACGAGGAGCGTAAGGAGTGGAAGGGCAAGAAGGTTGGTTACAAGACAACTGTAAACATCAACGAGCTCTACAAGAAGCCTGAGCAGCGCGCTGCTATCCTCTCAGTTAAGGAGGATGAGCTTGAGAACATCAAGCCAGAGTTCGAGTTGGAGATCACAAAGATTCGTCGTTTTGCTGATCCTGAGCTCAACGAGGAGTTCTTCAAGATGGCATTCCCCGCTGGCAACGTAAACTCTGAGGAGGAGCTCGACAAGTTCATCGACGAGGAGATTGAGCGTGAGCTCAAGCGCGAGTGCGACTTCATGTTCGCTAACCAGATGCGCAACTTCATCATCGAGAAGGCTGGCATCCAGATGCCTGAGGCATTCTTGAAGCGTTGGTTGTATGTAATCAACGAGGGTAAGTTCTCTATGGAGGAGATCGAGAAGGACTTCCCCGCATTCATCAAGATGTTCACATGGAACTACTTGCAGAAGCACTTCATCACTGAGGCAGAGATTAAGGTAACACCCGAGGAGGCAAAGGCTGAGGCTATGACATTTGCTCAGATGCAGTTTGCTCAGTACGGCATGCCATCAGCACCTGCTGACATGCTCGAGAACTTCGCTAAGCAGATCATGGATAACAAGGAGCAGCTCCAGAAGATCTATGAGAAGCTCTTCGAGGAGAAGGTTGTTGAGTACCTCCGTGGCAAGGTGAAGGTTACTGAGAAGGCTATCTCAGCTGACGAGTTCGCAAAGCTCGCACAGGAGCTCGCATAAGGTTCCTGCCCCGCGGAAATAGCGACATATAAAGACAATTCCCGGGCATACAAGGCTCGGGAATTGTTTTTGTAAAAGACCACCAAGATAAGACTATGCTGTAGTCTTACTCTGTCACCGACCCGCAGTGGTCGAAAAACAAATAATGACTATGAAAGAATTTGACAAGTTTGCACGTCTTCACTGTGGCATCAACTCCATGACGTTGCATGATTTTCAGGCTCATGCACAGGGTTATGTATCGCCTACAATCATCGAGGAGCGCCACCTCAACGTAGCAACGATGGATGTATTCTCGCGCCTGATGATGGACCGCATCATCTTTCTTGGCGCACCCATCTACGACGACGCTGCAAACATCATCCAGGCACAGCTGCTGTTTCTCGAGTCGGTAGATGCCGACAAGGATATCCAGCTCTACATCAACTCACCTGGTGGTTCGGTATCTGCAGGCTTGGGTATATACGACACCATGCAGCTCATTTCGTGTGATGTAGCCACTATATGTACAGGCATGGCGGCATCTATGGGAGCGGTGCTACTTACTGCAGGTGCTGCAGGTAAGCGCTCGGCACTACCTCACTCGCGCGTGATGATTCACCAGCCCCTTGGCGGTGTTCAGGGTCAAGCATCCGATATCGAAATTACAGCTCGCGAGATAGCAAAAACAAAGCGTGAGTTATACGAGATTCTCGCTTTACACTCGGGTAAGTCCATCGAGAAGATTGAGGCAGACGCTGACCGCGACTACTGGCTCACAGCGGCAGAGGCTGCGGAGTATGGCCTCATCGACAAGGTGTTGAGCCGCAGATAAACGACGTAAAGAGTAATAGATGACACAGAAATCACGAAAAAATAGTGAGCGCAACGGCAACTGCTGCTCGTTTTGCGGAACACCCGCCGAGGAGGCACCATTGATGTTTAATGGTGGCGATGGCGCGTGCATCTGCTCGTCATGTATTGAGCATGGCTATGAGTTGCTCGTTGAGCATAATATTGTTGCGGGAGGCAAGAAGAGACATGGCGTCAAGGGCTCTAAGTTCGAGCCACTTAAGAAGAGCGACCTCTTGCGCCCCAACCAGATAAAGAGTTTCCTTGACGACTATGTAATTGGCCAGGATGCAGCGAAGCGTTATATGTCGGTTGCGGTATACAACCACTACAAACGTCTACTCTCGAAGGGTAAGACCGAGGATGTGGAGCTCGACAAGTCAAACATCGTGCTTGTAGGCCCCACAGGTACTGGCAAGACGCTTATGGCACGCACCATCGCGCGCTTGCTGCACGTACCCTTCTCGATTGTTGACGCTACGGCACTTACTCAGGCAGGTTATGTAGGCGAGGATGTAGAGAGCATACTATCACGCTTGTTGCAGGCAGCGGACTACGATGTTGAGGCTGCCGAGCGAGGCATCATCTTCATCGACGAGATAGACAAAATTGCCCGCAAGGGTGACAACCCATCTATCACACGCGATGTGTCGGGTGAGGGTGTACAGCAGGCACTGCTCAAGATTCTCGAGGGTACGGTTGTTAATGTACCTCCCCAGGGTGGTCGTAAGCATCCCGACCAGAAGTATATCCAGGTCGACACCTCGAACATATTGTTCATCTGTGGTGGCGCCTTCGATGGCATCGAGAAGAAAATTGCTATGCGTTTGAATACCAACGCTATCGGCTATGGCGCGCAGAATAAGCAGCGCATCAATGAGAACAACATCATGAGCTACATTCAGCCACAGGATTTGCGCTCATTCGGCCTTATCCCCGAGCTCATTGGTCGCTTGCCCGTGCTCACATACATGGAGCCATTGGAGCGCGCTGCATTGCGTTCAATACTCACCGAGCCCAAGAACTCTATCATTCGCCAGTATGAGACACTGATGGCTATGGACGACATCAAGTTGACCTTTGCACCAGAGGTTCTTGACTACATTGTCGACAAGGCTCTTGAGTTCAAACTCGGTGCGCGCGGTTTGCGCTCTATCTGCGAGGCGGTGATGATGGACATCATGTTCGACATGCCCGAGGGTGAGAACAAAGAGTTTGTTGTGACCCTCGACTACGCAAAGTCGAAGATCGACAAGGCCGCATAGTAACTTTAGGCAATAAATTAGCGTTGTGCTTTAGCACAATATGTAATTTTTTGCATAACTTTGTAGCGTGAATATAATAATTAAACCAATATAGATATGAATATCGAACTCAGTGAACAGGAACAGTTGCGCCGCCAGTCGCTTAAGGCGTTGCGCGAGTTGGGCATCAACCCCTACCCCGCAGCTCGTTTCGAGGTAAACGCAACAGCTCAGGAGATTGCCCAGAACTACGACGCAGAGAAGGGTAACTACCAGGAGGTTGCTATCGCAGGACGTATCATGAGCCGCCGTATCATGGGCTCTGCATCGTTCTTCGAACTTCAGGACTCAACAGGTCGCATCCAGGTTTACATCCGTCGTGACGACATCTGTCCCGAAGGCGACCCCACACTCTACAACACCGTATTTAAGAAGCTCCTTGATATTGGTGACTTCATCGGTGTTGAGGGCTTCGCATTCCTCACAAACACAGGCGAGTTGTCGGTACACTGTAAGAAGTTTACAGTGCTCTCAAAGTCTGTACGCCCCCTTCCCGTCGTTAAGCAGAAGGATGGCCAGACATTCGACGCACTCACCGACCCTGAGGTGCGCTATCGTCAGCGTTACCTCGACCTCGTTGTTAACCCACATGTTAAGGAGACCTTCATCAAGCGTGCGAAGATCATGCAGACCATGCGTGACTTCTTCAACGAGCGTGGCTACCTCGAGGTGGAGACCCCAATTTTGCAGCCCATCCCCGGTGGTGCTGCAGCGCGTCCATTCATCACACACCACAACGCTCTCGACATCGACTTCTACATGCGAATAGCTACGGAGTTGTACTTGAAGCGTCTTATCGTTGGTGGCTTTGATGGCGTCTATGAGTTCGGTAAGAACTTCCGTAACGAGGGCATGGACCGCACTCATAACCCCGAGTTCACATGTATGGAGATCTATGTGGCATACAAGGACTACATCTGGATGCAGGAGTTCACCGAGCAGATGTTGGAGCGTGTGGCTATGGCTGTTAACGGCACAACAGATGTTGTGCTCGAGGGCAAGACCATCTCGTTCAAGGCCCCCTTCCGCCGTGTGACCATGACAGATGCCATCCGCGAGAAGACTGGCTACGACATCACAGGTCAGACCGAGGAGCAGTTGCGCGAAGCATGTAAGCGCCTCAACGTAGAGATTGACGAGACCATGGGTAAGGGTAAGCTTATTGACGCTATCTTCGGTCAGTACTGCGAGGGCGACCTCATCCAGCCCACATTCGTTACAGACTATCCTATCGAGATGTCACCCTTGTGTAAGCGTCACCGCGACAACAATGACCTTACTGAGCGCTTCGAGCTCTTCGTAAATGGTAAGGAGTTGTGTAACGCATACTCAGAGCTTAACGACCCCATCGACCAGCTTGAGCGCTTCGAGGAGCAGATGCGCCTCTCGGAGAAGGGTGATGACGAGGCTATGGTTATCGATATGGACTTCGTTCGCGCATTGGAGTATGGTATGCCATCATGCTCAGGTATGGGTATCGGCATCGACCGCCTCACAATGTTCATGACTGGTGAGACATCAATCCAGGATGTATTGTTCTTCCCCACTATGCGCCCCGAGAAGAAGGTGGTGGCTGATGCTGAGGAGGTATACACCGAGGCAGGCATCCCCGCTGAGTGGGTTGCAGTGGTTCAGAAGATGGGTTACATCACACTTGAGGCGTTCAAGAACACCGCTTCTACTGGTGGCATGAAGCTCTTTAACGACCTATGCGGCTTCAATAAGAAGAACAAGCTCGGTCTTGCAACAGCAGAGATCAAGGCTTGGATTGAGGCTCAGGCACAGTAATTTACGACGAAACAAACATTAAATAAAAAGATTCTTTGATATGAGAAAGAAGATTGTTGCGGGTAACTGGAAGATGAACACCTTGCCCGCGGAGGGTGTAGAGCTTGCTAAGGGTGTAGCGGCTGGTCGTAAGGATGTTTGCGACTGCGTAACTCTTATCGTATGTCCTCCATTCACACACCTTCACAGCGTTATCGAGACTTTGAAGGGCACAAACGTAGCTGTTGGTGCACAGGATTGCGCAACAGAGGTTAAGGGTGCTTACACTGGTGAGGTATCTGCTGAGATGATTGCAGCACTCGGTTGCGAGTATGTTATCCTTGGTCACTCTGAGCGTCGCCAGTACTATGGCGAGACATCTGAGACCTTGAACAAGAAGATGGCACGCGCATACGAGAACAACCTCAAGCCTATCTACTGCGTAGGTGAGAACCTCGAGGAGCGCGAGGCAGGTCGTCACTTCGAGGTGTGCAAGCAGCAGATTGAGGAGGTGGTATTCAACCTCACCGAGGAGCAGTTCGCTAAGCTTGTTATCGCATACGAGCCTGTTTGGGCTATCGGTACTGGTAAGACTGCTACTGCTGAGCAGGCTGAGGAGATCCACGCATACATCCGCGAGGTGTTGCGCTCTAAGTTCGGTGCAGCAGCTGAGGAGTGCGCTATCCTCTATGGTGGCTCATGCAAGCCCTCTAACGCTGGTGAGATCTTCTCTAAGGAGAACGTAGACGGTGGTCTTATCGGTGGCGCTGCGCTTAAGGCTGAGGACTTCCTTGGCATTGGCAAGGCTTTCTAAGCCATCGGCATATATACCTATCCTATAAGGATATAAGAGAGATGTGTTGCCCAGTCGGACAACACATCTCTCATTTTACTATATAAGATTACCTTGTCACCATACCAAGGATGGCATTAGCCGTGAGCTCAGGCTCCTCGTAGAATGCCATATGTCCAGAGTGCTCGAGCCATACCACTTCAGCAGTGGGGTCTGCATCAATCATCTCTTGCGCCACATCCTCAGGGATGTAGTAGTCGTGGCGGCCAAACATAAACATATGCGGTATGCCACTATCTCGGAGCATATCGCCCCTGCTCTGGCGCTCTATCATGCCACCAAGAATAGCTATAACGCCTTCATCCTCAGTGATAAGTATAAGTTCACTTATATCCTCGATATAATCCTTTAGGCGCTTTACATTCTCTGGGGCAAATCCCGCATGAGGCACAAGACGCGCCAAGGTATTCTTCTTACCCGCCTTGATGAGTTCTATTTCACGACGGCGACGGTCGCACTTCTCCTGGCTATCAGCCGATGTTGTCGAGTGCAGAAGGATGATATTTTCAATGTGCTCTTTGTAGTTATCCAACATAGCCAAAGCGACATATCCACCCATAGAGTGGCCCACAACAGAGTAGCGATCTATGCCCAACGCCACCATGACGTTACCCACGCACTCCGCCAAGTACTCCATGGTGTGCACCTCACCCGCGATGGTTGATATGCCATGACCGGGGAGGTCGAGCGTAACAACGCGCACATGATTTTTGAGCAGGTCGACAAACTCGTCCCACACAAGCATTGACTCAAGATAGCCATGTAAAAGCACGACGCATCGTTCACCGCGCTCGGTGTCTGCAATATGCATAGGGGTATCCCCTGCCATAATAAATTTCTCAACCATAGGGCACTCTTCTTTTTACTTATGATGCATAACGTAGTACAATGTTACGAAAAAAAGGCGGGAATAGCAAATGGTCGAACTAAAAAAAGTTATTTATGGCGCTGTAATTTTGAATGGCTAAAAATTATTTGTATCTTTGACCGAATATATAGTTAAAAAAAGTATGTCAAACTTCGAGATTATCAAGTGCCATGGCTCGGGCAATGACTTCATTATGGTCGATGTCACACGTCTTAGCGAGGGTGACACAATCGACTGGTCGACATTTGCACGCATTGCCTGCGACCGCACCACTGGCATAGGTAGCGATGGTGTGCTGCTTGTCGTTCGCAACAACGACGGCATCTATGGAATGGATATGCTCAATCCCGATGGCACACATGCTGAGATGTGTGGCAATGGCATACGTTGCGTTGCGCGCCTCGCCACCGACCGTGGATACCTCGAGGCGGGAGTGTTGAGCTCTGGTGGCCGCACCTTCCCCACACGTCATGCTGAGCCCATCGCTGAAGGTGTTGAGGCCTTTGCGGTGGAGATACCCATCAGTACATGGAGCGAGAGCTTCGGCTTCTTCAATGCCGATGATACCTTTGTTGGCAAGACAATAGCAAATCTCGACAGCAAACTACCCTTTACGGCACTCAATTTGGGCAATCCCCACGTTGTAGCCGTCGTGGACAAGATAGATATGGCACACTTAGAGGTGTTGGGCGAGCGTGTTAAGAGCCTTAAACATGAGTTTCCTCATGGCGTTAATGTCTCGCTGTATGAGGTTCTATCACCCAGGAGCATATTCGTTGCTACCTACGAGCGCGGTGCAGGTATCACACTGTCGTGTGGCACAGCCATGACCGCCTCGGCCACAGCAGCAGCCCTGTTGGGACATATCGCCACAGACGAGCGCATTGAAGTGTTCAACCGTGGTGGCAAAGTAGTGTGCTCGACACACATCGACAAGAGTATTGTAACTACGCTCGAGGGTAACGCAACATTTGAGTGGTTTGGCACGGCCGAGTTTGATGGCACCACGCTGCACTACGACATCACACACCACACTGGTGAGGCTGAGTGCTGGCAACGTTTTGTAGATAGCATACAGAGCAATAGATAGTATATGCGCAACAAGATACTCATATATGTAATGTCTATGCTGATGGTCTTCTTAGCCATTGGTTGTAACGTTACGCGCTCGTTACAAGAGGGTGAGTATTTGGTGTCAAAGGTTAAGTTTGAGGAGGACCGCACTGTTCCTCGCGACCAGCGCATAACACAGGATAAGGATGGCATAGATGTCTACGTAAGGCAGTCACCCAACAAGCGATTCTTGGGCATGAACTTCTACGTGTGGGTGTACGAGAAGGCCAACCCCGAGAAGGATAACTGGTGGAATAACTTTAAGCGCAAAATTGGAGAGGAGCCCGTGATTCTCAACATGGACCTCACGGAGAAGTCGATAACCAACTTGGAGACATATCTACGCACAAAGGGCTATTTCCACTCCGACGTAACATACGAAATTGACACCACACGTCGCGAACGCCGCGCCGAGGTGACCTACAAAATACGTCAGGGTGAGCCTACGCGTATTGAGCAGCTGGGATATGAGTTCCGCGACAGCTCGCTGCGCAACATCGTGCTTGCCGACAGCGCAGAGTGTCTACTCAAGCAGGGCGACGCTTTGGATATCACACTATTGGATGACGAGCGCGAACGCATAACAGCGAACCTCAACAACCGTGGCTATTTCGACTTCACGGTGAACAACATCTCCTACGAAGTAGACACGCTCACCAATCCCTACAAGGCTGATGTAAAGATGATCATACGCCCCACACTCACGGGATACGACGACCGCGGAGTACCTCAGTGGGAAGATAATGCCATCTATCGTATTCGCGACATCAACGTCTACCCCACCTACGACCCGATGTTGCGCTCTACTCAGGGTTTTAAGTCCAACGCCATTATCGACACGACATATAGCGGAGGCTTGAGCATCATCCGCGACCTTGCCGTGCGTCCCCAGCTACGCAACTCTGTGCTGCGTCGCACTATACCGCTATACCCCAACTACATATATAACGCCGAGCAGGTGTCACACACCTACAGCGAGCTTATGGCCTTGGGCTTCTTCCGAAATGCTAAAATTGACTTCCAGCGCGTAGATGACCAAGAGTCGTTTGTAACGTTCATGAATGTCGACAACGATGGTGCAACAGAGCTCCTAACCACACGCGAGCGCTTCCTGGACTGTAACATTTACTGTGCACCGCAGTATAAGCAGAGCATGAAGGTGGAGGTCGAGGCATCCTCTACCGCGACATTCTACGGCTTGAGCGCAACACTCGGATATAGCAACCGCAATGTATTTCGTGGCGCCGAGGCATTTGATATCTCTACGCGCTTTGGTTTCGAGTTTATGTATGCTCGTGATGTAGCCAAGCGTTCCGCAAAGGAGGTGGGCATAACAGCCGGCCTCTCGTTCCCACGCTTCATGGCCCCATTCCGCATAAACCCAGGCCTCAACATATCACAACCACGCACACGACTGGAGTTGGCCTTCGACTACCAGGACCGCCCCTACTACGAGCGCAACATCTTCACCACACGATGGGCCTATAGCTGGATGTATGCCGAGCGCTCGTCGTTTGTACTGCGCCCTGTGGATATCAACTGGATTGATGTCAAGAGTGTCGACGAGGCCTTCCTTGCAGATATTGACAATAGATACCTGCGTACATCATTCGAGTCGCAGCTCACAGCAGGTCTTTCTGCTTCATATGTCTACAACACGCAGCGTTCTGATATAGCACGCAATGCTACTGTCCTGCGTGCCAACATCGAGACAGCAGGTAACCTTATTCATGGGCTCAAGAGCCTCTTTTCACACCATGCCGAGGGTAAGGACTACTACGAGATATTGGGTATTCGCTACTCGCAATATGTGCGTACCGAACTTAACATAAGCCAACGCATAGACCTCAACCACAATATGGCCCTTGCGGGCAGGCTATACGGAGGTGTGGGCGTGACATATGGCAACTCACACGGCCGCTCAATACCCTTCGACCGCATGTTCTACTGTGGTGGTGCCAACTCAATGCGAGGCTGGGTGCCACGCACACTTGGACCTGGTAACAGACCTGAGCTCCTCGATACGACATACCCAGCACAGGTGGGTGATTTGCGCCTTGAGGCCAACCTCGAGTTCCGCTTCCCCGTGTGGTGGATATTCCACGGAGCGCTATTCCTTGACGCTGGTAACGTATGGTACCTACGCGACACGGAGGATAGCAATCCCGATGAGGTATTTCACATAGATAGTTTCTATAAACAGTTAGGCTTTAACACAGGTCTTGGACTGCGCATAGATGCTACGTTTGTCATCCTTCGCATAGACCTTGGACTTCAGTTACACAATCCTGGCCGCCCAGAGGGAGAGCGCTGGATACACAACCTCAAGTGGAACAACATGGCTCTCAACTTCGGTGTGGGATACCCATTTTAGCACACTACTACCAAGCTTGATATATGTTTAAGAGGAGATATAGAGTAGACTTTCCGGTAGATCTCGTATACACATGGGTTGATGGTAACGACCCTGTATGGCGAGAGAAACGCGATAGATACATGCCCGAGCATTCAGCCACGGGCTTCGTACCCAGCACACACAACGAGGCACGCTGGCGCGACAACAACGAACTGATATACTCTTTACGCTCCGTTGAGATGTATGCTCCGTGGGTCAACCACATATACATCATCACAGATGGGCAGGTTCCAAAGTGGCTAAATACGGCACACCCCAAAATTACAATTATAGACCACCGCGACATACTACCTACAGACGCTCTACCAGTCTTCTCGTCACACGCCATCGAGAGCTGCATATATCGTATTCCCAGCCTTTCGGAGCACTTCGTATATGGCAACGACGACACATTCTTTAGTGCCCCAACCACACCCATGGACTTCTTCGACTCGAAGGGTAGACCCATCGTGCGTGTCAAGGGTGTGCGCTTCAAGCGTGAGTATGCACGCACCCAAGGTGGCAACTACTATCAGGTGATATACCGCATGCAGTCACTAGTCGAGGAGCGCTGGGGCAAGCTCATTTGCCATGAGCCTCACCACAACTTCGACGCCTACCGCAAAAGTGATTTTGAGAGGTGCGTGGCGGCAATGCCCGAGGAGTGGGATGCTACGGCACACAGCCGCTTTAGGTCCAACAGCGATATGCAGCGATGCTTTGTTAGCTACTATGCCGTTGCGGCAGAGGGGGCTAAGCTGCGCAGGATAAACCGCTACAACCGCATCAACAACCCCATAAGCCTTGTCAGGGCACTCATCACGGGTCGCTACGCCGCCGACTCGCGATGGATAAAGCTACACCTGAAGGATTTTGATAAGGACTTCGACAAGTATAACCCACTCATGGTGTGCTTGAACGACAACGGCCTTATCTCTGATGATGATTGTCGCCGCATGATAGAGTTCCTGGAGAGGAAGTATCCCCATAAAAGCGAGTTCGAGCTGTAGCTAAATACCTCATACATAAGCATAAGGGAATGTCCTAAATTTTATTGGACATTCCCTTGTTCTTTAGAAGTTGTATAACAAGAGCTAATTTTAGGCTTGCGAAGCTCGAAAAAGCGGAGTTTATTTATGCGTAAATGAGCATTTTGAGAGCGAGCGTAACGACAAAGTAGCCTTGTTAGACAACTTCACTACTCGTGGTGGTAGGGTTCATTCTTGAGTATGGTAAATGCTCGGTAGAGCTGCTCCGTGAAGATAGCGCGCACAATCTGGTGCGAGAAGGTCATCTTGGATAGCGACAATTTACTGTTCGCTCGCTGATAAACAGCATCCGAGAAGCCATAGGGGCCACCGATAACAAACACCAGGCGCTTAGTGCCTGCCGACATACGCTTCTGTATGAGGTCGGCAAACTCCAAAGAGCGCAACTCGAGGCCGTGCTCATCGAGAAGCATGAGATGGTCGGAGTCGTTTACGAGGCGTAGTATGGCCTCACCCTCGAGGCGTTTCTGCTCGGGCTCGGAGAGCTTCTTCGTGTTGCGCACATCGGCAATTGTGGTGATGGCGAAACGCACATAGTGGTTTAGGCGCTTAGTGTACATGGTCACCAAGGCCTCCACCTCCTTCATATCGGTCTTTCCTACAACTACTAACTCTATATTCATAGCTCTATTAACGCAAACAATTAACCCACAACCTATTACTAATTGCTAATTACTAATTAGTTTACAGGTCTGTATTCCACTCGCCGTCGGCATCCTCATAAATGATAGCTCGGCTATCATTCTTCGACTTCAGCAATTCGTAGGCCTTGTATAAGTTGTAGCCATTACCCGCCTTCTTACCAAGCGAGAAGGCTATGATGCACACATGATTTTGCGCTCGATGATACATACATTCGACACGGCGCAAGTACTCATCCACAAGCTCGGGAGCATTGGCGGGCGTACCACCAATAGAGCGATTGTCTGCACTCGATGGCGAAGCAACCGCAGCACAGTCAATAACGTAGATACCCACACGGTCGCAGATGTCGTAGAACCAGCGGGGCTGCGGATAGTCGGGCACAAGGCAATTAATGCCTCGCTGCTTGAGCGCCTTAATCTCGCGCTCGGTGGTCGCCCTATCTACTGCCGCATTATAGACCTCCTTGCTGAGTGTCAATGGTTTACCAAAAGCCGTTATCGCACTATCCTCCGTATAGCCATACTCGGCAAAACCCACCTTCAATGGGATATACTCCCAGAGGATACCGCTACGCTTGACATAGAGTGTGAGGTCGTATAGCTTAGGGTTGGCAGGCGTCCAACGGTTGGGGTTGGAGTGGTAGATATATGGGCTGAAACGCATGGTATCACGCGAATAGCCCGCAACAAACTGATCGTTGACGCTATACTCCATGAGTTTGCCATCTGGAGCATATATGTCGTAGCCCACCTCTATAATCTCATCGGTGGAGAATGAGTTGTCCACCAGCACATCGAGCTGTAGCTCCGCGAAGCGCGCCAACGAATCGGGCACCATGCGCACATTAAAGTCGTAGACAGCCAAGCGACGCTGTGCAAAGATGTAGCAATTATCAAACTGCTTACGTTCAGGCTGTTTCAACCCCTCGGCCACGGCCTCCATGTATGGTTCATCGACAACAACCACCGCAACAGTATTAGCGCCCTGCTCTAAATAGGGCGAAATGAATAGGTCGGTGGGGGTATAGCGGTCTATAGCCGAGCATATCTGCGTGCCGTTAATGAATATGGTGTAGTCGCCACCGATATTCTCAGTGTGGAGATAGGCATTGTAGTCGTTCCACGACGCAGGCACATCAATCTGCTGCTCATACACCGCACGCACACTACCCTCGCCCTCGAACTGCAGCGTGGGACAGAGGTCGATATATTTATCATTATTCTTGCGCACATCACTCTTCGAGTCATCGCGCTTGTCGTAGCATATAAACTCCGAGCGACGAATTATTGCCTGAGCCGAAGCTGTATCGACAAGTGCAACCACCGCCAAAAGGAGTGTAATAGCATGTAAAAAACGATTTTTCATAGCTTTAATTTAGGACAAAGGTACAAAAAAGTGGTAAGAGTGCAATCGTTTGTAAAAAAATTAGTAATTTTGTGACCTATTGTGACGTTATAGCAATAAACGCAATCGAGAGACAAAATAATATAAGATATAACAGATTTATGAAACTTACACGTATTGCTGAGATCCTCAAGATGGAGGGCGACGGCAGAGAGATTACCGTAAAGGGTTGGGTGAGAACCAAGCGTGGCAACAAAAACGTAGCCTTCATCGCACTTAACGATGGTTCTTGCGTTGCTAACATTCAGGTTGTTGTCGACCTTGCAAAGATTGACGAGGCAGAGCTTAAGGGCGTAACCACAGGTGCATGCTTGCGCGTAGATGGTACACTCGTTGCATCACTCGGCCAGGGTCAGGGCGTAGAGGTTCAGGCAGAGAAGATTGAGATATATGGCACTGCCGACCCCGAGACATACCCATTGCAGAAGAAGGGTCACTCACTCGAGTTCTTGCGCGACATCGCATACTTGCGTCCTCGTACCAACACCTTTGGTGCTGTGCTCCGCATCCGCCACGCAATGGCATTCGCCATCCACAAGTACTTTAACGATCGCGGCTTCTACTACTTGCACACTCCCCTCATCACCGCTTCTGACTGTGAGGGTGCTGGTGCAATGTTCAACGTGTCGACTCTCGACATGCAGAACCCTCCCCGCAATGAGGATGGCTCAGTAGACTACACTCAGGATTTCTTCGGCAAGCACTGTAGCCTTACCGTATCTGGCCAGCTCGAGGGTGAGCTTGGTGCGTTAGCCCTCGGCCAGATCTACACCTTCGGTCCTACCTTCCGCGCCGAGAACTCTAACACTCCTCGCCACTTGGCAGAGTTCTGGATGATCGAGCCCGAGATGGCGTTCTACGAGTTGCAGGACGACATGGACCTCGCTGAGGACTTCCTCAAGTACCTCATCCGCTACGCTATGGAGAACTGCCGCGAGGACC
>JAGCLX010000008.1 GCA_017646785.1 Alistipes sp.
GCTCTGTTTCAGTATCATAGCGACCACGCAACTTGAGAATATCGAGTGTAAACGAAGTTGTTAATGCTGTAAGTGCCGAGCCAGCAGAGGAGTAGGTCGAGGCGACAACGCCCAACAAAAAGAGAACTCCTGCGACCATAGACAACCCACACTCTATAGCTACAAAGCCAAACAACTCGTCACCCTTCGCAACGCTAAGACCACGACTACCAATATAGATATAGAGCAACGCGCCCAACGACAAGAAGAGCGTGATAACCACAATCTGCACCACGATTGAGCTTATAAGACCACGCTGTGCTTCGCGTCTATCCCTACACGACAGCACCGTCTGCATCATATCCTGGTCCAAACCCGTCATCGCCACAACAAGAAAGGCTCCCGCAATAAACTGCTTCCAGAAGTATCTGCTATCCATGACATCGTCAAAGAAGAGAACACGCGAGTAGTCACTATCAGCGACAACTCTTATAGCATCTCCAAAATCCAAGCCTAAAGCATTGGTTACAAAGACAATAGATGCAACAATACTGCACACCATAATCACCGTCTTGAGCATCTCCACCCACACCACAGACCTCACACCACCACGGCGCGTGTAGAGCCAGACAAAGAGCATCAAAACGAGGGCATTGACCACAAACGGCAACCCCAACTTATCGTATAGCAGTCCCTGCAACACCACGCATATTATATACGCGCGTAGCGAGGCTGAGAGTATCTTTGCCACAAAGAAGAACCACGCGCCCGTGCTACACGCCACCGCGCCAAAGCGTTTGTCGAGATACTCATACAACGACACCACACCCAAGCGATAGTACAACGGCACAAGAACAAGGGCTATGATGATATAACCCACAAAGAAACCCGCGCATGTTTGAAGATATGAAAAGCCATCCGCAGCGACACTGCCCGGCACAGAGATATAGGTAACACCCGACATCGCAGCACCCACCATGGCCACCGAGGCGATAATACTATTTGTATTACGCCCACCCGTGAAGAAGTTTTTACCCTCCATACCGCGTGACGAACGCCACGCCACAAAGAAGAGCAGCGCAATATAACCCACAAGGGTTGCAACAATAGCCGTAATGCTCATAGAGGCTTAGAAGTTATATGCCTTGCAATAGCGCGCCACAGCATCGGCAATACGCTCGCCGTCTAACGCCGCAGAGACTATACCTCCGGCATAGCCAGCACCCTCACCCGCAGGGAACAAACCCTCAATCTGTGTATGCATCAATGACTCTGGGTCACGAGGTATGCGCACAGGGGTAGATGTTCGCGACTCCACACCCACAACAATAGCCTCGTCCGATACAAAGCCCTTCATCCTACGACCAAAGGTTGCAATACCACTGCGCAGACGCTCACCTATGACCTCAGGCATCCACTTATCAAGGCGCGAAGGTGTCAAGCCAGGGATATATGATGTGCGAGGCAACGAGTGCGACGCACGCCCCGCCACAAAGTCCGATACACGCTGCGCTGGAGCCACCTGCTTATCGCCGCTATGCTCCCTTGCCAACTGCTCAAAGAGTTCCTGATAGCGCAAGCCCGCCAACTCACCCCACTCATCTCTAAGATGAGCAAAGTCCTCCAAGCGCACCTCCGTTACAAGACCAGAGTTGGCAAATGCCGAGTTACGACCACTTGGCGACATACCATTCACCACCGACTGTGTAGTGTCGGTCATGGCAGGCACGATGAAACCTCCAGGACACATACAGAAGGAGTAGACACCACGACCAGCCTCCTGACTTACAAGCGAATAGCTCGCTGCAGGCAACCACTCGCCACGCTCCTCACGATGATACTGTATGCTGTCGATAAGTCGCTGAGGATGCTCAATACGCACACCCATAGCAAAAGGCTTGGCCTCGATGGCGATACTCTCCTTATGCAATAACTCATATATATCGCGCGCCGAGTGTCCCGTAGCCAAGACCACAGCAGCTCCCTCAATTATATTATCTCCCACCTTAACACCCGTAATACGGTTGTTCTTGATTACAAAGCCCGAAACACGGCTCTCAAACAAGACCTTACCACCGCGCTCGGTGATAGTCCTACATATATTAGATATGATGCGTGGGAGTTTATCTGTACCGATATGGGGATGCGCCTCAAAGAGGATATTAGGATTTGCACCATGCCACACCAAAGTCTGCAACGCCTTGTTGTAGTCGCCACGCTTCTTGCTTCGTGTGAAGAGCTTACCATCTGAGAATGTTCCCGCGCCACCCTCTCCAAAGGCGTAGTTCGAGTCGGGGTTAACATCGCCACCACGGTTTATCTGCGCGATGTCGTGCTTACGCGATAGTACCGACTTGCCGCGCTCCAGAAGTATAGGCTTAAAACCTAACTCTATAAGACGCAACGAGGCAAAGAGTCCCGCAGGGCCAGAGCCAACGACAATAACCTCCGTGCCGTTATCCACCGCAGGGTAGTCGAAGTGTAGTGGCGCAGGCTGAGGCTCTGTGTCAACATATATCTCTAAGGAGAGATTTACCTTAGCCATACGCTGACGAGCATCTATAGAACGCTTGATAACACGCGCCAGAGCAATGTCGCTCTGTCGAATACCAAGCTGCTGTGCTGCACGCGCTAAGTAGAATTTCTCATCTGCAGCCTGCTTAGGTGAGAGCTGCAAGGTTATGGTTTTTGGCATAATACTCCTGTTTTTGTCTGTACGACGAATGTTTTACCCCCAATAAATTGCGTTCAAAAGACAAAAATAACAAAAATTTCTAAGAAAATGTCAAATAAAGTTGCACATATTATAAAAAGTTTTTACCTTTGCAACGCAAATGAAGCTCAGGCCGAGCAATTCAGATGCAAGATCCTGCGGACATGGTGTAATTGGTAGCCACGTCAGACTTAGGATCTGATGCCGAGAGGCGTGGGGGTTCGAGTCCCTTTGTCCGCACTCAATCAAGACGAGCAA
>JAGCLX010000063.1 GCA_017646785.1 Alistipes sp.
TCTGTGTCCAAAGTTGTGAAGAGCTCCTTGTAGATTGGGCCCGCAGCGTTACCCTGCTCATCCATTGCGTATGCATAGATGTAGTAAGATGTAGAACGCTCCAACTCAAACCATGTGTCATCAACATGACCACGCATTACCAAACGAGGCATCATATCCTCAAGAGTCATATTGTTCTCGGCAGCGTACTGGTCGATAAGCTCCTTAACCTCTGCCTGGAGAAGCTGGTCGCCAGGATAGCCATCCACAGATGTCACAGCATACCAGTATGCGATAGACTCATCCGAAGGAGTGATTGAGAACTCAACCTCTGTAGCAAATACATTGCGCACCTCGAAGGCAAAAGTACACTGTGCAGGGTCGCCACCCTCCAAAGTAGTGAACTTTGCAACGCTCCAGTTGCTACCAGCAGCACCATTCGAGGGGTTAACCTCTACGGCATATGCGTAGTAGGTGGTGTTGGGCTCAAGACCTGATACAGAGTCCGAATCGTCACCCATAGAGAGGAGGTTGGGCAAGAAGGTAGTGATGTCGATAGAGGGATACATTGTCTGGTAGTAAGCAATGATAGCCTCGAAGAATGCGCCTACATTGCCGTTGCTTGACACATAATCCTCCTCGGGGATAAGGTCGAAGTAGTAGCTCATGTTCTTATCCTTTGGCTTGATATCGAGCCATGCAGATGTTGTTGCGACATTCGACACAGTAATCTCGAACATCTCCTCCTTCACAGGGTCATCGGGAGTGGGATTGTCGGGAGTTGGCTGGTCAGGAGTAGGTGCAGGCTCCTCACAAGCTACAAGCGTAGCAAGCGCAAAGAGTGGAAGAATAGCAAATTTCAAAATCTTTTTCATAATATGGGGAATGTTTATTGTTTACTCATTAGAATGTCAACATTGAGCGAACACGCACAGCCCAGTACTTGTTGAGGTGAGTACCGAAGCCAGGCTGGAACATAGCCTTATCGAAGCAGAAGTAGTATGCTACGCTTGAGTCGCCGTATGAGTCGTACTTCTCGGTTGAAGACCAGTACTCGCTATCAACAACATACATCTCATCAGCATAGCCGAGCTCGCTAAGCATAACGAGTGTATCCTCTACGCTTGCCAACATGTTGCCATCGTTGAAGTATGTCTTGTTCCAGAGGTAGTCGAACTGATAGATTGAGGGCAAGTACCAACCTGATGATGAGTCAGGGGCAGGTGTCATAAGCTCGAAGCCATCGCTTGCATACCAAGCTGCGGGGAAGCTCATATCTGTGCCGTTGAACTCACCTGCGGGGCAGTCATCACGCAAAGCAGCCTGCTTGATAGCCTGAGTGTTAGAGTAGCCAAGGAAGTCGTCAACCTCGCTTGAGCAGCCAGCACCATTGTACCAGCCATCGTAGAAGCTCCAAACAACACCCTCGTCGTCGTTTACGCCCTTAGTAGCGTCAACAAGAGCAACAACATAACCCTTAATCTCGGTCATCTGCTCGCCGCCCTTGGTAGTGTAGAGGCTTGCAGCATCGCTCTTGCCTGCGCCCAAGCAGAAGACAACACCAATAGGAGTCTTGTTGTCATCGAGTTCTGTGCTCCATGTACCATCGCTGTAGTAGATATCGCCGATGCGGGGCTCTGCAACCTCGTCAGGGTCGGGTGCAACAAACTCGAGAGTTGTCATTGTAGCCTCCGCCATTGAAACATACTTGCTGTTCATTACAGCAACCACAATCTTGTACTCAGTCTCTGCATTGAGCTTCTTTGCAGTGCAATCAACGCTTGCGTTGCACTCGATAGCAGTACCGTGCTGCAATACGCTAAGCGCTGCGGGTGTAGTCTCGTTAGCCTTGATAACAACCCATGCAGCCTGATCTGCGTTGGTAGTAGTGATTGCGAAGCTGATGGTGTTCTCTGTTGCCTCGCCAGTAGCAATCTGGATTGTGGGCTGCTCGATGCCATCATCTGGAGTCACAGGAGCGGGCTCCTCACACGCCACAAAAGCCATAGCCGACAAAGCGACTACGAACATCTGAAAAAGTCTAAAAGTTTTCATTTGGTTTTTAATATTTTATTAATGTGTTAGTATTGATTTGTTATCTTCTTGATTAGAAAGCCAAGATTGAGCGCACACGCATATTACTGCGCTTGTTCCAGTTGTCGATACGGCCAGGAGTTGTCGATGCCTCATCGAATACCACATAGTTAGCCTTCGTATCGGGGCTATTGCTATACTCGGTAGATGACCAGTACTCGCTATCGCGAACATACATCTTCGCACCCAAGCCATTCTCGGCCAAGAGAGCGAGCTGGTTCTCGATAATAGCATCCTCGGCATCTGTTGGGTCATACTCCTCCCAGATGTAGAGCAACTGATATGCTGATGGCATGAACCAACCCGATGACACGCTTGGAGCGGGATATGACTCCTCGTACTTAACCATAGCGTGGTAGAACGCTGGGTAGTTATCCGATGAGCTATTTGCCAAAACGCCATCAGCCGCAGCGAGCACCTTCATCGAGTTAGAGTAGCCCATGAAGTCCTGCAATGATGTAGATGTGCCTACGGTAACACCCTGCACACCCCACGCTACGCCATTGTTTGAGCCGTTAGTTGCATCGTATGTTGCATCCCATGCCGCTACGACATAGCCATGGAACTCACCCATAGCAGTTGCGCCATCCTTCATCATGTACGAAGAGCTATCTGTAGCATGCTTACCGACATGGAATACCACACCGATAGGATTTGCCTCCACGACGAGCTCCGAGCTCCATGTGCCATCCGCATAGTAGAAATCACCTACACGGGGATCGGGGCGCTTCTGGGTTGTGAACTCTATGTTCTGCACCTGGCTATTGGCCATTGTGAGATCCGACACCGCAACAGCAATCTGGTAGGTTGTAGTCACTTCAAGGTCGTTTACCATATACTCCGACTTACCATCCTCCGCAACAATCTGCACGCCATCTGCCAAGACCTCATTAGCCGTGGGCGTAGCACCTGCCTCGCAAAGCATATATGCCGCCTGGCCCACATTCTGCAACTCGACCTCGAACTTCATGCTCGAGTGAGTTGTCTCGGTCACAACCACACTGAACGACATCTCGGGGATGAGTGTAGTGAGTGCCACAGAGGCCATCTCCGAATAGCCAATATCGTTCTTCGCTGCCGCATAGACAACATACTCGGTATTCATCTCAAGGCCTTCGAACGAGTACTCCTCGGTGATGGTAGCATCGGCAATCTTGCCATAGAAATCCGAAGACTTATTGAAGAGCGACTCCGCAGCGGGAATGCTTGACTTCTCGCAAATGGTGTAACGCACCGATGCTGCATCCACAGGCGTAAGAGTAAATCGCACGCTGTTTGCAGTCACCTCCAAAAGTTCGATAGAGAGCGTTGGCACCTCCGTTGGTTTATGATCAAGAGGACACTCCTGAACAGGCTCATTTGTCGAGCATGATACAACCGAAATCAAGAGCGATAGCATAACGCCCAGATAGAGTAATGATTTTTTCATACACGCATTATTTGTAATTATCAAAATTAAATTCTCTATTCTATATAAATATAGGTATAGTCCTTTTGCGCCGACGATATTTGCGATGGAAGAAAAGTCCAAAACAAAGGGGTCGCAAAAAAGCGACACAAAATTAAATTATTTTCCGCTTAAATACAAACCCTCGCAGTCAATTTATCAACAAAATATAATCATATTTATAGGCGTATGGTAAAAAATTAGGCAAGAAATGTTGCAAA
>JAGCLX010000001.1 GCA_017646785.1 Alistipes sp.
GAGTTGTTCGACACCGAGACTATGGAGCGCCGCGAGGTGGATTTGGCGAAGTATTAGGAGCAGATGCTCTTTGTGTGCAACCGTCCTGCAAAGCATGCTGACCGCTACCAGAAGCCTATGCGCATGGTATGGCAGGGTGACAACGATAAGTTCTACGTTATTCGCCAGAGCCGTGACATCAAGCGTGCTGACCTCTGTGTCGTAGACGTGGCTACTGCAACAGCAAAGGATGTCGTAGTGGAGCAGATGAATACCTCTATCGAGTGGCAGATGCCTACGCTCGTTAACGGCGGTAAGGAGGTTCTTCAGTGGTCGGAGCGTACTGGCTGGGCACACCTCTATCGCTATTCGGCTGAGGGTGAGCTTATCAACCAGATTACTAAGGGTGAGTGGCACGTGTCTAACGTACTTGGTGTGGATGACGCTAAGCGTGTAATCTACTTCACAGCTACGGGCTACAACAAGGGTGAGAACCCATACTACTTGCACCTCTTCCGTGTGAACTACGACGGTACTGGCCTCAAGCAGCTCGACCCCATTAACTTCAATGGTGAGTTCTCGCTATCGGATGATGGTCGCTACTTCGTAACTACATACTCGCGTGCCGATGCAGCCCCCGTGTCGGAGCTATACACCACTGAGGGTAAGAAGATTATGACACTCGCTGAGGTAGACCTCGAGCCTTTGTTTGCTATGGGCTACCAGTACCCCGAGCCATTCGTTGTTAAGGCTGCTGACGGCATCACCGACCTCCATGGTGTGATGTTCAAGCCCTACGACTTCGACCCAAATAAGAAGTATCCTATCATCGAGTACGTATACCCAGGTCCTCAGACCGAGGCTGTGGAGCAGTCATGGTATCAGCCATTGATTCGTACTGACCGCCTTGCACAGATGGGCTTCATCGTCATCACAGTAGGTAACCGCGGTGGTCACCCTGACCGCTCTAAGTGGTACCACAACTATGGCTATGGTAACTTGCGTGACTACGGCCTAAAGGATAAGGTTGTTGCAGCGCAGCAGCTCGCAGCACGCCACAGCTTCATCGACATCAGCCGCGTAGGTATCCATGGTCACTCAGGTGGTGGCTTCATGTCTACAGCCGCTATCCTGATGTATCCCGACTTCTTTGACGTGGCGGTGTCGTGCGCAGGCAACCACGATAACAACATCTACAACCGCTGGTGGAGCGAGAAGCATCACGGTATTAAGGAGGTGGAGAAGGATGGCGAGATCATCTTTGAGTACCACATCTCGGCTAACCATGAGATTGCTAACCGCCTAAAGGGTAACCTCTTGCTCGTGCATGGCGACATCGACGAGAACGTACACCCTGGATGTACTCTCCGCGTGGTGGATGCGCTTATCCGCAACAACAAGCGCTTCGATATGCTCCTATTGCCTGGCCAGCGTCACGGCTTTGGTGACATGAACGAGTACTTCTTCTGGCGCATGGCGGACTACTTCGCTGAGCACCTCTTGGGTGTGCGCGAGACTTCGACAGACATCCCACAGCTTAACAACGATATCTAATAGATATGGCTGAAGAGTTACAGATTGCCCATGGAGGCAAAGATGAGCGTTACGACCTGCTGCATAGGCAGGTCGTAGCTCTTACTGAGGGTGAGAACGACGACATAGCCAACATGGCAAACATAGCTGCGATGATTCACGCCACGATAGAGCCCCTTTGGACGGGTTTCTACCGCGTGATAGGTGATGAGCTGGTGTTGGGCCCATTCCAGGGTCCCATGGCCTGTAGTCGTATTAAATATGGTAAGGGCGTGTGTGGCACGGCATGGGAGTGTGGCGAAACACTCGTAGTGGAGGATGTCGAGAAGTTTCCTGGCCACATAGCATGCAGCTCGCTGTCGCGAAGCGAGATTGTTGTACCCGTATGGCGTGAGGGCAGGGTGGTTGCTGTGCTCGATATAGATAGCGCGGAGCTTGCCTCGTTTGACGATACTGATAAGCTGTGGCTCGAACGCATCGTCAATGGCTGGGAGAGTGAGCAGTGCAAGATGGAGGTAAGGCATGTAGCGTTGCGCGAGCTTTTGGCGTGTGTGCCTGCGAGCAGTAACTACACCTTCACCACAGCACCTGATAGCGAGTCGCGCGACTATGACGATAACCTGTGGAACGACCTTGTCAGCAACCTCATTGACTTCTGCGGTGGCGATGCCGATAGGGTAGCGAAAACCTTTGTCAACCACTTCGATGCCGAGGACAACTATATTGCCTCGTACGCTCTCGAACTAACTGATGATGAGCGCGCTGAGCTTGAGGATGATTGCGAGGGTTGGCGTATGGAGGAGATGTAGCCGTTGGTTACACGCATATACTTACAAGCCCCTATAATAAGAATTGGGACTGTCCACTTTCGGGCAGTCCCAATCTTCTTTATGCGTTGTAGCCAAAGGACTACTTTGCGTATGATACAGAGCGAGTCTCGCGAATGACGGTAATCTTCACCTGACCAGGGTAGGTCATCTCGTCCTGAATCTTCTTTGCTATGTCGTGTGACAATGCCTCAGACTCCTGATCCGAGAGCTTGTCGGCACCCACGATCACGCGGAGCTCACGGCCCGCCTGGATGGCGTAGGTCTTAACAACGCCGGGGTATGAGAGGGCGATACCCTCCATCTCCTTGAGGCGCTTGATGTAGGACTCAACAACCTCGCGACGTGCACCGGGACGTGCACCCGAGATAGCATCACACACCTGGATGATAGGTGCGATGAGCGAGGTCATCTCTGTCTCGTCGTGGTGAGCACCGATAGCGTTGCATACGTCGGGCTTCTCCTTATACTTCTCCGCGAGCTTCATACCGATGATTGCGTGTGGCAACTCGGGCTCATCGTCGGGCACCTTGCCGATATCATGCAAAAGACCTGCGCGGCGTGCCGCCTTGGGGTTAAGACCCAACTCTGCGGCCATGATGCCTGCGAGGTTGGCTGTCTCGCGTGCGTGCTGCAAGAGGTTTTGACCGTATGAAGAGCGGTACTTCATCTTACCGATAAGACGGATAAGCTCAGGGTGCAAGCCGTGGATACCGAGGTCGATAGTGGTGCGCTTACCCACCTCTACGATCTCCTCCTCAATCTGCTTCTTAACCTTTGCCACTACCTCCTCGATGCGTGCGGGGTGGATTCGGCCGTCGGTAACGAGCTGGTGCAAAGCAAGGCGTGCTATCTCACGACGCACGGGGTCGAAGCCCGAAAGGATGATAGCCTCGGGGGTGTCGTCGACGATAATCTCGATGCCTGTAGCAGCCTCCAAGGCGCGGATGTTACGACCCTCGCGGCCGATGATGCGACCCTTAACCTCGTCTGACTCGATGTTGAACACCGTAACAGCATTCTCAATAGCGGTCTCTGTAGCCACGCGCTGGATAGATGCCACAACGATGCGCTTAGCCTCCTTTGTTGCAGAGAGCTTAGCCTCCTCGATGGTCTCGGCAACGTAGGCTGCAGCCTCGGCCTTAGCCTCGCTCTTCATGTTCTCGATAAGCACGTTCTTAGCCTCCTCAGAGCTCATGCCCGAGATCTGCTCGAGGCGTGTGTTCTGCTCCTTGATTACTGCTGCGAGCTCCTCCTTCTTTGTCTCGACGCTCTGAAGCTGTGAGTTGAGCTGTGTCTCGAGCTGCTCCTTGCGCTTCTCGTAGTCCGCAACCTTCTTGTCGCACTCAGCAGATTTTCTGTCGAGGTCGCGCTCCTTATGCTGGAGGTTCGACTCGATCTGCTTTGCGCGCTGCTCGCTCTGCTGCAACTTCTGGTTACGCTCATTCACCTGGCGATCGTGATCGCTCTTAAGCTGGATGAACTTCTCCTTTGCCTGCAACATCTTCTCTTTCTTTATCATTTCGCCATCTGCCTCGGCCTTCGCAACGATTGCCTTGGCGCGTGATTTAGCTATGTAGAATGCCGAGAGGCCTCCTACCACAGCACCAACCACTAGTCCGACGACTGCCAGTATACCTGTTCCCATAGTTTTTAGTGATGTTATGTAGTTGTTAGTTAATGTTGTTCAAAAAAAAATCC
>JAGCLX010000064.1 GCA_017646785.1 Alistipes sp.
CTGGCGCTGGGGAGGGATGCGGTTGAAGCAACCACCACATGCGTCACGAGTAATGGTAACCACAGCGAGGCCGTTGTGGAAGTTGTTACGGATGCGGTTGTAAGCCGAGAGCAAACGCTCGTCGATAGGCTCCTTAGCCTTCTCTGCCTTAGCCACGAGGTCAGCAACCTGCTGTGCTGTCTCCGCCTCGATAGAGTCCAACTCCTCCTTCTTAGCTTTGTAGTCAATGCTACGCTCCTCGAGGGCTGCATTTGTCTGCTCGATGATAGCCTTCTTTGCCTTCATACCTGCAGCATACTCCTTAAGGCGCTTCTCTGCAAGCTCAATCTCAAGCTCCTGATACTCGATCTCCTTAGTAATAGCATCGAACTCGCGGTTATTACGCACATTGTTCTGCTGCTCCTTGTAGTTCGCGATCATGATTTTGGCCTGATCAACCTCGCGCTTACGCTGACGTGAGAGAGAGTTAAGCTCCTCGATCTCGGCGTTCACGTTCTCAATTCGAGTGTTAAGACCTGCAAGCTCATCCTCGAGATCCTGAACCTCAAGAGGGAGCTCACCCTTTACCTTGTTAATCTCGTCAATCTGAGAGTCAATCTTCTGCAACTCATAGAGTGCCATAATTTTCTCCTGCATCGAGTAGTCAACATCGTTTGTCTTCTTATGTGCCATATAATAGTAATTTAGTTATTTTCGGTATATCCTTAGACTAAATAATGTACAGGGTTGCACGAGCATGCGCTCTTGCGAACGGCAAAGTTACACATTTTTTTTGATAATACATCATATATGATGCGAATTGCGCAAAATTCACTCTCAAAATGGCCAATATCCATCAAAACCATGCGATTCTCACCCAACATAAAGTCGTTATATCGCAAATCGGCAGTGATGTATATATCGGCTTCTGCAGCCATGGCGGCATCAATAAGCGAGCGGCCAGAGCCTGTACATATCGCCACGCGACGCACCATCATATCCTCCGATGGGATGTCGCTATAGCGAACAGCGCCGACATCAAAAATTGCCTTCACCCTATTCATAAACGCCATGACACCCTCGGCGCGAGCAAGTGTGCCCACAACGCCAAAACCGGCATCTGCATTATCTCTACGTGGCTCGAGGACAGTCATACTATCCAATCCTATCATCGCACCCAGCTGCCAGCTCATGCCATTAGGCGCACTATCGAGATTGGTGTGTGCAGCATAGAGAGCTATACCCTTGCGAATGGCGCGCTCCACACATCGCTCCACGTAGGTCGCAGAGTTAAAGCGCTTGAGTGGCGAGAAGATTATCGGGTGGTGTGTGATGATAAGGTCGCACCCATCGCGCTCGGCCTCATCAAGCACCTCTTCGGTTACGTCGACAGCCAACAACACGCCATGCACCTCGTCATCCAGACGTCCGACAACAAGTCCAGAGTTATCGTAGTTCTCCTGCAAAGAGAGTGGCGCAAACTCCTCTATTACAGATACTATATCTCGTATTTTCATCCTTAGCCCACACTAAAAGAGTGACTGCTCATAGAAGGGGAACAACTCCTTAACCTCCTCATTCTTCTTGCTACGGCCTCTACGACGTGTAACACCTGCTTGCTCGGTAGCCACGGCTGTGTACTCCTCAGCCTCCACGTTCTTGCGAGGACGACCACGACGGCGTGGTGCTGTCTCCACCTCTGGCTCAGCAACGCTCTCCGCTGCAGACTCCTCAGCAGGCTCAGCATTTGTCACCACAGCAACAACCTCGGCCTTAGCCTCCGCCTCCACATCCGAAATAAGCTCCGCCACAGCCTCAATAGGCGCCTCATACTCCACGGGACTATCATCACCCAACGACTCACGCACCTCGAGTAGCATAGCGCGTATGTTCTGCAGACGCTCCAAGATAGAGACGTCACGCTTAACGCTCTTACCACGGCGCTTCATTGCGCTATTAGCACCCTCAAGCGTCATACCCTTCTCCTTGACAAGGTGGTAAATAAGCTTGAAGTTCTCGATGTCTGAAGGTGTAAACATGCGGTTACCCTTCTTGTTCTTATGAGGCTTAATGCAGTCGAACTTCGACTCCCAGTAGCGAATGAGTGATGCATTGACATCAAACATCTCGGTGACCTCACCCATAGAATATAACAACTTTGCCATATCTCTTAATTATTATAATTTCACTATTCTCAAATCCTTGGGATACATATTGTTGCATCGCGCACCTATGCGCTTCACAAAGCCTATTGGCGTACCCTTATACCCCACTACGTTTATACCATCCTCAAACTGCGCCGCAGCGATATCACCTCTGCGAAGATACTCCACGGCATCCTCCAGCGATACATCCACAACGGGAACAGCATCCCTATTCAAACCCACATACAGGGCCAATGCGTGCTCTGGCTTTAGCTTCTGCTTGAAGATACGTCCCATGGCAACACCCGAGTAGACAACCGATAGGTTCTCCGACAGCGTAACCACAGCCTCGGCAACAGCGCTATTATAGGCGTATATATCCTCGCCCACCATCATAAACTGATGCTCCGAAGCGTCATCTACCCAGCGTGACAGCTCCTTGACATCGGCCTTTGCACACTGACCAAAGAGCTTACGACGCGCCTTAGGCATACTACGCTTAACCACTCCATCACACTTGCGGGATATGGCTGCGAAGAAGCCCTCACCGCGCGCTTTGTGCGGATAGAAATGGAAGCATTGGAACACACCAACCTCGCTGCGCACAATACCCCAGTCACTCTCCGTAGTTATGTTATCTACAGCCTCGAGCTCGTCGCCATACTCCTGCATCAGCCACTCGACAACACCCTCATCCTCAGTGGGGTTAAAGGTGCAAGTGCTATAGATGAGCGTGCCTCCTGGGCGCAATACACGCCACGCCTCGGCAAGTATCTCACGCTGACGCTCGGCACACACCTCAGGTGATGATGGCGTCCACTCCGAGCGAGCCTCCTCCATCTTGCGGAACATACCCTCGCCCGAACATGGGGCATCAACAGCCACCACATCAAACCAGTGTGTGAAGGCTCCGATATGACTTGGCTCGTTGCACGTAACAACAACATTGCCCATTCCCCAGCGCTGCACATTATCTGCGAGTGCCAAAGCACGACCATGATTGATGTCGTTTGCCACGACCAATCCCTTGCGACCTACAAGCGTAGAGTATATAGTGGTCTTACCACCTGGAGCAGCGCACATATCAAGGACCTTAGCACCCTCCATGTCGTGATTTGACAGCAAGTGGGCTACAAACTGCGACGAGGCCTCCTGAACATAGTATGCTCCACCATGCAGGTGGGGATCGAGAGTAAACTGCGGACGCTCAGCAAGATACCTACCCCACTCACACCACCCTACAGGCTCGCCATCATAGCACGCCGTAGGCTTTGCTGGGTTTAGGCGCAACGACACTGCGGGCTCTGTGTCGAGAGCCGCAAAGAGGTTGTCGGCATCCCCACCCAACGTGTCGCGCATAATCTCGACGAAGCGCTCTGGTAACGAAGTAGCCATACTCTATAGTTGACGTTTGCCGGTACACATCTCCTCCACAGAGGCGCAAATACGGTCGATGATAGAGGGATCAGCGACAAAGTCATCGACATCCTTATCAATAACCAACACACGACCCTCATAAATATTCTCAATCCAGTGGTTGTACTTCTCGTTCAAGCGATTGAGGTACTCCTCGTCGATGTTCTGCTCGTAGTCACGACCACGCATCTTAATCTGCGAGATGAGCGTAGGTACGCTCGCCTTGAGGTAGATTAGCACGTCGGGCTTAGGCAGAAGCGCCTGCTCGATGTTAAACATCTTCATGTAGGTATCAAAATCGCGACTCGCCATCAGACCCATAGAGTGGAGGTTGTCGGCAAAGATGTGCGCATCCTCATAGATGGTGCGATCCTGAACTACGTTATCCGACTCATCTGCAAGCATTGTCAGCGTCTGCTGAATACGGCTGCCGAGGAACCACAACTGAAGATGGAACGACCAGCGACCCATATCCTCATAGAAGTCGCTAATATATGGGTTTGCCAAATCCTCATAGTAGGCCTTAGCGCCATAACGCTTTGTCAGTATCTCGGTGAGCGTTGTCTTTCCGCTACCGATATTTCCTGCAATAGCTATATACATAGTGGTTAGTGTTTTATATTGTTTCTATCATATCATTACTTTAGTTAAAGAACTCCGCGACACTCATAATCGAGTCGGGCATAGCAAATACAACAACTCGGTCGTAGGCATTGATGCGCGTAGAGCCAACAGCGATAAAGACTCTATCACCACGCACAACACCACCAATCATGGTATCATCGGGCAATCCGAGCTCCTCAATCGCATGCTTCGTAGCTGGAGAGTTAGGTTTTACAATAAACTCCAGCACCTCCGCCTGGCTACCTGTAAGACACTTGATTGCCTGCACATCGGTAGTCATGGTGAAGCGGAAGATATTGGATGCTGTAACAAGTTTTTTATTGATGATAGTATCAACACCTATACTCTCTGCAAGCGATATATAATTGATGTTCTCCACCTCGGCGATCACCTTCTTAACTCCCATGCGCTTAGCAAGCATCGCAGCGAGGATATTGGTCTCACTACGACCCGTAACCGCCACAAAGGCATCCATACCCGAGAGATCCTCCTCAATCATAGCCTCTGTATCTCGACCATCCTCATTGATGATAAGCGTCTTATCGAGCATCTCCGCCAGACGATACGCCTTATCAGAGTTGTAGTCTACGAGCTTGATATTCACCTTATTCTGCAACTCGTTGGCGATACGTACACCGATGCGTGAGCCACCCAAAATCATCATATTGCGGATATCTACCTGACTATTACCCGACAACTCTACAACGCTCTGTGTCGAATTGTGGCGCGCTATGATGTAGACCATATCCTCCTCCTCATACCTATCCTCGGGACCAGGAATAAAGGTGCGCGAGCCACGCACAACAGCCACGGTGCGATACTCCACATCCTCATCCATATCCTCGTCGACAATCTTGCGACCCAGAAGAGATGACGTAAGCTCGAGCTTGAAGGCTATCAGGGTGAGTTTGCCAGCAGCAAAGTCAACATACTCAGTAGTAGAGGTGTGTCCCAAGAGGTTGATAACCTCACGTGCAGCGATTTGCTCTGGATAGAAGAGGTAGTCGATACCCATATCAATGAATATCTCCTTACTATTAGGCTCAAGATACTCGTTGCTATCCACGCGAGCAATAGCCTTACGCGCGCCAAGCTGTTTAGCCATAACCGCAGAGAGGATGTTATCATTCTCGACAGAGCGCACAGCAATAAAGAGGTCACACTTACGCACTCCCGCCTTACGTAGCACCGAGAACTGCGTTGTGTCACCCTCCGTAGTCTCCACATCTACAAGACTGCCCACCTCGGCCAACGCTTTGGGGTCCACGTCCGCCACAGTGATGTCGTGACCATTACCACTAAGCATTTTTGCGAGGTGAGTACCCATGTCACCAGCACCAGCAATTACTATCTTCATACACTAATCAAGTGAATATAAACCAATTATATACAGCCGTCATCTAACGACGAACTATAACATTTGCAAAATCAACTGCAAATATATAAATTTGTAGCCGAAAAACAAATAGTTAAAACAAAGTTTTATATAACAAGAGCTATGTCACCGATTTTGACCACTATAATTGCTGCCATATTGGTAGTTGGTTTCTTCGCTTTGGCCATGTCATTAACCTACATTTTCAAGGGCCACCACATACAGTCAGAGATATCGACAAACCCCAATATGCAGAAGATGGGTATCAAGTGCGCAGTGCAGGAGACTCGCGAGGATATGGGACTCACCGACTGCGAAACCGACAATATCTGCTCAGGTAACTGCGCAGGTTGCGACATCGACCACACTGAGAACACTAAAAAGGAGAATAAAGATGCAGAATAACGAGAATAACACATGGCTATGCCGCAACTGCAATACACTCATAAGCAATGAGATAGATACATGTCCATCATGTAATGCTTTACGTCCAGAGGTGGAGGCTGAAACTACCCCCGCACCCGAGGGTATAGCAAGCGAAATCGTAATGGAACGCTACAGCAACACCACACCCCAGGAGGCTAAATACACCTTCATGGAGTCGGTGCTCACAACCTCGGCAGACATAATGCTTGCACTTGGTCTTTTTCTCACGTTGGGAGCCTTTATCGCCCCAGCAGTCATCGAGCATGACCTACCTCGATATACAGCTATGATGATATCTATAGCTACGGCCGTTGTTATCTTCGCCACGACGATGATATCGTGGGCACTACTGCGTGTTATAGCTGATATATCACGCCGAAGTAGAGATAACTAATAAAAAAGATAAGAGCCACCTCGCGGTGGCTCTTATTATATATAGTAAGATGGGTAGCTACTCCACCTCGATGAGCTTCACGCCGTCATGCTTCTCACCACCCTCACGCTTAGGAAGTTTGATACTCAACACACCGTGGTGCATCTTAGCCTTAATTTTGTCGCGATCTACGCTCTCTGGCAAGTTGAAAATCTGGCGGAATGAGGCGTAAGCAAACTCGCGACGCAAGTAATGGTGTTTTTCGTCCTTAGTACAGTCATCCTCACCGCAGCACTCATTACCCTTATCATCCCTCTCGACTGACTTCTCGAGGCATACGATGAGCTGGTTGTCGCCATTAAGCTCGATTTTGAAATCATCCTTTGTCATACCTGGTGCAGCTATCTCCACCTTGAACTTTTTGTCTGTTTCGATAACGTTGATGGGAGGTGTAGTACCGCGCTTAACAAACACGTCGGGCCACTGATCATAGAAGAGGTCGCCGAATACTCCTGGAAGTCGATTTAATTTCTTAACTGGCATCATAATTTTAATAGTTTTAGTGTTAAACACACCACGATTATTGCAAATTACGCGCCTGAACTACATTTTTTTTAACAGAAATGTTTGGTGTTTGAAAAAATGTCCGTATATTTGCGCGCTAAAAAACCCAAATGGGTTGAGCGTAATTAATTTTTAACCAATAAATTTTATAGCAAAATGGCTGTTAAAATTCGTTTGGCACGTCACGGTAAGAAGGGTTATGCTTTCTACCACATCGTTGCCGCAGATA
>JAGCLX010000009.1 GCA_017646785.1 Alistipes sp.
GATAAAGATTCGCGACCACAAGCCTGGCGCGGTATTCCTCGGTGTGGTACACCGCATAGACCGACCTGTGAGTGGTGCTGTGGTCTTTGCCCAGAGTTCCAAGGCCTTGGCACGCCTCAATGAGATGATACGCGAGCAGAAGATAAAGAAGACCTACTGGGCTATCACCGAGAACCGCCCTAACGAGGAGGAGGGCACACTCCACCACTGGATTGTGCGCAACCCTAAGACTAACCGTTCGCACGCCCACCAGCGACCAAAGCCCGATGGCAAGGAGGCGATACTCGACTACCGTGTGCTTGGTGCTTCGACAAACTACACCCTCATAGAGGTAGACCTCAAGACGGGTCGTCACCACCAGATACGCGCACAGCTATCGGTTATGGGATGTCCTATCAAGGGAGATTTGAAGTATGGCGCAAAGCGTTCAAACAAGGATGGAGGCATATCGCTACACTCACGCCGTGTGGAGTTCCTGCACCCGGTAGGTGGCAAGCCTATCTCTATCACCGCACCTGTCCCTAAGGAGGACAACCTTTGGAAGTTCTTTGAGGAGGCACAAGGGTAAAGTGAAAACTGAAAGGTTAAAAGTGAAAAGTATGGTGTCTGCGACGCATATATAAAATTCATGCGAAGCATACCTAACTTTTCAGTTCTCAGCTTTCAGTTTTCAGTTCAAAAAAAGTAGAACTTTTTATTATGCGTCTTCTTATTCAGCGAGTTACGGAGGGTAGGTGCCATATTGATGGCGTGGTACACTCCGAGATTGGGCAGGGCTTGGTGGTTCTTGTCGGTATTGGTAACGATGAGACCAAGGAGGATATAGAGTGGCTTACCAAGAAACTTGTGCAGCTGCGCATCTTTGATGATGAGGCGGGTGTGATGAACCTCTCGGTGCAGGATATCGAGGGCGAGGTGATGATTGTGAGCCAATTTACGCTCCACGCCATGACCAAGAAGGGTAACCGCCCTTCGTGGATAAAGGCTGCCCCTGAGGCTATATCTAAGCCACTATACGAGGCTTTTGTGGCAAGTGTCGAGGAGGCCTTGGGACGCAAAGTTGCAACAGGTGTCTTTGGCGCAGATATGAAGATTGAACTTGTGAACGATGGCCCTGTTACTATTTGGATAGACTCTAAAAACAGAGAATAATGAGATACCGTTTATTACTTTTAAGTGCTTTGGCAGCACTATGTTCCCTCTTCGCGTGCAACGAATGGGAGGGCGAGTTTGGATGCTCTCAGCTATCATACGAGGTGGAGAGTATCACAACAACAAGCGCAACCCTTATCGCCACTATCGACTCATCAGACTACAAGGCGATTGACCAGATGGGATTTATGGTAGCCGTGGGCGATAGCACCGATTTCGACCTATACCCTACCGCTATTAGTCGTATTATCGAGCTTAAACTCGACGACCTAACACCAAACACGGAGTACACCTTCAAGAGCTTTGTACGCGCCAAGGGCGAGGAGTGGCAATTCGAGTGTGGCAAGTTCACAACTCTCTCAGAGCCAGAGCCTGAGCCTACCCCTGAACCTGAGCCTACCCCTGAGCCAGAACCTGAACCTGAGCCAGGACCTGAACCAGAGCCTGAGCCAGAGCCAACAGATGGAAGCACCTATCGTTCTTGCTGGTATGAGCTACCTATTGAGGTAGATGCCAACAAGGATGGTCGCGATGATAAGAACTCTACATACTACTATGCGCACCACCTCTGCGCAGGTGGCGAGAAGAACGCACAGCGTAACGGCTCAGCGCGCAACTTCTCGGTATGCTTCTCCGCAGAACACCACTGCCCTGTGTGGGTTGCGGCACCTCGTCATAGTTGCTACCAGAGTGGTGCATCGCGTACAGATGCCTACGCTAAAGACCCACAAATTCCATCCAACATACAGTATTCGAGCAAGTCTACAGGTGGTGGATGCAACAAGGGACACATGCTCGGCTCGGCAGATCGTCTATCCTCTACAGCAACCAACAAGCAGGTATTCTACTACTCGAACATTGCGCCTCAGTATAGCGACACCTTCAACACCGGTGGTGGTGCGTGGAATAACCTCGAAGACCATATCGACGACCTTGTGTGCCGCGACACGCTCTATGTGGTTATAGGTTGCTACTTCGACCAATATACCGATAAGTATGGCAATACGGGTCGCCCTGCGAAGATTTCATATGGCGGTCGCTCGGATGTATCGCGCCCAACGATGTTCTACTACGCTCTGCTTCGCACAAAGTCGGGCAGTTCGGGTAAGGCGGTGAAGGATTGCTCGGCATCAGAGCTTCAGTGTGCAGCCTTCGTGATATGCCACGAGCAGGAGAAGGGTCATAAGCCTGAGGCACGCGACCTTATCTCTGTATCAGAGTTGGAGAAGCTCACAGGCTTCACCTACTTCCCTAATGTGCCTAATGCACCAAAGAGTACCTATAACGCTAACGATTGGCTCTAAACCACTGAATTATCTATGCTAATAGCACTACAAAAGAGAAAGGAGAATATTGCGGAGTACATCTTGTACATCTGGCAGATTGAGGATTTACTTCGTGCCTTACAGTTCAGCCCTGAGGCGATATATGCAACCTTAGTAGCCAAGATTGAGGGTGCTGACGAGCAACAGAAGGAGAATATCTTTAATTGGTATATGCAGATTGTGGAGCTTCTTAGAAAGGAGGGCAAGGAGAAGCAGGGACATATAGAGCATACGCTCCACCTTATAGGCGACCTTCACAACCTACACCTCCAACTTATGGAGCTACCCGTGGGCGAGCATTACCGCATGACCTATATGCGTATGGCTGCGGAGCTACCACGCCTACGCACCATCCTCGACAATAGCGATATCAGCGACACGGAGCTTGCCTTTCGTGCTTTGTATGCCGCTATGCTCTACCGCATTAAGGGCGGTGGCGAGAGGGCGATTGAGGATACCTTGGCGGTTATATCCCCCGCTATTGGCGAGCTTGCAGCCATCTATGGCAAGGTTGAGCGAGGAGAACTAAACCTCTTTGAGGAGTAAAAGAACGCGTTTTTGGCAAACAAAGAGCCGAAAAGCAAAATATTTTTGAGGAATTGTTTGCAATTACGAAAAATCGTTGTACCTTTGCACCTCGCAAAAGAAGCGTTAAGCGGAACAAAAACAATAAAAAACAGATACAACTATGGCAATGAAAAGAACTTACCAGCCTTCTCGTCGTAAGAGAATCAACAAGCACGGTTTCCGTCAGAGAATGGCTACTGCCAATGGCCGTAAGGTATTGGCTGCTCGTCGCGCTAA
>JAGCLX010000065.1 GCA_017646785.1 Alistipes sp.
GCAGTTATGAAAGAGACAATAATCATTGCAGGTTTCGGAGGACAGGGTGTCCTCACTATGGGTAAGATTTTGGCTTACTCTGGAATTATGCAGGACATGGAGGTAACATGGATGCCTTCTTACGGTCCTGAGATGCGTGGTGGTACGGCTAACGTAACCGTTATCCTCTCGGATAAGCCTATCTCATCACCTATTGCACATGAGTTCGATTGCGTAGTGGTTTTGAACCAGCAGTCTATGGATAAGTTCGAGAGCCAGGTTAAGCCCGGTGGCGTTCTTATCTACGACACAAACGGTATCACAAGCCACCCCACACGTACCGACATCAGCGTATACCAGATTGACGCTACTGCAGAGTGCGCACGTTTGGGCCAGGCTAAGTTGTTCAACACTATGATTTTGGGTGCATACCTCAAGGTTCGCCCTGTTGTAGCTATGGAGAACGTTATGGCTGGTTTGAAGAAGACATTGCCCGAGCGCGCTTGGAAGATGTTGCCCCAGAACGAGGAGGCTATCAAGCACGGTGGCGAGATTATTCGTCAGGTACGCTAATGCGCCATTCGACGCTCAGTGCGTCACAAACGACCGAGGTACATACAGTGCCTCGGTTTTTTTGTTGGATGCAGTGGAGGGGGTTAATAGGGAGATTAGGAAAGTTAAGGAGTTTAGAGAGTTTAGAGAGTTTAATGAATTTAGGGTGAGTAGGGAGTGTCTTCTCTAAATTCTCTATCTCACCCCACAACCCAATTTATTGTCAGAGTGGTGCTAATGTGGCGATGACATGAAGAAAGCCCGGATAGGTAGTACTTGACGCACGTCCTATTCGGGCTTTTGATTGAAGCGCCGAAGTAGCGCCGCTATCACAATAAATTACTCGTATTGGCCAGTCTTTAGACGCATAACCTCATCACGAGTAAGGAAACGCCAATCACCACGCTTGAGGTTCTTCTTTGTAAGACCTGCATAATAGACACGGTCAAGCTTCTGAACTGCATAGCCAAGATGCTCGAACATACGACGCACAATACGGTTACGACCAGAGTGAATCTCAACACCAACAGTACGCTTATCCTCAGATGCGTATGCTACCTCGTCAGCAAAGATGTCGCCATCCTCGAGTGTGATACCCTCAGTGAGAGAGTCCATGTCTGCACGAGTGAGTGGCTTATCGAGTGTCACCTGATAGATCTTCTTCTTGTGGTATGAGGGGTGTGTGAGCTGACGTGTGATGTCGCCATCGTTGGTGATAAGGAGCAGGCCAAGCGAGTTCTTATCGAGACGACCTACGGGGTATACGCGCTCTGTACATGCGTTCTTCACAAGGTCCATCACGGTCTTGTCGGCATGTGGGTCGTCGAGCGAAGTCACATAACCCTTAGGCTTGTTGAGCACAAGGTATACGTTCTTCTCGCCCTGGAGCTTCTCGTCGTGGAAACGCACCTCGTCAGTAGGCAAAATCTTTGTACCAAGCTCTGTAACTACCTGACCATTAACGGTTACAACGCCCGCAAGGATGAAGTCATCAGCCTCACGACGTGAGCATACGCCCGACTGCGAGATGAAACGGTTAAGGCGAATCTCACCAGATGCCTGGTTGGGATTATACTTGGGGTATGAGCGGGGCTTCTCGTCACGCTTAGGTGCTGATGTGCGCTTTGCACCACCCTTGAAGCCACGGTCATTGTTGCGCTCCTCACGGTTGAATGTACGCTCTATGCGCTCGCCACGCTCACTACGCTCGGGGCGGTTGAAGCTGCGCTCTGTACGCTCACCACGCTTAAAGCCGCGGTCGTTGCTGCGCTCCTCGCGGTTGAATGAACGCTCGCCGCGCTCTGAACGGTTGAAGCTACGCTCTGTACGCTCACCACGCTCCTCACGGTTGAATGCGCGCTCACCACGCTCTACACGGTTAAAGCCACGGTCGTTGCGCTCCTCACGGTTGAACGAACGCTCTGTGCGCTCACCACGGTTAAAGCTACGTGCAGGACGCTCACCATCCTCATTACGACGAGGACGCTGCTCATACTCAGGACGCAGACGGTTGTCGGCGGTGAAGTGAGGGTTGAATGATGTACGCTTCTCTGTCTTTGCCGCAGGTGTACGGAACTCGCGGCCACCCTCGCTGTCAGCCTCACGGCGTGGACGGGGACTACGCTCAACACGCTCTGTAGCGTTTACACGCTGACGCTTGTCGCGCGCAAAACGAGATACGTTAGCTGTTGAGTCTGTGTTCTTGTTTTTCATTATGTTAATGCTTTATAAAAAATTCGCGCAAAGGTAACTATTTTTTTTGATCTACAACTCTTTTACAATTACTATGCCTAAAAATTTACAAAATTATAGTAACTTTGCAGCCGTTATGAATAGAGAGATACTTCGAATAGCAATACCAAACATCATCTCGAATGTTACGGTACCCCTCATGGGTATCGCATCAACATTCATCGCGGGCCGTGCATGTGGCGGCGAGGGAACGCTCGCCATCGGTGCGCTCTCGATCGGTGTAACCATCTTTAACTTCATCTATTGGAACTGCTCGTTTATCCGCATGGGAACGAGTGGTTTAACAGCACAAGCCTTTGGCGCCGAAAACCATAAGGAGTTCTCGCTAATGCTCTGGCGATCAATCATTGTAGCATTGGGTGTTGGCATCCTTGCATTCTCTTTACAGTACCCAATCGGAGAATTCTCACTATGGTTTCTTGACACGGGAAGCGAGGAGTCGCGAAGTATGATTGCCGACTACTTCTATACACGCATTTGGGCTGTACCTGCAGGCATCCTACTCTTTGCCTTTAACGGTTGGCTCACAGGTATGCAGAACGCTGTTGTACCCATGTCTGTAGCAATACTTGTAAACATACTACACATAGGCTTCAGCTACGTGTTCTCCATCATTGGCACAATGGGATTAGAGGGCATAGCCCTCGCCTCGGTTGTAGCGCAGTGGTCTGGCGTTATAGTCATGATTGCCATCATCGGTTTGTGTTATAGAAAGCGACTTGTAAAGGTTAGCATGAAGGAGGTTGTGGATATGCATAGTATGCGTCGCTTCTTCTCGATAAATGGCGACATCATCGTACGCACATTCTGCCTTGTTGCTGTATACACGTTCTTTACGAAAGCCTCAGCTGACACAGGCGATGCTAACATACTTGCAGTCAACACCATACTCCTTCAGCTATTCACGCTATTTTCGTATATGAACGATGGCTTTGCCTACGCTGCAGAGGCACTCACAGGACGCTTTATTGGAGCTCATGATGGTGTGTCGCTACGTCGATGTATAAAGCTATGTCTGATATGGTGCTTTGCTGTTTCGTTCATCTTTATCGGCGTATATATTGGTTGGTGGCGCGACATATTTACTCTACTTGTTAATCCCGAGCAGGGTGACAGCGCAGTATTGTTGAGTGTAGCAGAGGAGTACATAGGTTGGATCATCGCCATACCTATTGCTGCAGCAATGCCCTTCGTCATGGATGGTATTATGGTTGGTGCCACGCGCAGTCGCATCATGCGCAACTCAATGATATGGTCGTCGGCATGCTACTTCGCCATTCTATATGGCCTTGGTTGGCTCATTGGCAACAACGCATTGTGGATGGCATTTACTATGTATATGTTGCTGCGTGGCGTATTCCAGTACTTCATGTCGGACCGTCTGCGCGACATCTACCGCGAGGCAGAGCAAAAGTAGCCATATCACCACACAAAATTAACTATCGGAATTTCACTATTCCGATTTTTTTTATACCTTTGTGCGATTATAACCACTTCAGCGAAAATAATATAAAAACAATATAACTATGAACGTATCTTTTAACTGGCTTAAGCGCTATCTTGATTGTGACTTATCGGCTGAGCGCATGGCCGAAATACTCACCGAGCTTGGTCTCGAGGTCGAGGAGTTTGAGAAGATTGAGACCATCAAGGGTGGCTTGAAGGGTGTTGTTGTTGGCGAGGTGCTAACATGCGAGGACCATCCCGATTCTGATCACCTCCACATCACCACCGTAGATGTTGGCGCAGAGGCACCATTGCAGATTGTCTGCGGAGCAGCAAACTGCCGCAAGGGCTTGAAGGTTATGTGCGCTACAGTGGGCGCAGTGCTCTACCCCATCGACTCAGATGAGGAGTTCAAGATTAAGCGTAGCAAAATTCGTGGTGTTGAGTCGCTCGGTATGCTCTGTGCAGAGGATGAGCTCGGCATCGGTCGTAACCATGAGGGTATCATGGAGCTCCCCGCAGATGCAGTGGTGGGCACATCAGCAAAGGAGTATCTCCACATCGCTGACGACTACCTTATCGGCATTGGCCTTACACCTAACCGTGTGGACGCTGCATCACACATCGGCGTGGCACGCGACATCGCAGCATACCTCAAGAGCCGAGGCGAGCGAGTTGAGTTCAAGCTTCCATCTGTTGATGGTTTCAAGGTTGATGACACATCACGCACCATCGAGGTAGAGGTTGTAAACACAGAGGCAGCGCCCCGCTATGCAGGTATCACCGTTAGCGGCTGCAAGATTGCTCCATCACCAGAGTGGATGCAGAACGAGTTGCGCGCTGCGGGCATCAACCCCAAGAACAACCTCGTCGACATCACCAACTACGTTCTCTTCGAGTTGGGTCAGCCCCTCCACGCATTCGATGCTGAC
>JAGCLX010000066.1 GCA_017646785.1 Alistipes sp.
CACCTTGCGCATAATCTCTCTGCTATATCTCTCAATCATAAGGCAGGTTAGTTATGTTTTATGTTATTACTTGTTCATTCTGTTTAGGAAGGCCTCCACGGTGTTCTCCATGAGGCAGGTGATGGTCATGGGACCCACACCACCAGGCACGGGGGTGATGGCCGATGCTACATGCTGAGCCTCCTCGTAGTCTACGTCACCACAGAGCTTGCCAGTACGGCTGTCGCGGTTAACACCCACGTCGATGACCACAGCGCCAGGCTTAATCATGTCGGCAGTGAGGAAGCGCTCCTTGCCTATAGCCACAACGAGGATATCGGCACGGCGTGTCACCTCGGCGAGGTTCTTAGTGCGCGAGTGAGCCACAGTCACCGTTGCATTCTGGTCCAAGAGCAACTTAGCAACGGGCTGACCCACGATGTTGCTGCGACCAACAACCACAGCCTCCTTGCCAGCAATATCAACACCTGCGAAGTGCAACAACTTGATGATGCCCTTGGGTGTGCAAGGCAATACACATGGCTGCTTGAGCCACAGCTTAGCCACGTTCATGGGGTGGAAAGCGTCAACATCCTTCTCGGGCGAGATAGCGGCGATAACCTTGTTCTCGTCGATATGCTTAGGTAGGGGCAACTGAATGAGGATGCCGTCAACGTCGTTGTCGTTGTTCAGCTCCTCGACAAGTGCCAAGAGCTCCTCCTCGGTGATGGTAGCCTCACGACGTAGTGTTGTATTGCGGATACCCACCTCGTCGGCAGCCTTAGCCTTACCCGTAACGTATGACACGCTACCTGGGTCGTCACCAACAAGGACAACAACAAGGTTGGGCACACGGCCATACTCCGTAGCGAGCTGGGCAACCCTCACCTTAAGTTTCTCCTTAAGTGACTTAGATAATTCTTTACCACTTATAATCATAGGTTCTCAATTTAACAATTACACAATTAGCGGAACGCCTTAGCACCGATGTCTGTGCGGTGGAACAGGTTGTCACACTCGATAAGCTGAACATCAGCCTCCGCCTTCTGCTGTGCCTCGCGGAGCGTTGCTGCCTCGGCTACAACAAACAACACACGACCGCCATTCGTTACAAGTTCGCCATCCTTCATGGCTGTACCCATGTGGTAGACCTTAGACTTAACATTCTCCACGCCACGAATGACATGACCCTTTGTGTAGTCGCCAGGATAGCCCTTCGATGCAAGCACAATGCCGAGCGTAGCGCCCTCAGACCACTCTGCCGCGGGCTGCTCGTTGGATGCTACAGCCATAAACACGTCGATAGCGTCGCTCTTCAAGCGGGGCAACACAACCTCTGTCTCGGGGTCGCCAAAGCGAGCGTTGAACTCGATAACCTTGATGCCACTAGGAGTCTTCATCAAGCCACCATACAATACACCAGTGAATGGAGTACCCTCCTCGACCATAGCATCAGCTACGCGCTGCATGATATTCTCCATGGCGTAGGCGTGGTCCTCCGCGGTGATGAAGGGCAACTCTGTGTAAGCACCCATACCACCCGTGTTGGGGCCCTCGTCGTTGTCGTAAGCGCGCTTGTGGTCCTGAGCTACGGGCATGGGGCATATCTTATTGCCAGCCACGAAGCACATCAACGAGAACTCCTCGCCAGTGAGGAACTCCTCTATAACCACACTACCCTTTCCAAAGCGTGTATCGAGGAGCATGTCGCGCAACGTTGCCTCAGCCTCCTCCATAGTCGTAGCAATAACTACGCCCTTACCAGCTGCCAAGCCGTCGTACTTCAACACTGTGGGGAGCGAGCCCTGCTTAACGTATGCCAATGCTGCATCGAAGTCCGAGAATGTAGCATATGCCGCAGTGGGAACGTCGTACTTAACCATGAGGCGCTTAGCGAAATCCTTGCTCGCCTCAATCTCTGCTGCTGCCTTTGTGGGGCCGAAGATCTTAAGACCCTCCTCGCGGAAGCGGTCAACAACACCCGCAGCCAATGCAGCCTCGGGACCTACAACGGTGAGGTCAATGGCGTTAGCCTTAGCGAACTCCACGAGCTTATCCACCTCGGTGTCCTTGATTGCCACACACTCTGCCAACGCTGCGATGCCGGCGTTACCAGGTGCTGCATATATCTTTGGGGCTTTAGGCGAGCGCGAGATAGCCTCGACAATGGCGTGCTCACGACCACCCGAACCAATAACTAATACATTCATACTCTTTTACTTACAATTTTAATGCTTAAAATGGCGCATGCCAGTAACAGTCATTGTCATACCGAACTCGTTAGCCTTCTTAACTGAATCTTCGTCGCGAACGCTACCACCTGGCTGAACAAGAGCCGTTACGCCATACTGCTCGGCAAGTGTAACGGTGTCATCAAAGGGGAAGAAGCCGTCAGAAGCGAGCACAAGACCCTCGGTGAAGCCCGCAGCCTGAGCCTGCTTAAGAGCAATCTCGGCAGAGCCTACGCGGTTCATCTGACCAGCACCAACGCCCACGGTGTGACCATCCTTAACCACAACGATAGCGTTAGACTTAACATGCTTAACAATGCGCCAGCCGAAGTTCATATCCTCAATCTCTGCGGCAGAGGGCTTACGCTCAGTAACACACATATCGGCAACAACCTCCTTGGTGTCGGTATCGAGTTTCTGCACCAAAAGACCGCCATTCACGGTGACATACTGCATCTGCTCGTTGTCCGATGACGACATGTCGACCTGCAAGAGGCGCAAGTTCTTCTTTGTGCAGAGCACCTCGAGTGCCTCATCCGAGAACGAGGGCGCCATGATAATCTCCAAGAAGATGGGCTTCATGAGCTCGGCAACCTCCTTAGTAATCTCGCGGTTGACAGCCACGATACCACCGAAGATGCTCACGGTATCAGCCTCGTAGGCCTTCTGCCATGCCTCCTTGATATCCTTGCCAATAGCAGCACCACAGGGGTTCATGTGCTTGAGGCCCACTGCAAAAGGCTCGCTGAACTCACGCACAATGTTAAGTGCTGCGTTAGCGTCCTGGATGTTGTTATACGACATCTCCTTGCCATTGAGCTGCTTGGCTGTAGCCAACGAGTAGGGAACCTTATCAGACGAAGCGTAGAACTTTGCCGACTGGTGGGGGTTCTCACCGTAGCGCAATGACTGAACGAGGTCGAACGACGCAAAGAGCTTCTCATTCAACTCGGCCTGCTTACGCATATACGTAGCGATGCACATGTCGTACTCTGCGGTGTGGGTATAGGCCTTTGCCGAGAGCTCGAGGCGTGTCTTGAGAGTTGTGTTGCCACCCTCCTCAATCTCAGCGATGATGCGAGCATAGTCTGTGGGGTCGCACACAACGGTCACATCGCGGTAGTTCTTAGCTGCTGAGCGCAACATAGATGGGCCACCAATGTCGATATTCTCAATAGCATCCTCCATCTTAACATCGGGCTTGGCGATGGTCTGACGGAAGGGGTATAGGTTCACACAAACCATGTCGATGAACTCAATCGAGTTATCGCGCAACGCCTGCAAGTGGCTCTCGTCGTCACGGCGTGCCAATAGACCACCATGCACCTTGGGGTGAAGGGTCTTTACACGGCCGTCACATATCTCGGGGAAGCCCGTAACGTCGCTGATGCCGATGGTCTTCACACCGCTATCCTCGAGGAGTTTCTGTGTACCTCCCGTAGCGATAATCTCCCAGCCAAGGCGGCGCAAGTTCTCGCAGAACTCCACAACGCCACACTTGTCGCTAACACTAACTAATGCTCTCATATCTTAGAACTTCTTATTTATCAATTTGTTAATAGTCTTTACATAAAGCATATGCTCGATGCTGTGGATGTGGTTGGTGAGCTCCTCGATGTCGCTACCCTCATAGACAACACCTGCCTGGTCGATGATACGGCCACCGTCCAAAGTCTCGTCAACAAAGTGGGTAGTAACGCCAAAGAGCTTTACACCATAGTCAACGGCATCCTGAATGGCATGTGCACCCTTGAACGAGGGTAACAACGAGGGGTGGATGTTGACAATGCGACGCTCATAGCGCTCCAAGAGCACCTTGCCCACGATGCGCATATATCCCGCAAGGCAGACGTAGTCTACCCCACGCTCGTCGAGCATTGTAGCCAGCACTGTCTCGTATGCCTCACGCGACTCATACTCCTTGGGGTTGAAAGCGAAGCACTCAGTGCCGTAACGCTTAGCGCGCTCCAGAACATAAGCACCAGGCTTATCGCACACCAAGAGTACAACCTCAGCGTCTATAAGACCCTCGCTACACGCCTTGGCAATGGCCTCGTAGTTGCTACCACTGCCACTGGCAAATACAGCCAAACGTGTCTTTCTCATAGTCTAAGGCTCCTTTAGAGAATTGTTACACCCTCACCCTCGACTACGCGGCCGATAACCGAAGCACGCTCGCCACACTCAGCAAGGATAGCGATAGCCTTCTCGGCGTCAGCCTCGGGCAATGCGATAACCATACCGATACCCATGTTGAAGATGTTGAACATCTCGCGGTGTGACACCTTGCCATACTTCTCCAGGAGCTGGAACACGGGTAAGATCTCCCATGTGCCCTCCTTAACCTCTACACCCTGGCCATCCTTCAAGATGCGAGGAATGTTCTCGTCGAAACCACCACCTGTGATGTGGCTGATGCCGTGAACGTCACACTCGGCGATAACCTTCAACACCTGCTTAACGTAGATGCGTGTGGGAGTGAGAAGCGC
>JAGCLX010000067.1 GCA_017646785.1 Alistipes sp.
GGCTGCACGAAGAACTGCATCTCCATCTGCTCGAACTCACGCATACGGAAGATAAACTGACGAGCAACAATCTCGTTACGGAATGCCTTACCAATCTGTGCGATACCGAAGGGGAGTTTCATACGACCAGTCTTCTGAACATTGAGGTAGTTCACAAAGATACCCTGTGCAGTCTCAGGACGGAGATATACTGTATTTGCGCCATCGGCAGTAGAACCCATCTGTGTTGAGAACATAAGGTTGAACTGACGAACATCTGTCCAGTTACGAGTGCCAGAGATGGGGCATACGATCTCGCAGTCAAGGATAATCTGCTTAAGCTCCTCGAGGTTGTTCTCGTTGAGAGCTGTTGCGAAGCGCTCGTGAACAGCATCCATCTTAGCCTTGATCTCCAATACGCGGGGTGAAGTAGTAACGAACTGCTCACGGTTGAAATTCTCCTTGAATCTTTTGTGAGCCTTCTCAACCTCCTTCTCGATCTTCTCCTCCTGCTTAGCCATCCAGTCCTCAACAAGAACGTCAGCGCGGTAACGCTTCTTTGAGTCCTTGTTGTCAATAAGTGGGTCGTTGAACGCACCTACGTGACCCGATGCCTCCCATACGCGTGGGTGCATGAAGATCGCTGCATCGATACCTACGATGTTCTCGTGGAGCTTAACCATTGAGTCCCACCAGTAGCTCTTGATGTTATTCTTGAGCTCAACACCATTCTGACCATAGTCGTATACAGCACCGAGGCCGTCGTAAATCTCACTTGAGGGGAAAATAAAGCCATACTCCTTGCAGTGAGCAATAAGCTTCTTAAACAATTCTTCCTGTGTCATAATCTATATCGTTTTTTGTTACTTAATTCAGGTTTTATACCTACGGTATATTCAAGCTGCAAAGATAGTAAATTTTCTCTAAACGTAGCCTATTTTAGAAGATTATGTGCGCGGAACGAGAAGTGAGCACCGCGAGCAATAATCACATGGTCCAAAAGACGTATCTCGAATAGCTCCGCTGCCTGAGCCACACGCTTCGTTAGATCCCTATCCTGCTGGCTCGGGTCGGGGCTACCAGAGGGGTGGTTATGCACCAATACTACCTGCACAGCCAACAATTCCAATGCTCTGCGTATCACCAACTTACAATCAACCACTGTTGACTGCACACCTCCCTGACTAATGCGTACACGATCTAATACTTTACCCGACGATGCGAGATACAACGCCCAGCACTCCTCATGCTGCATGCCTCCCATCATCGGCTCCATGATACGCACCACGTCGCCATCCGAGCGCACATAGTCATGCGTCGAAGCCTCCGCCACAGCTATCCTACGACCAAATTCCGCAGCTGCAAGCAACCTCAACGCACGCATGCGTCCCAACCCTGCCATCATACGTAGGCGCTGAACATCCACGCCCACAATACCGACAAGCGAACCACCCGCCTCGGTCATAACCTCCTCGGCCATAGCTTTAGCGTTGTCATCCGCAGGGTGTTCCGCCAGCACGATAGATACAATCTCCTCATCCGAGAGCGACTGCGCACCGCGCGACTGAAGTTTATCTGTGATATTTTTCATCTCAAAGAAATTTATTTCACGAAGATACGAAAAAAAGTTCGCATACCGCACCACACACATAAAAAAAACCTTGTGAACTACAACTAATTCACAAGGTCTATATCCCTAAAGATTTAAATTAACTCGACATACGATCCAGGCGATCCAGTATCTCGGCACTGCTCTCATCAGTTATCGTCATAGGCGAGGCTGTTGACACCGAGTACGCAGCATTCTGCTCTGCTGCCTTTTTAGAATCGCCGTGTCCATGACCTACAGCAATGCCATCCACATACACCACCGACTGGAAGCCTGGGCGCGATGTACCCTGCGAGCTATCGTTTGTCGTGCGGAACTCAATCGAGTAGCGGTTCTTCTGGCACCACTCTATCAAGCGGCTCTTGAAGTCGGTCTCCGACTGTAAAACATCGTCCAACGACAAGTAGTTTACGAATATCTTATTGATAAGCAGGCGATTAACGAAGTCGTATCCCTGATCGAGATATATAGCACCCATCATCGCCTCGAAGGCATCACCATAGATGTGCTTCTGAGTTGAGTTACCCGCAGCATTCGAGATTACATGTTTGTCAAGTCCTATGGCAGAGGCTATTCGGTTGAGCGACTGACGCGACACCATCTTCGAGCGCACCTGTGTGAGGAAGCCCTCATCGCGATCTGGAAACTCAATAAAGAGATAGTCTGACGTAACACTCTCAATAACAGCATCACCCAAAAACTCAAGACGCTCATTGTTGATATGACTACCATCCTCCAATTCGACAGATGCCGATTTATGGATGAGGGCAACCTTATACAACTCAATGTTGTTAGGCACAAAGCCAAACATATTGTCTATAGCCGCATAGAAATGCTTATCGCTACCGAAGTTGCGACGCAATGGCCTAAGCAGAAAATCAAACATGATAACCTAACGTACTACGAAATAACCACATGTTTTAGGGTTGCGAAGCATAGAAAATGGACTAAACCGAGGGAGTAATTGCCCTTGGCATAGTCCATACTTCTCTTGATAACAAGCCTCGATGATACTATCTCACGACAGCCAACATCGCGGCTAATGTAATCTCAACCTCGCAAGCGAAAGTATAGATCAGTTATTACTTGTGAGACTCGATGTAGTTGATAGCATCGCCTACAGTCTGGATCTTCTCAGCATCTGCATCGGGAATCTGAAGGTCGAAAGCCTTCTCGAACTCCATGATAAGCTCTACCTGATCCAAAGAATCTGCACCGAGGTGTGCTGTGAAGCTTGCCTCTGCAACAACCTCTGACTCCTTAACGCCCAACTTGTCAACGATGATCTCGACAACTTTTGACTGAATTTCTGACATAATAAATAAGTTTTAGTTAAACATTATAGTAGTATATATCTTCCTACTGTAACTTACTGTCGAGGATTTTTTTTCTCTCGACTGTGCAAATGTAACACTTTTTTTATTATCTTTGACATTATTACGCTAAAAAATTATCAGCAATTTTATACACATATAAGATAACCTTCTAATAATTAATAGATTATGAACCTTTTATTAATTTCCAATTCTACCAATGCCGGTGAGGCTTACCTTAAATACCCCATTGCAGAGATTGCAAAGACTCTCGAGGGTGTTAGCGAGGTTGTTTTCGTTCCCTACGCTGCTGTGACATACTCTTACGACGAGTATGAGGCAAAGGTTCAGGCTCGTTTCGACGAGATTGGCATCAAAGTTCGCTCAATACACCACGCGCTCAACAAGCGCAACTTCATACGCCACGCACAGGCTATCGTAATCGGTGGCGGTAACACCTTCGCACTTTTGAAGAAGATGCAGGAGGAGGACCTTCTCGACATGATCTTCCACCGCGTGAAGGCTGGTGTTCCATACGTCGGCTGGTCTGCTGGTAGCAACGTAACATGTCCTACCATCTGCACTACAAACGACATGCCTATCGTACAGCCCGAGTCATTCCGCGCTATTGGCTTGGTATCATTCCAGATCAACCCCCACTACCTCGACGCTAACCCCGAGGGTCATGCAGGCGAGACTCGCGAGCAGCGCATCTTGGAGTACCTCGAGGCTAACCGTAGCCGCTATGTTGTAGGTTTGCGTGAGGGTTGCATGCTCCGCATCAACGACGAGGGTATTCAGCTTATCGGCTCACGCCCCATGCGCGTATTCAAGAAGGGTCGCGAGACTATAGAGGTACAGCCTGGTGACAACCTCGACTTCCTCATTCGTCGCGCGAAGTAGTTAAGCATAATGAGTGGTATCACCACCATAATCGGCAATCGTGGCGAGGATATCGCCACGGAGTGGTTACGCGAGAGGGGCTACTACATCGTGGAACGCAACTGGCGTGCGGGACGCTACGAGATTGACATCATAGCGCAGCACTACGATACGTTGCACTTTGTAGAGGTAAAGACCCGCAAAGAGGGTGGCTGGGAAAGCGCATACGACAGTATTGACGACCAGAAAATCAGAACATTACGCCGTGGTGCAACAGCCTACAGGGCGATACATGGCATACACCTCGACTTGCAGTTCGACCTCATAGCTGTGACGTGGAACGACAATGGTGATACGGCAGTTGAATATACAGAGAATATCATGTAGTTAAATCTGGGGTTGTCCAATAGACCATTGTGGCAACCCCAAACTATTATGCAGGATGGGACTATTATATAACATAGGCATCAACATTTACGAGGCGGGCATATCGCTCGCAGCGCACCACAACCACAAGGCAAAGCTTTGGCGCGATGGACACAAAGATCTATTGGAGCATATCGAGCAGAGCATGGCGGGTGTGCAGGGACGCATAGTGTGGCTACACGCCGCCTCGCTGGGAGAGTTTGAGCAGGGACGCCCCATCATCGAGCGCATAAAGGAGCTCATCCCCGACGCCATAGTTGTTCTAACCTTCTTCTCACCATCGGGATATGAGATACGCAAGAACTACCCCGGCGCCGACCACATCTTCTACCTCCCCTCCGACACCCCATCGAATGTCACACGCTTCATCAATGCCGTGCACCCCGAGGTGGCGATATTCGTGAAGTATGAGTTTTGGCTCAACTACCTCAACGAGTTACGCCTGCGCAACATACCAACCTACTTGGTATCAGCCATCTTCCGCCCCACGCAGATACACTTCCACCCATGGGGCACTATGTGGCGACGAGCCCTCAACACATATACAACCATATTCCTACAGGATGATGCATCCAAGGAGCTACTACACCGTGTTGGCTACGACAGAAATGTGGTTGCGGGCGACACACGCTTCGACCGCGTGGCCACCATTGCGAGTGCCGCAAGGCGCATACCCATAGTTGAAAATTTTAAGGGAGATGGCCACCTATTTGTTGCAGGCTCCACATGGGGCAAGGATGAGGAGTTACTCATTGAGCTAATCAACCATCACCCCGACATACGCTTTGTTATTGCGCCACACGAGATGGATGAAGCACGCATGCAGCACATCGAGAAAAAGGTAGATGGTGGTGTTGCTCGCTACACACGCTCAAGTGACAGCAGTGACTTTAGCAACACCCAGGTTCTCATCCTCGACACCATTGGACTCTTGTCGTCACTATATGGCTATGCTCGATGGGCATATATTGGTGGTGGCTTCGGTGTTGGCATACATAACACTCTCGAGGCCGCGACCTTCGGACTGCCGATAGCCTTTGGTCCCAACTATCACAAGTTCCGCGAAGCATGTGACATGATAGAACTGGGTGCAGCATGTTCGATATCATCCTACACAGAGCTTGAAGCATGGTTCTCACCTATCAAACATGAGAGCCCAGCACTTCAAAAAGCAAGCTCCTCGGCACGTATATATACCAAGGAGCATTGCGGAGCTACTGACACCATCATGAGTGCCATATTTCCCAACTCAGTTAACAGCGATCGTTAGGCCATCCATATCACCTATTCTATCGATACGAAATGATGTAGCACCCGACATTGTAAATGTTGCGGTGTAGGACTCTTCGTGCGCATAGTCGTGCGCCATGCCTTCGACATAGTTTTCCGACGTGTCATCACCCCAATCCACGCTACCGCTAACGGCTTCACCACCCCACTCCGGAGACTCAAGGTGCTGATTACGATGGGCTATGATTACCTGCATGACCTCAGGCATTCCCATCTGCACTATTTTAACTACACGCACCTCGTCACCCGCATGCAGTGATATCTCAGCTGCACGCTCCGCGCGTTGCACATTAGCATCAACACGCAACACAACGACATAGTTGTCCTTTTTATCTATACTCAACACGTTTATCCACTCAACATCGCAGTCGCAACTAACATCCTGATTACTAACCACAGCGATTTCAACCTCTTGAGCCTCGTGACTGATAGTTAGTTCGGCATCCTCAACCTCAAATACTAATACTGGCGGTTCAACAACCTCATTATCTCGATTTTTACACGCCACAGCCACCATAATTAGCATGACTGCGACAAACAACACTCTCCTCATACTCTACAAATTATTAAGGCACAACTCCACACTTTTAGACTCCACATCTTTACGCTCAAGATAGATCGTATACGTAACACCACGCTGCAGCTGATTAGTGTCGATAAGCATACGTCCTGTGCTTATAGTAATACCCTCATCGACATACTCTCCCTGGAGGTAGAGGGCCGACTTAACATCGTCATCGTACTTTACAACGAGCGCTCCACTCTCCTTGTCATACCACATCGAGGTGGTATCTCCAATAGGGGCATACCTTACAACAACCTCTGCACATGCACTCTCGACATAGGGTTTCATCCTAAACCACTTATCACTATCATAACTACGGTAAAAGACAACAAGGCGATCACCCACAGCGATATCATCCTTGATAACACCCTTCATTCCGTCAGTGCTGCTAGCAAATAGTGGTAGAAGTTCGATACCCGCAGCTTCAGTAACCCACGCCTTGAACTCTCCACTCTTATCACACAGACCTACTCGCACCTCTCCCCTGAAATCGAGCTGTGAGTAGTTACCCACAGAGATGGGTTTTACATCAAACGGCACATCCTCAACAAACTCCTTCGTCGCGATGTTCAAGCCTGATGAGGTGAGGTATAACCAGTTATCTATCTCCCCATCACGCATAGGGTGCATGCCAAAGACCACCCAATGCTCTGTGTCGAAATGATACTCTCCAAGCAGCAAATTATCTATCAAGAAGAAGCCGTCGTAGGGGCCTCCCCATCCCCAGTTAACATGGAAGTAGTCGTTCTCATCCACTCCATCAATAACAAACGCATGACCACTCCAGTCAGCCGTATATCCAGCATAATAGAGCGGGCGACCAGCCTCCAACTCACGGCGCAGCATAGCGTGCCAATAGTTGTCCGAGTGGCTCTGACGCAATACGACATGCGCCGAGGGGCTATATCCAAAATTCTTATATAGTGCCATCATGTCGGGCATGGCACCCGTTGCAAGGGCTGCATAGTCAGCCTTGAATGCATGGCCTATATCAGCCATTAGCACCGCTACAGCCTCTGCCTCAGCATCGCTATACTCACCCTCGACATAGGTTTCGCGCATCAAATTCCACTCGTAGGCGTGGTTGATATCTCGCGCATCAACCGCAATGCCCTGAGTCATGGTTGTATAAGGCTCCGTAACACCTTGGGCACGTGCTGGCCAACGATGATGGTGCATTATGATGGCCATAGCCGTCTGCGTACAACCAGTCAGGCTACGCGCATCACCATCCATAGGACAGTGGTTGTTATACGGTGGCACCTGGCTCCAACGCGCCGTATTCAGCATAAGCGCATCAACAGGCTTATACTCCTCGTTCCACTTCTCAACCGTCAAGCCATCTGACTCAACATTGTGTTCACGCGCAAAACGTACAGCTGAATCTACATAACGCAACCATCCCTCGAAATTGGGTGGTAGCACCTCGGATGATGGCGCAGAATAACGAGTAGAGTATGCTAAAATGGGTGTAACGACATCATCGCCAGCAACAATCACAAAGCCACTACCCGACTCTGGAGCTATAACATAGAACGTTGGAGCGTCATCACCACCACGCGTAGCACCAATAGCAGAGCTATCCCACACTATAGCGAGATCACCACTACGGGTAGCACCACCCAACACCTCACTTGCAACACGCATAGCGATAGTCGGCGACACCTCCTCAGCTACAGTAATAGATACACAGCAGCAAATAAACGTAAACAGCGCTAATAATTGCTTCATAAACAGATAAAAAATTGGGGTAACTCTCTTAATAGAATTACCCCATAAATTTAGACTCTAAGTCGTGTTTCCGATTACAAGAAGGGGACAACCTCTGCTGTACGTGTAGTAGTAGCCTCACCGATAATCTCCACGGGGATAGTGCACGCCTCGTACACGCTTGTTACAGAGATATCCTCCTGGCTATACATGTAAAGCTTGTCATCAACCTTTTCTACACGGTAAGCGCAAGCCCAGTTTGTACCATCCTCATATACTCCTGTGAGCACATCGCCAGAAAGAGTATACTCACCCTTAAATAGCTCATAATCAAATGACCATACCTGCTGATACATCTCGAATGTACCGTCAGCAGCAAACGCTACATATACATGAAACTCGGGAGCCTCCTCATTCCACTGCACCAAAGACCACTCACCAACTACACCCTTAGCCTTACCTCCTGGACCTGAAGCAGGTTCGCAGCCAGTAAATGCCACAAGCAACATCATTGCCAATGCAACTATCTTAAAACTTTTCATAAATTTTACTCTTTATAATTTACTCTATGCAAGTTCAAAAAAAACTACAACCAACCACCAGGAGCGATAGGCATATTAGTACCTTCATCAACCTTTACACCTGGACGTACAACAAATGCAAACTCCTGCTGAGCCTCCATACCACCAGTAATCTGGCCACCACCAACATGGGTACCACCAGCAACATACTTCAATGTAACAATTGCAGAACCTGGCTTTGTACATGTGATAATTAGCTTATTACCGATCCACTTCATATCTGAAACACCAAGCTTCTCAACTACCTCGGTACTGATCTCTGACTCAAGCATCTTGATGCTATTAGTGCCATCACCAATATAGTTGTTGATATCGATAATTACAGACTCACCAAGAGGAATGGGAATACACTTAGTACCACGAACGGCCATTAACACGCGATAAGCATCAATAAGACCGGTACCCATCTTCTTGTTATAGCTTGAGAGGTTAAGCTGACCACCCTCAACATGCTCCTTAAAGCCTGTAAGTGAGGCATTGATATCGTTAACAGAACTTACAATGATATCCTTCAACTCAGGCAATGAGAGTACGATGTTGTTATCCATTGCATAAGAGATAGCCAAAGCTGCAATACCTGACACATGGGGACATGCCATAGATGTACCCTGCATCTTAGCATAACCAGTCTTGAACAAGTTTGTAGGCACTGTAGATACGACACAGCCTGAATCAGCCCATGTTACTGGGGCATACTCACCACCAGGAGCTGCAACGTTGCAACCACGGTCATAGCATGTGTAGTATGTAGGAAGACCATCAGGGCCAATAGCTGTAACTGCAATATACTCATTGTATGCCGCGGGATAACCTGCAACAGCCTTACCATCGTTACCAGCAGCGAAGATTACGATACCTCCCTCCAAGTTAGGATTATTCTTCTTTGTCATGAAGTATTCAAACGCTGTACGCTCAACACTTGTCTGACCGCTCTCAAACTGTGAGTCGTTAGCAATCTGACCAGCACCAAAGCCCCATGAGTTCTGCAAGATACATGCTCCACGGTCAGCAGCATACTCAACAGCCTTAGCTGTAGCACTTGCGCCTGCAGCATCACCACCAGAGATAATCTGACATGAGATCATCTTTACGCCATCGCCATTGCCTGTACCACCTGCAACGCCTGCAACACCAATGCCGTTGTTGTTTACAGCAGCTACTGTACCCGCTACGTGTGTACCGTGACCTGAGTCACCTGTACGGTTCCATGTCACACGACCGTTGTATGCAAAGTTGTAGCCGTGAACATCATCTACGTAACCATTATTATCATCGTCGACACCCTCAGCGCCATTTGCCTCAGCCTCGTTTACCCACATATTATCCTTGAGGTCCTCGTGAGTGTAGCAAACACCCTCATCAACCACAGCAACGATGATGTCTGGGCGGCCAGAAGTATGCTCCCATGCAGGGAAAAGGTTGATATCAGCTCCTGCCTTAACCTTGGGGTGGGTTGACTGAAGACCGAGGTTGCGGTAGTGCCACTGCAAAGGCAACATGGGGTCATCATAAGGCACATCATCAGAGCGTGTCTGGGCAATCTCCGAAGGATCTACCTCTGTTGCTGTAGTCTTTGGCACAGCTACCTTTGTTGAAAACTGAACACTCTCAACCTCCTTAACACTTGCAAGACGCTTAGCAGCAATCTCAATATCTACACTCTCAGGGAAAGACACTGTGTACCAACGATGCATGTTCAGCTCACGCTTAAGCTCAGCATTAACCATCATGTTAAACACTGGAGTTACGGCTGTAGCACCAATTTCAGATACGACAGCGTCGAGAGAAGAGACGCCAGAACGAGTAGCAACCTCTGCACCCTCAAGCTGTGCAGCTGTAGCCTCATCTACATAGAGGATAACCTCACCTTTGACAGCACTCTCAGGAGTGTTGACAAACTTCTTAGCAACTGCGTTGCTCTGGGCAACGGTTGGCTCATCTACAGTGTTAGTAGCGCACGACACTGCGAACAATCCCGCCAACGCAAGAAGAAAAACCTTTGTTTTGTTCATATTAGTTAATAGTTAAATTGTTTCACCCTTAGCGTGTGCGTATAAACGCAAACTTCCATGATGCAAAATTACAAAAATAACGTCAATATGCAACGACAACATACGTTTTTTTCATACGAAATAACTCATTTAGAGAATTTAATGTAGGCACATGAGGTTTGAGATACACATAGGTAGAGTGGATTTATTATCATAGATGTGCTTTTATGCCGCTCAACAAAAAAGTACCGTCAATGGGATGTACGCTAAGTACTACCCATCGACGGTACTTTTTGCTAACAGCAGTAGATATCTGCCTTATAATCGGATATTACAAGAAGGGTACAACCTCGATAGAACGAGTTGCAGTAGCCTCCTCCATGACATTCTCTGGAATTGTGCATGCCTCATACACGTAGGTCACAGGAGCAGCCTCCTGGCTCTTAAGTGTAAGGCTCTTGCCATCTGTAGAGACACCACCAGTATAAGCAGTCTTCCAAGCACCACCGTCGAAGTATGTACCGCTAAGCACGCCACCATCTACAGAGTACTCACCATCATAGAACACATAGTTCCAAGAGTACACCTGCTGGTACATAGCGAAGATGCCAGACTCAAACTTGATATATACTGTAAAGTCAGCTGCAACACCATCTACCGATACCAACTTCCACTCGTTCTCGATAGCCTCGAATGAGCCAATGTTTGAGTTGTCACCACCTGGTTTATCATCACATGCAACAGATAGAAGCAACACTGCTGCCAATGATAAAATCTTAAAAATTTTCATATCATTAAATTCATTATGGGTTCTACAATATGTTACAACCACGCGCCGTTGTCGTTGATCTCGCGTGAGATGATAACAACCTCCTTCTCCATGAGTTTACCACCAGTAGTGTCACCACCACCAACAGCAGTACCACCAGCGATATACTTGATGGTGATAACGCCAATACCAGGCTTATCACACTTGATATAGATGGTGTTGCTGAAGAAGTCAGCAGTGATGCCGAGGCGTGCCTTAACCTCCTCAGAGATTACATAATCACGAGTCATTGTCACGTTGATGTCGCCTGTACCGATGATATCACCCAACTTCAAGGCATACTCCTCGCCAACAACCACGGGCACACATGTAGCACCGCGAAGGTTCATAATAGCAAGCGTTGCATCCAACTTACCAGTACCCATCTTACCCTTGTAACCATCAAGGTAGAACTCATAAGGAGTCTTGCTTGAGTTGTATGCGTGACGTGTTACTGAGCCAGTAAGGCTGTTGTCGATATTACGCACTGAAGATGTAAGGATGTCGTAAAGCTGAGTATTTGTGAGCTTGATACCGTTCTCCAAAGCATATGACAACACCAAAGCAGCAACACCCGATACGTGAGGACAAGCCATTGATGTACCCTGCATGTAGCCGTAATCAGAGCCATACACACGGCCAGTCATGTAGTCGAATGTCTCAGCGGGAATAGTAGAGAGCACACAACCGTTATCTGACCACGAGCCCTTGAGCACCTCAGTCTCACCACCAGGAGCAGCCACGTTACAACCTACGTTATAGCAAGTATATGTTGTGGGCATGCCGTCGGGAGCAGTAGCCGTTACAGCGATAAACTCGTTGAACGCACCTGGGTAGTTTGCAGTAGGCTCGGCCTCGTTACCAGCAGCGAAGATAACCACGTTACCCTGCATAGCTGCGCAGTTGCTGCGTGAAACGAAGTAGCGAAGTGCTGCAAGCTCCACGCTATAGCCCTGAGAGTAGTCGTTATCAGTTATTGTCTGACCAGGGCGCAATGGGTAACCCCAAGAGTTCTGCAAGATACATGCTCCACGGTCAGCAGCATACTCAATACCCTTAGCGTTCTTAGCGAGCGAAGTACCATCGTTTGCGTCGAAGATCTGGATAGACATGATGCGCACGCCATTGCCAGTACCATTACCACCTGCAACACCTGCAACACCAATGCCGTTGTTGTTTACCGCAGCTACAGTACCTGCAACGTGTGTACCGTGACCTGTATCACCAACATACTGGTCATCCTCCCAAGCCTCACGAGCCCAAGTAATGTTACCGTTGCCAGCCACAGCATTCACACCATGAATATCATCAACCCAGCCGTTGCCATCGTCATCAACGCCCTCAGCGCCACCAAGCTCTACCTGATTGATCCACATGTTGTCAACCAAGTCGGGGTGCTCATACTTGACGCCCTCATCAACAACTGCTACGATAACCTCGCGGTTACCAGTTGTATACTCCCATGCGCCATACGCACCGATATCCTCACCCTCCTTAGCACCAGCGAAGATAGTCTCAGTAAGACCACGGTTGTTGTAGTGCCACTGCAATGGGAGCATAGGGTCGTTGAAAGGCTCCTCATTTGCACGTGTAGCAGCAGCGAGCTGCTCCTCGGTTACGGGCACAGCAGAGATCTTAGGACGCTCGATAAGCGTATTGTACTGAACACGCTTAACTGCGCTAAGCTCAGCGAACTTGTTGGCGATAGGCTCAACAGCAGCCTCCTTGTCGAACTCAACGACAAACCAACGGTGCAAGCCCTGTGCGCGCTTAGCGTCGCCGTCGATATTCATATTAAACACTGGCTTGATAGACTCAACACCATACTCAGCAGCCACAGCGTCGAGCTGTGCATTGCCTGAGCGTGTCTGGTCTACTGTCCACGCATCAGCAGTCTCCTCATCTACGTAGAGAACGAGCTCTCCATCTACAGCATTCTCAGGAGTGTTGACAATCTTCGCAGCTGCACTCTTCTCAGCAGCTGCGCTCTCACCATCCATCACGGGATCAGTAACGCATGACGCTGCCATGATTGCAACCAATGCAAACAAAGAAAATTTAACCTTAGTCATAATTATTTAAAAAATTAAAGTTTTCGCAGTCTTTCACGCTACAAATTTAGTGTTTTTTTTGGTTATACAAAAGTTTGTTGCCACAAAGTATTAAAAAGAGTACATTTAACCTTTATTTATCGGCACATCGAATAGCGTAACAAAAAAAAGTGCGACCTGCCCAATCGGACAGGTCGCAACAGTTTTATGAATTAGGCTCAATTAGCGAAGTGATACGCTTGCCTTCATCTCACGCTTAACCTCACCATCGAAAGGCTTAGCCTCGAATGATGAAGCGTTGAATGAAGAAGCCTTAACAAGGTTTGCATTCAAGCTCTTTACAGATGCAAGACGAGCCTTGTCTGCCTCGGGATTCTCTGCAGGAGCATCCTCGGGAGTCTCAGGAGTCTCGGGAGCCTCCTCTACAACCTTAGCGATAGTTGCCTCAGGTGTGAAGTAGAAACCATACTTAGCAAATGAGTAAGTCTCATCCATATTATGAATACACATTGCAAAGTAGTTCTTAAGAGCGTTTACTACACCAGCCTCATCGAATGAGAATACGAGGTCAGAAGCCTCCTTCAAATCCTTGTCAGATGCTGACCAGAAACCGTAAACCTGAGTCTGCTCCTTATCGTAGTAGAATGCAAGAGTGTTCAACATTGATGGGTTCTGAGCATCACAATAGTAAGGCTCGTAACCATCGAATGTGATAGTCTTAGTAGTTGCATCGATCTTACCCTCATACTCGAAGTTATCGATTGCAAAGTAAGCAATACCCTCCTTAGCACCACCGACGAACTCAACATTCACCTTGTAGTCACCCTGTGCAATAGTGTACTTACCAAGCTCAACGCCAGAAACATTAGGCAATGTATACTCCTCGTGGAATAACAACTTCTCGCCATAGAGAGTCTCTACAGATACCAAAACAACGTTTGTTGAACCAGTCTGGAGGTTGAATGGGCCCAAAATTACAGAGCCATTAGCCTTCTCATCCTGCAAGCCCTTGAGAACAACATCGGTAACATCGTCACCATACCCTGCTATAATGTCCTCATCCTTCATTTTAGATGCAACGACATAATCAAGACGACTTACGTACATCTTAACAGAGCGAACCTCATTAGGATTAGCTGCGATTTCTACAGCTGCGTAGTAACCAGCAGGATACTTCTCCTCAAGCTCTGGCTTCTCCATAAGATTGCTTACAGAATCCATAGCAACAGTTACCTTTGCATTAGGAATATCTGCAACCTCAGCGGGGAAATAGAATGCATAAGCAAGAGCATCGTCAGTCTTAGCCTCTTCGCCACCATAAGGAACAGCTACGATAGTGTAAACACCAGCCTCAGGCAAAGACAATGTCCAAGAGAGCTGTGAAGCCTTAGCCTCGACAATCTCAAGCTCCTCGCTACCTGCAACGATAGCAGCTACAGTGTCAGCAACCTCAGTTACATTACCAGGAAGAACTGTAAACTTGTAAGTCTCAACGTTAACGCCAAGAGTAAAGTCTACAACAGCGTAACGAGTCTTGTTGTCAGCCTCAACGATCATACCTGCATAAGCAGCACCCATAGCGTAGTCTGTAATCTCAGAACCTGGGAGTGCCATAGCCAAAAGACCATTGTTATTAGCATACCAACCGTTACCGCTATCGCTCATAAATACCATGTTGCTAGGGGTTGTGAACCAGAATACACCGTCCTCAACATAACCTGGAGCAGCTGAACCATCCATAGGATAAGGAACAACCCACATATTCTCCAAGCCGCTACCCAAATCCATCTTGAAACCAGTAGGACAGCCATCAGCAGGCATAGTAACAGTAACACCATCCTCAGCTACGATGAACTCAAGATAACCTGCCTCATCACCGTAAACGATATCCTCGGGAACACCCTGAAGGATATAAGGGATAGTAGAAGCAGCAAATGGGTTAATACGATAGCGATTAGGCTCCAACTCGTGCTGGAACACCTCTACAGGAACAAGTGCACCAGGAGCGATACCGTAAACGTCAGTGAAGACGTCATCACGATATGTACCCATACCAAGAGATTTCCAAGGCTCAGCGATACCAATCTTGAAGATGTTCTCAGAAACACCATACTTTGAAGACTCGTCATCAGAGAGCTTGATAAGAAGAGCATACTGCTTACCAGGAACAAGCTTTGTACCATCGAAAGTGATAGTGATCTTTGAGTCGGTAGCACCAGCCTCGAAGTTTACGCTTGCAGGAATTGTGAAGAGACCGCAAGACTCAACATCCTCAGAACGTACAGAAACTGTGAGAGCCTCACCTGCGTTAACACGGCTAACAGGAATATCTACTGATGTATCCTTTGACTCTACTACAAGATTCTTAGTGTCTGGGAAATATACACCCGCGTTTGCATCAGCAGCGCCGGGAGCCCAATCTGCATACTCATGCTGGCATGATGCGAACGAAACAACACCCACAACAGCAAGAAGCAGATATATAAACTTAAATCTTTTCATATTTAACTTCATTTTTAAAATTTAACTACTCCATACCCTCAGTGATAGGATCGAATGCCTGTGATGGGTTAGGATTGTTGTTGATAAGTGCCTTGTTCAAGTCAGTCTCATCCTTAGGAATAGGATATGACCACCATGGAGCACGGCCATTGAGGTTGAAACGTGCATCAACAGGATAGTTAGTACCCTTGTATGCAGAGTTGTAACCCTTGTTCAAACGCTTCATATCATACATCTTGATACCCTCACCATAGAACTCAACGCCCTTCTGGAAGATGATCTCATCAACGATATCCGTAGTAGGACAGATGTAGTTAGAGTCACGGTTTGCCATGAACTCAACAAGCTTAGTCCAACCTGCGTCGTTACCCTGAGTGTGAGTGATTGCCTCCATCTCGATGAAGTACATCTCCTCGCAACGCATCAAAGGAAGTGTAACAGCTGCAGCTGACTTGTACTCTGTACGCTCACCGTTTGCTGGACGGAACTTGAAGTTTACATAAGGTGCGATAGCATCCCACTCGTCCTTACCCATTGAAGTGTAGGGCTTAAACTCCTCGTAAGTAGTCTTTGGGCCCTTGATCAACTTCTTACGGAAGTCTGTGTTAGAAAGACGATCGTAAGTTGTAGAAGCTACACCAAGCTGTGACAATGGAGCATAACCGTAAGATGCCTCGGGTGCCATGTGAGCTGTGAACTGGAACAAGTTGTTGATAACTGTATCAACAGAGTGCTGCAAGCCCCACATCCATGAAGATGCTGCAACGTTGAAACCGTTAGTTACGCTTGTCCACTCAGCCTCAGTCATGATAGCGCCGCCGTGTGCTGTGATAGCCTTGCGAGCGTACTCAGCAGCCAAAGTGTAAGCTGCGTTGCCCTCGGGAAGCTCACCGCTCAAGCCATCCTCGAAACCACCCAACCAGAGGTATGCACGAGCATAAAGACCGTATACAACAGCAAGGTCTGGGTTAGTGATGGTTGTAGGAACATACTCTGCCAATGCATCCTCACAGAATGCAAGGTCAGCGAAGATGAAGTTAAACAACTCCTCACGTGTAGCACGAGGATTGTTCTTTGCACCCTCCTCATCGAGGTTCTCGTCTACGATAGGCACAGTAAGACCTGCTACTGCCAACTGCTCAGTCTCGTAGTTGGGGTTGTTCTCGTTCTCAGCGTAGAGACACTCGAACATACGAGCAAGGTCAATGTACAACATAGCACGATAAGCGCGTGCGATACCTGAGTAGTGCTTCAACGTCTCGTTACCCTCAAGAGTCTTGATAAGGTCGTTACATGCCTTGATCTGAGGATAGTAGTTATACCATACGTGTGATGGCATAGCTGAGTTAGAAGCATAACCCCAGCTATATGCTGCAGGGTAGAAACGGTCATAACCAGCAGGAAGACCTGTCATCCAACCATTGCTTGTGATAAGACCGCAAGCGTGGTCATTGTAAACACCAACTGAGTGGTAACCGAAGTCTGTGTGCTCCCAGCCAGATACATAGGTCATCAAACCTGAAGGGATACCCTTCAAAAGGTTCTCAGCTACTACCTCCATCTGACCCGACAAGAGCTGCTCCTCGGTAATCGCAGACTCCTTGGGGAAAGTCTCGCGAATACAGCCACTAAGCGCAAGAACTGCACCGAGAGAAAGGGCTGTGGTTTTAAATATCTGTGTTAATTTCATAGTCTTATACCTTATATATAAATTAGAATGTCAAGGTTACACCGCCTGAGATTGTACGGATAGGAGCATAGTAGTTGTTTGAACCACCGCGAGGATCGAGACCCTTACGCTTTGACCAGTACCATACGTTATCGCAAGCTACGTAAACTCGCAAGTTCTGGATATGACCCTTCCACCACTTTGCTGGGAAGTTATAACCAGCGTTGATGTTAGAGATATTCAAGTAGTTAGAGCTGATGATGAAACGATCTGATGTAGATGTTGTATACTGATCGTTCAACTGGAAGCGAGGAATGTTAGAATCCTTATTCTCAGGAGTCCATGCATCCATCAAGTCGAGGTGGTAGTTCTTACCAGCAGTCGCAGATGTAGGAGATGACATATAACCAGCATAAGCACCATCATAAGTGTAACCACCAAGCTGATAATCAAATGCGATAGAGAAGTCGAAACCGTATGCGAACAATGATGTGCCGAAGCCACCGAATACAGGAGCCATAGCGCACTGCAAGAGCTTCCATGAGTATGGATCACCTGATACGTTAGAGTAGTCAGTTGTAGTTGTCCACTCACCACCGATAGGCTCACCAGTAACCTCGTCAACCTCCTCATACTCGAACCAATTCCACATAGACTCACCAGTGTTAGGATCTACGCCTGCGTATGTAGGCATGAGGTATGTGTTCAAAGAGAGGCCCTCAGCAAGGAATGTAGAACCAGAGATGAAACCAGAGTGGCCATCGATAGTACGGTCCTTACGAGACTCAGGCAACTTCAAGACCTTATTCTTAACGAATGTGAAGTTAGCGTTTGCAGACCAAACAACGTCACGTGTACGGATGATATCACCGTTCAAAACGATCTCGACACCGCTGTTAGCCATATCACCGATGTTGTCATAGTATGAAGTATAACCCAAAGATGGAGTTACAGGCACTGAGAACAACATATCGGTAGTCTTACGGTAGAAGTAGTCAACGCTACCGCTCAAGCGATCGTTCCACAAACCGAACTCAACACCGAGGTTAAGGTTAGAGTTAGTCTCCCAAGTGATGTTAGGATTACCCTTACGGCCGAATGATACTGATACACCACCGTTACCATCGTTAGCGATAGTATAAAGGTCAGTATACATATATGAACCGATGTTATCGTTACCCTGTGAACCGAGAGATGCCTTAACCTTCAACATGTTGAACTCAGGAACGTTGAACCATGACTCACGGTTGAGGATCCAAGCAGCACCTACTGACCAGAAGTTACCCCAACGGTGATCTGGGTGGAAGCGTGATGAAGCATCACGACGATAAGATGCAGATGCGAAGATACGACCATCGTACTCGTACATAGCACGGAAGAAGTAACCCTCGTTTACATACTCACCGAATGAAGAGCTTGCTGAAGACATATCAACAACAGCACCTGCGAGCTCGAGGTTGTCTGTTGAGAAGATGTTAGACTTAGAAGCGCCCAAAGAGTAAGAACGCAAGTTGTAAGTCTCGTGACCGAGCAACAAGTCGATGTGGTGCTCCTCGTTTGCACCGAATGACTTAGAGTAAGTCAACAACTGCTGCAAGTTGTGGTTGTATGAACGACCGTGAGACTTAGAAAGCACACCCTTGTTAGCTACGAACTGACCGTAGTATGGGTTACGCATTGTTGTAGAACGAGTCTCATCGATTGTAACCGAACCGTTCAAAGTAAGCTTAAGACCATCGTAGAGGATGAAATCAGCGAAACCGCTTACAGAGAATGCGTTACCCTCTGAGTTAGCCTCATCCAACCAGATGTTCTGCAATGGGTTAGACTGTGAACCAGAGAAGCGTGTAAGACCCCAAACTGAACCGTCACCAGAGTCATACATGTTCCAACCATACTGGTCCTTCATGATCTCACCCTTGCCGTCACGGATGAAGACAGGATAGATAGGAGCTGTATCAGCAACTGCAGAGAATACGTCGGCAGTATCACCAGAACCCTCTGAGTTAGAAGATGCACCATTCCAGTTGAAGTTTGTGTAGCTCATGTTACCACCAATCTTCAACCACTTCTTAGCCTGGTAGTCAGCACGCAAACGTGCAGTGTAACGATACATATCAGAACCATCAGTAATACCCTTGTTGTTCAAGTAACCGAATGATGCGAAGAAGTTAGACTTCTCAGATGCAGCAGCTACTGAAAGGTTATACTCCTGACGGAATGAAGGATCGTACAACTCATCGTACCAGTCGTCGGGCTGAACTGTATACTCCTGACCCTTGTAAGTGAACTTACGACCGAGCTCAGCGTTGGGGTTCAACTTACCATTAGCACCGATAAGTGTCTGACCAGCGGGAAGAGTATAAACATTGTAACCAAGACCACCTGACTCGTTAGAAGCTACGTTTGCTGCAGCCATGTTGTGAGCTGTAGTTGCGTCGTTAGACTGCAAGTAGTAGTTCTTCATTGCCATGTAGTGCATCTCATAGTACTGACCGGGATCGCGAGTGTAGTCATACAACTGACGTGCAGATGCGTTAACACCCCACTTAGCGTCGAAGTTGATACGAGCGTCACCAGCCTTAGCACGCTTAGTAGTAACCATGATAACACCGTTAGCACCACGAGCACCATAAAGTGCGTTAGATGCAGCATCCTTCAAGACGGTCATTGTCTCGATATCAGCCATGTTAAGGTTGTTAAGGTCACCCTCATAAGGCACACCATCAACTACCCACAATGGGTCGTTACCTGCGTTGATAGAACCGATACCGCGGATACGGATAGTAGGCTCTGAACCAAGCGAACCTGAACCCTGTGAAGTCTGAAGACCTGCAACCTTACCTGAAAGGGCGTTAGCTACAGATGATGACTGAGTCTTTACGAGCTCATCAGACTTGATTGTTGAAGCAGAACCAGTGAAGGCCTCCTTCTTTGCAACACCGAACGCCTGTACGACAACCTCCTCGATCTGCTCTGAGTCAGGAACGAGAGTGACGTCAACAACAGTACGACCAGCAACAGCAACTGTCTGCGTCTGGTATCCCAAGTAAGAGACAACCAGGTTAGCATCAGCAGATGCCGCAATCTCAAAACAACCGGCAAGGTCAGTTGATGTGCCTCGGGTAGTACCCTCGACAACAACCGCTGCTCCGATGACTGGAGTACCAGTCTCATCGGTCACTGTACCGGTAACACGCTGACCTTGAGCAAATGCGCCGAAGCAGCCCAAGAGCAGAGTTGCAACCATTGATAGTACAACTTTTTTAACCATAAGCATTAGTTTTAATAAAAAAATTTGTATAAAGTTATAAAGTTTTGTCTTAATACCTTACCCCCTTCCACGCTCACACTCAGCAACCTAATCGGCGCATAAGCTAACCGAGTAGACACACTTTGGGCATAAAGTTAATGCACAAAGATAATCTTTATAATTGAAATAGCAAAAAATCTCAACTCTTTTTTCTACTAAAAGATATCCTTTTTTTATGCACGAAACCGCCACTCGACTTGAAACAAGAACAATGCTTGGTCAATATCACAACTAAACAGCGCTTTTTATAAACCAAATCACTCGCAAAAATAACAAAATAGATAAATATGCATTATGCACATTTTACAACACCCACATCCCGCGAAAAATTTTTATGTTAAAAGAATAACAGGACTATTGCAGATAGAAAAAATTTATTATATTTGCATCCGAATTTGCACAAAGTGTGCACGACCTAAATTTCTAACCTGACACATAAATAGTGTCCCTAAAATCCTAACTATGAAGCGATTGCTTTTTACCGTCGCCCTGCTTCTTGTCGTAGCAGTGGCGAGTGCTCAGGTTACCACCTCATCAGTGCGAGGAACCGTAACCGCTAACGACAAACCCATTGCGGGCGCAGCTGTAGTTGCGCGACACCAGCCCTCAGGCTCGGTCTATGGCGTATGCACAAACGCCGACGGTCACTACGCTATAAATGGTATGCGCGTGGGAGGCCCATACACTTTCGAATTTAGTTTTCTCGGTTATAAAACTCAACAGCACACCGTGGCAGAATTGCACGTCGGTGAGGCACTCAACATCGATGTCGCACTCAACGAGGATTTCGAGGTCATTGACGAGATTACCGTAGTCCACACCAACCATGATGCGCGCACAGAGAATTTCAACGAGATAGAGATGGCGAGCATCCCCACCATCGACCGCTCGATATACGACCTCACAAAGTTGATGTCCTCGGCAGTTAGCCCTGGTGCTGGCGGCATCGTCCTCGGCGGACAGAGCACACGCTACAACGCCTTCACCATCGACGGCACATCCTCAGCCGACATCTACGGACTCGGCACTACGGGCATGACAGGCTCGCTCACACGCGCCAACCCCATTCCTATCGACGCCATCCGCGAGGTGGAAATATCAACATCGACCGTAGACCTCCGCGAGAGTGGCTTTACTGGTGGTAGCATCAATGCCGTCACACGCTCGGGCGACAATAACTTCAGTGGCTCGGCATACACCTACTTCAATAACGAATCTTTCTGGGGTACTACACCAGGTAAAAATATCGAAAACCGCACTAAGCTCTCGGAGCAGATTACCAATATCTATGGTGTGACGCTTGGAGGTCCCATCATCAAGGACAAACTACACTTCTTCGTAGCTGGAGAGTTCAACCGCAGCCTCACCCCCTCATCACACTACCCCGGTAGTGGCACTTCAGCCATTACACTCGACGAGGCACGAGCAATCTCAGAGCGATACAAGGAGCTTACGGGCTACGACGGTGGCGGTTATGGCGAGAGTAAAATTCTCGAAATCACAGGCTCGGCAGTTGCGCGCCTCGACTGGAACATCAACAAGAGCAACCACCTCTCGTTGCGCTACAACATGCTCTATGCCGATGCCGATGCAGGTTCAAACACCGCACAAGCCTTCTACTTCACTGGCTCGGAGTACACCAACATCAACCGCACACACTCGCTTGTAACGGAGCTTAACACATCGAAGGATTGGGGCTCTAATGCCATGCGCCTCGGCTACACACGCCTTGAGGATGGACGACTTACGCCCGAGAGTCTTCCCGCTGTGATTATCAACGGTTTGGGCGAGAAGGGCAACGGCTCGGCAACCATCGGCACAAGCCCCTATTCGGGCTGCAACATGCTCAAGCAGGATGTCTATATATTTGGCGATGACGTAACACTAAACCTCGGCAAGCACATGCTCTCGTTCGGCACTTCGAATGAGGTGTATCGCGCCGACAACCTATACCTCGCCAACGCACGCGGCACATATACATACTCATCCCTCGAGGACTTCTTGGCCGACAACGCCACGCAGTATGCCTACGGATACTTTGCAAGTGGCGAGAAGAACCCTCCAATGACCATGGGTCAGTTCGCCATCTATGTGCAGGACGACTACAAGGCATCCTCAAGTTTAGCACTCACCTATGGCTTGCGCGCCGACATACCCGTGATGTTTGACACCCCCGTGGCAAATGAGTCATTCAACAGTGGCTACTTCGCCAAGCATGGAACAGCAACGGGCGACATACCTCGCGTGCAGATACTCCTATCGCCTCGCGTGGGCATTGAGTGGACAAGCCACGACAACCTATGGAACGTACACGGTAGCGCGGGTATATACACCGGTCGCATACCCTTCGTGTGGCTCTCAAACTGCTATCAGAACACCGGTCTTCGCTCTGTTGGCGTCACCGTGACCAACCCCGCCGAGACGCCCAAGTTCAGCCTCAACCCCGAGAGCGTGGGCATAGCGAGCAACCCCTCTATCGACCTTGTGGACAGCAACTTCCGCTATCCGCAGGTATTCCGCGTAGCCGCAGGAGGAACACTCAACCTATCAGCCTTGAAGCTATCGGTGGATGCCGACTACACCAAGGGACTCAACAACATATTCGTCGAGAACCTTGTTGCAGAGGACAACGGTCAAAGGTTGTATGTAGGAGGTGATAATAGCTCTAAATCAGCGACATACTACAACGCTGTGACATCGGACTACGCAGCCGTATACCGCTTGAGCAACACACAGCGTGGCTACTCGTGGTCGGTAACGGCACGCGCCGAGTACAGCTTCATGTATGACCTTGCAGGCCTAAAACTTGCTGCAGCATATACATTCGCTCAGTCAAAGAGCGTCAACGACGGCATCTCGGCTCAAGCATCGTCAAACTGGGGCCGCACATACACCGTCGACAGCAACGACCCTCAGCTCAGCAACTCGCTCTATGAGTTCCCACACAAGGTGGTGGCATCAATATCATATAGCAAGAGGTATGGTCTGTTTGGCACCAATGTAATGTTGCTTTATAACGGTTACTCTGGTGAGCACTACTCACTCACATACGCCAAGGGCAAAGTGGATGTTAATGGCGATAGCTATCGTGGCAACTCACTGATATACATACCTACAGAGGCAGAGATAAGCACCATACTTTGGGCTGACGACACTTCAGCAGCGGCGTTCAACGACTACATCAAAGCAGATAAATATCTCCAATCACACCGCGGTGAGTTTGCCGAGCGCAACTCGCACTCACTACCCTTTGTGAACCGCCTCGACCTACATATCGCACAGGCGTTCTACTTCAATAAGAGTCAGCACTCTGCAAGCAACCGCGACCAGCGCATAGAGCTCTCGCTCGACGTCATCAACCTCACCAACCTACTCTCTCGCTCATGGGGTCTTTCGTACCGCGTATCAAACTGGGCGCTATCCCCCGTGACCGTGACAGAGCTAAAGGAGGTGGAGGGAGGCTATCGCCCCGTGTATAAGTTCAACGGCGCAAGCTACACCATCAACGACCTCGCCTCACGCTGGCACATGCAGCTCGGTATTAGAGTGGTATTCTAAGAGTTATGAAGACAAAGGTTATCATATTCGACTTCGACGGCACTCTATGCGACACGCGCAGTAACATCATCGTCGCCTTTCGCGCCACGATGGAGGCTCTAAGCCTTGACATGCGTGACGAGGCTACATGCGGTGCTACGATAGGCCTTACGCTGCGCGATGGTTTCAAGAGCATGTACCCCACTCTTGACGACGCGGCTATCGACACATGTGTAGACACCTACCGACAGATATTCGCTGAGCGCAGAGAGGAGCTCATGCCAGAGCTATTCCCAGGTGTAGCACAGACAATCAAGGAGTTGTGCGAGCAAGGCTATCGACTCACCATCGCATCATCCCGCCTCACCGACTCACTCATCCTCTTCATGCGCCACCACGACATAGAGCAACACTTCGAGTATGTCGTGGGTGCCGATAGCGTAGAAAATCATAAACCTCATCCCGAACCGGTGCTCAAAACACTCTCTGCGCTTAGCATAGAGCCATCCGACGCACTCGTCGTAGGCGATATGCCCGTAGACATAACCATGGCACATAATGCAAAAGTAAGGGCTGTAGGCGTATCGTATGGCAATGCCTCATATCAGGAGCTTGAGACGGCCAAAGCAGACTGGATAATTGATGACATAACGAAGTTGCTCGACATAGTATAGAGATAGAGGGTTGGCTAAGCAAATAGCCAACCCTCATCATATTAAGTCAATAACATACAATATGTTATAATTTTTCTAGCAATGATGCCATGAGCACTCCGAAGTGGTTACCAAGAGCGTAACCAACGATACCTGCACCAAGGCCAACGATAAGAGTCTTCTTATTTTTGAGCACCGCAACCATCATAGGTACAAATGGAGGAGAGTTGATAAACGACACCGACGAAACTGTCATAGAGTCTGCATCTACACGCATAATACGGCAGAAGATGGCATGAAGCAGCAACGAGCCAAAGACTGTAATCGTAAGAAAGAGTATCTGATTAAGGCCATCCGCAAGCTTAAGCTCCGAGAAGTCTGCCATAGAGGCCATAGCGATACTAAATATGTAGATAAGATACATGCCTATATCGAAGCTGCGCTCCAGCTTACGCACTGGCTTCAAGAATGAGAACACCACACCCAGTGTGCTGAGCACGAGGATGAATATCACCATAAACCATGCCTCATCAAAAGGCAGAGTAGCAGCTGCCGAAAGGGCGACAACAACAATGGTATAGCCGACGATCTTGGCCAGTTCCTTCAATCCAGCCTTGCTCCACAGACCCTTATAAGGGTTACTCTTAGCCTCAGCAATCTGACTATCGAGTTCGGCCTTCTCGCTCTCCGAGAGAGTTGTCTGCTCCCTCTCGCCATAGAGCCACCTAAACATTTTATAGCCCACAGAGACCAGGAACACGAGGTATAGGAACGATATCACAATATCGTAGGAACACATCACGATGTAGTTCTGCTCCTCAACGCGGAATATCGCCTGAATGGCTGCGGCATTGAGCATGCCTCCAGTGTACATTCCCGACATGATACCACCAATTTTATCACCCTCGGGGATATGCTTACCGAAGAACACATATCCCACCACCACGGCGATGGCGACTGACAAAAATCCGCTGATTACGACCTTAAGCTGTGTACGTGCATCGCTACGCGTAAAGCGACAACAGAACAGCATCATCGGTATCGCCAAGGGCACCGATGCACTCGTTGCAATATCCTGTGCAACAGTCATTTCCGGAATATCAATAGGGATATTTCCAATTAACATTCCTATTGCATACAGAATCATTATTGGGCCAATGTTATCGAGCAATGGGAAGCGACGACATAGCCATATTACTCCTGCAGGAGCGAGGCAGAACACCAAACTGATGACCACTAGATTTAGTATCGACATAACAATCTGTGTTTACAAATTTTCAACAAAGATAGTCATTTTATCTAAATGGCTATAAAAACAAACGAGAAGTTTGTCTTAACACCAAACTTCTCGTTTTAAATGGGTGGGCAACGAGAGTGTAAAATGAACTGTGTCAAGCAAGAATAAAGTTTTATTTTTGTAATACACAGTAACGATGAAAAAAAAGTAGATTTCAACATCTTCAAGGCTCAGATACTTGAGGATATCAAAGCGGGTAAGCCGCTATTTGATAAAGGATAGAGTTCATAAGTCGTGAACTACGACATGGGACGACAGTCGACAAAAAGAACAAAACGATACGCATTTTTACTAATTTTACACTATTGACAAGTTACTAAACATCGGAATATAGTTTTTTTATTGTATCTTTGCATTACTTCTTAATAAGAAACATTAAAACTGTGTAACTATGAAAAAAATTTACTTTGTTCTTGTAGCAGTGGTTATGTTTTTTGCAGTCGATGCCAAGGCTCAGCTGGGCGTAGGCGTTGGTTACAATCTTCTCAACACCACAACTACCGTTGTCGATGAGTCGGAGAATGACTCACTCAATGGCTTCTACATCGAGGCTACCTACGGCTTTAACCTTCTAGATGAGAAGTGGGGAACACTTGGCATCGAGCCAGGTCTTCGCTACACCTTTGGTGCAGAGGCTGAGCAGGAGGAGCTCCTTGGCGTCAAGACACGCGCAAGCCTCACCGAGCACTACCTCGACATCCCCGTGCATGTTAAGTATGGCTACGAGGTTCTTCCCTCAAAGCTTGATGTTCACGCCTTCGCAGGCCCAGTATTCTCTGTAGGCCTTGCCTCAACACTCAAGGTATCTGCAAACGACACTATCGTAAAAACTAGCAACTATAAGGAGAGTGAATATGGTCGTTTCGACCTTAAGATAGGTCTTGGCGCAGGCGTCACCATCGTTGAGAAGTATAGCGTAAAGGTTGGCTACAACTTTGGTTTGCTTAACCGCTACACTGGCGAGCAGGTCGACGGCTACAAATATAAGAGCCACACTGGCGTATTCTACGTCGGCGCCGGTTTCAACTTCTAAAAAGATAGGTTTCTACACAAACAGAGGGTATCCGTAGAAGGATACCCTCTGTTTTTATTGTATCTGGGATAGATGACAGCCTATATTGTGAAAGCAATGTTGCAATTTCTTGTCAGAAGTCGGTTGTAGGTTTTGCAAAATAAGGCAGCAGATACAATACTCGGCAAAAATCCCGACGATGGGTAGTACTTGAGCGTACGACCCATTGTCGGGACTTTTTGTTAGGGGCAGTAGATGTCTGCCTTATTTTGCAAAACTCTGCTGGATAGCTACCGCAATAGCAACAGTTGCGCCTACCATAGGGTTGTTACCCATGCCGAGGAAGCCCATCATCTCAACGTGTGCTGGAACTGATGAAGAGCCTGCAAACTGTGCGTCAGAGTGCATACGACCCATAGTGTCCGTAATGCCGTATGATGCAGTACCTGCAC
>JAGCLX010000068.1 GCA_017646785.1 Alistipes sp.
ATTTCCTATTTTCCAAACTTTTTAACAAACTTTTTTTACTATTTTTACGCACCAATAAGCTACCGTACATTATATCAGCAACTTACGTGTATAACTTTTTTTAGTACACTAAACCATGCCCTATTATATAAATATAGGTATAGATAAACAACTACCGTAAAACAAAAACGGAGCCTCCGAGTGAAGCTCCGTTTTGACTATTTGAAGAGGTAGAGTACCGCCACTAAAACTAATCCTCTTCAATTACTCCAGTCCAGTTACATGTGATGCTATTACCCTTGAAATCGTAACCATCAAGGATGACTGTATGGGTGCCATCGCCATTGTCGATGAACTCAGCTGTGCCACTCTTTATCATAGCGTAGTTTTTGTAACCGCTTGCTGAGCCGCCACCATACTCGTAGAACCAGCTACCAACGGCCTGGGCATACTTATTTGTAAAGCCTGCCATCATAACGAGCTTACCGGGCTTATCGGAGATTGTGTACTTGCCCGCGAACTTGCCATCGGTAGAGTTATTGTCTGTGATAAGGTCAAACTGAAGCGTGTCACCATAGACATAACCACCCGACTTATTCATAATGTAGACGGTGTAGTTTGAGTAGCCCACCTGCCAGTAGTCGCCCTCGTAGCCCCACTTTGCGCGGTGCTCACCATCGAAGGTTACATGGCGGTCGGCGGTGAGTGTAGACTGCGCCTCGCCATCCTGACCACCCGTGGGGTCATCATTGCCGTTGCCTCCGTTATCGGGATTTTCGCCACTAACATCCTCAAGCTCAAGGCTTCCAAAGAATATAACCTTGTGAACTCTGCCGTCGATTGTAGCCTCGAGAGTGATCTGGTTTGCAGCCACTACCATCTTGGCGTTAGTCATATAAGTTGTGGTTGTAGACTCCGCACTGTCGCCTGTTTGGATGAGCTGACTATTCTCGCTGTTGATGGTGTAGGCGTTACCCGTGTTTGACTTGTCGAAGGTGTAGGTACCCAAGGGGAGCGTAAGGCTCTTATCTGCGGGAGAGAAGCAGTCGATATAGTAGTATGTGCCATTGGGATATGCCTGACCGCCATTATTCAGGCCCTGGTCAGAGAGGAAGAAAGCGTAGCGGTCTGCGCCATCGCCATACTTCTCGCCATAGTAGTAACCATCGAGGCATGACGCCTGAAACTCAACATCGGCCTGAGTGTTGCCACCATTTCCGCCACCATTATTTGAGGCCTTCTGCTGGATTGTAACATTCGCGACCTCCTTACCATAGCTTACCGCAATAATCGCCACGCGCTGCAGACCAGTATTGGCGCTCACCTCTACAAGTATTACGCCCGTTGCGGGAGATGTGATGCTTTTGATTACCTCTTCGCCGCTAACAACAGAGGTCTCAACTGCCTGACCAGCAATGGCATCCTTGATTGTGTAGGTGATTGCGACATTACCGCCATCCGCCTCCATAAGGATAGTGGTATCCGATGTGATGTTTAGGTGTTTCAATGCGATACCCTCCTCCTCGTTGTTGCACGATGTAAAGAGCAGAGCTACGCCCAAAGTAATAAGTGTAAAAAGTCTTCTCATAGAGTTATTTGGTTTTAATTTTCATCCTAACATTACGCAAATATATATATTTTTTCGTAATCACACAAATGGCATACACATTGCTCTCGGGCTTCGCATGTTGCTTAAGATTATAAACATACTCACACTCGTTGCAAGCATTCTGCTTCTGGCATCGCTCTCGGCCGAGATAATCTACGCGAAGGAGCTGGCACGCTTCTCCGAGAGCTACTCTTGGGCTATGTTCGGCGTGTGTATCATATTTATTGTGGACTTCTTCGCCCTGATGGCGCACGCACCTCACCCGTGGCGATTTCTACTAAAAAATGGCATGGTGCTGCTGCTCTCCATACCCTACCACACGATACTTATATGGTTGAATATCAATGTAAACCATAATGGTGAGATGATGCTCAGTGGCATCGTAATGCTGCGCGCAGTCATGGCGTTGTACATAACATTGCGGTGGCTTATTGCGCGGCGCACCACGCGACTATTGTGGGCATATATCGCCACGGTGGTGGTATGCACATACTTCTCGGCATTGTTCTTCTATGAGTACGAAGCACCCGTAAATAGCGCCGTGCATGGCTTTGGCGATGCGCTGTGGTGGGCGTGCATGAATATGACCACGGTGGGTGCCGAGATATTCCCCGTAACGGCCATAGGCAAGGTTATATGCGTGGTGCTACCCATCATCGGCATGGCGATGTTTCCCGTTTTCACGGTCTATGTCACCTCACTCTACACCCCTCGCGACAAGCGTGGCACGACACTTGCAGATGATAGCACGAACAAAAATCAAGAAAAGAGATGAAAAAGAGTCTACTATTTTTTGCTATTGCCATGGGCGCGGTTGCGCTTGTGGGCTGCACACAGAAGAGGGGCTGGAGCCATGAGGAGCGCAAGGCGGTTCGCAACGAGATTGACAACTATCGCGACATGGTCTACCTCGAAGACCTCGAGGTTGTTGAGTTTGACGACTTCTCGGGCGATGTCATCGAGGCTATCGAGATTGACTACCCCACCTATACGCTCTACTATGAGCTACCAGGTCGTGGCGACACGCTCGATGTCTATGTGGTATCGACCATCGTCGAGAGGCTCGACACCGACCCGCATAACCTACGCCACATCTTCCCATACTCGTGGCTTGTAGCCGAAGGTGTGCTTCCTGCGGGCATGGACAATCAGGCACAGCGCGCCTTCTACGACTGCCTATCGCAAAAGGTTAAGCGTCAGTATCATAGCTCGCGCCGCTTTCTGTATGCCTTGATGAACGACCCCAACGCTATTAATCTGGTTATGCAGATGCAGAACGACTGCGCCATGGAGCTCTTCGACTGGGGTGTCGAGGTTGATGAAACGGTGGAGGTAATGACCACAAATTAGCACGGACTTTTACCCTTGCATAGTTAAGTATAAAGTTGGTTCCGAGGCTCTCGGAAGATGAAGGGGATGGATGGCAAGATGCCATTCGCCCCTTCGCGCTATTGCATAATTAAAAAAATATCTTTAATTTTGTGGCAAATTATAATTCAAACTTAACTAAACAAATTATGGGATTACTTCAGGAGTTCAAGGCATTCGCCCTTAAGGGTAATGTGATGGATATGGCAGTCGGTGTTATCATCGGTGGTGCCTTCGGTAAGATTGTAACATCGTTGGTTAACGACGTTATCATGCCCGGCGTGGGTGTATTGGTTGGTGGCGTTGACTTCAAGGATTTGAAGTTGACTCTCAAGGAGGGTGTCGCAGCTGTTGAGGCTCAGGATGCTGTGGTTGCTACTGAGACCGTCTTCAACGAGGCTGGCGAGGTTCTCTACAATGTGGGTGATGTTATCACTCCCGCTGTTGAGGCTGTACCCGCCGTTGA
>JAGCLX010000069.1 GCA_017646785.1 Alistipes sp.
CCCTTCTCCTCGATCTCGCGGAACAATGCCCAAGCCTCGTTTGCGATGCTTGTTGTGAGCGACTCGATGTAGTATGAACCACCTGCAGGGTCGATAACCTGATCGAAGTGTGACTCCTTCTTCAAGAGGAGCTGTGCGTTGCGAGCGATACGCTTAGAGAACTCTGTGGGAGCCTCGAATGAGTAGTCGAAAGGCAATACCTCGAGTGAGTGTACGCCAGCGATAGCTGCTGACATAGCCTCAGTAGTACCACGCAACATGTTTACATAAGGATCGTAAACAGTCTGGTTCCATGTAGATGTTACGGCGTGAGCCACCATCTTGCATGAGCAATCCTTTGCAGGACCATAAGCCTTCACGATGTTAGCCCAGAGCATACGTGCTGCACGGAACTTAGCCATCTCGAGGAAGTAGTTAGATGTAACTGCAAAAGTGAAGCGGATCTTGCGAGCAACCTCATCGATAGTGAGGCCCTTCTCCATGAGCTTCACGAGGTACTCGTGTGCTGCAGAGAGGGTGAATGCAAGCTCCTCAACGATTGTAGAACCAGCGTTAGAGAATGTAGCACCCGATACGTTTACTACCTTCACGCGCTTGTACTCTGCTGTGGCCTTTACGAGCTCAGCGATAACGTCGAAGCAGTTGCGCTCATTCTCCTTGCAACCGCAAGTGCCCTTAACAGAGAGGCTCTTGATGATTGGGTCGATGCAGAAGTTGATGCGCAAATCGTCCTTAGGCTCGTTAGCATACTTAGCGAGCACCTTGTTTGCAAGAGCAGCCAAAGCCTCAGCCTCGCCGCCGCAGAATGTGAGCTCAACAGCTGTAGGAACGATGTCCTTGAGCAAAGCGTCTACGTCTACCTCGCAAGCGCATGACTCGCAGAAGCAGAAACCGAGTGAGTCAACACCCGAGTTAAGAAGTTTAAGTGCCTCCTCGTTAGCCTCCTTAGCGCACTTCACAGAGATAGTCTGGTGTACGCGCCATGTGTTGTCCTTTGAGACGCCACGTACGAAGGGGAACTCACCAGCCTCCACACCGAGATACTTAACCTCTGCGAGGTTCTCAGCGCGGTAGTAGGGACGTACATTGAATCCCTCGCCGGTCTTCCATACCAATTTGCGCTCATAGTCAGCGCCCTTAAGGTCAGTTGTGATAACGGCCTCCCACTGCTCAGTAGATACTGGAGGGAACTCCGCGAACAACTTTTCTTTGGTATTAGCCATAGTTGTTTTAGATTTAATTGTTTTTAAGTGTGTGATATTTAATATCTTATGTTTGCTTTCTCTCTTAAGTTAGGTGCACGCACAACGCATACGCGCGTAGTGGGTACAATCTAAAACTCAACAAAGTTACGAATTCTACCCGCGAAAAGCAAATTTTTTAGAAGAAAAAGTATGGGCGCTGACCCATAACGAGTCAACGCCCACTGATATTTGCTAACCTAAAGGTTACTTTGCTGGGGGTGTCACGAGTGACAAGAACAGCTCGTCAAGCTGCGCCTGTGCCACAGGTGATGGACCATCGAGCATCACATCGCGACCCGCGTTGTTCTTGGGGAATGCGATGTAGTCGCGGATAGAGTCTGAGCCTCCGAACAATGAGCACAAGCGGTCGAAACCGAATGCCAAACCACCATGAGGAGGTGCACCATACTTAAAGGCATTCATCAAGAAGCCGAACTGCTCCTCTGCAGCCTCGGGTGTAAAGCCAAGGGCGTCGAACACCTTAGCCTGGAGCTCAGCGTCGTGGATACGGATTGAGCCACCACCAATCTCCGTACCGTTACATACGAAGTCGTAGGCGTTAGCACGCATCTTACCCAACTCGCCAGAGTCGAAGTACTTAGCATCCTCGGGCTTGGGCGATGTGAAGGGGTGGTGCATAGCGTAGAAGCGCTGTGTCTCCTCATCCCACTCGAACATGGGGAAGTCAACAACCCAAAGGGGTGCAAACTTCTTAGGATCGCGTAAGCCAAGACGCTCAGCAACCTCAAGACGCAGTGTACAGAGCTGTGTGAGTGTCTTGAACTTCTCACCACAGAGGATGAATACCATGTCGCCAGCCTTAGCGCCTGTACGCTCAGCGATAGCCTTAACCTCCTCGGGGCTGAAGAACTTGTCGATAGATGATTTAACGCCACCCTCAGCGCCTACTCTGATCCACACAAGACCCTTAGCGCCTACCTGTGGACGCTTAACGAACTCAGTAAGCTCGTCAATCTGCTTACGTGTGTACGATGCGCAACCCTCAGCTGCGAAACCTACAACATACTCAGCAGAGTCAAACACAATAAAGTTGTGACCATGCGCAAGGTCTGTAATATCGCTGAATGTCATGCCGAAACGCAAGTCGGGCTTATCTGAACCATACTTCTCCATAGCCTCGATCCAGGGCATACGGCGGAAGGGTTCCGCAAACTCAATGTCCATAACCTCCTTGAACATGTAGCGTGCCCAGCGCTCGAAGATCTCGAGAACGTCCTCCTGCTCCACGAACGACATCTCGCAGTCGATCTGTGTAAACTCGGGCTGGCGGTCAGCGCGCAAGTCCTCATCGCGGAAGCAGCGTACAATCTGGAAGTAGCGGTCGTAGCCCGCAACCATAAGCAACTGCTTGAGTGTCTGAGGTGACTGAGGAAGAGCATAGAACTGGTTAGGGTTCATGCGTGAAGGTACGATAAAGTCGCGTGCACCCTCGGGAGTAGACTTGATGAGATATGGTGTCTCGATCTCGAGGAAGCCCTCTTTGTCGAGGAACTGGCGTACGGCCTGTGCCATGCGGTGGCGAAGAATCATAGCGCGCTGCAATGGGGGACGACGAAGGTCGAGGTAGCGGTACTTCATGCGAAGATCGTCACCACCATCACTCTCCTCCTCAATGGTGAATGGAGGTGTCACGGCGCGGTTCAAAATCTTGAGCTCGGTAGCCGAGATCTCGATGTCGCCAGTAGCAATCTTTGAGTTCTTCGATGAGCGCTCGATAACCTTACCTGTAACCTGGAGGACAAACTCACGACCCACCTCGGCAGCAGCTGCCTTAACAGCCTCAGATGAGTGCTCCTCGACGGTAATCTGTGTGATGCCATAGCGGTCGCGTAGGTCGATAAATGCCATAGCACCAAGGTTACGTACCTTCTGCACCCAACCTGAAAGTGTTACAACTTCGCCCACATTTTCGATGCGGAGTTCACCGCAATTATGCGTTCTGTACATAGTATTTATTATTTAATTTCGTGCATTCGCGATTTGTTTGTATCTTTGTAACCCACAAAGATAATAATTTTTTCAGCAACACCACAACTTTATGAACGAAAATATCAATAAAAACCACTCTGAGGATGAAAAATATATGCGTATGGCACTAAATGAGGCAGAGCGTGCGTTAGCAAAACGAGAGGTCCCTATTGGAGCTGTGGTGGTTGCGGGAGGTAGAGTTATCGGCCGTGGCCACAACCTCGTGGAGACACTCATGGATGCTACGGCACACGCTGAGATGCAGGCTATAACCGCAGCGATGTCGACGCTCGGAGGTAAGTATCTCAGCGACTGCACGCTCTATGTGACGGTTGAGCCTTGCGTTATGTGTGGCGGCGCCCTTGCCTGGAGTCAGATAGGCCGTGTGGTATATGGTGCACCCGACACAAAGCGTGGCTACTCGACCTACTCGGAGCGCATCATGCACCCCAAAACGGAGGTCGTTGTGGGCGTGCTTCAGGAGGAGTGTGAGGCCCTTATGAAGCGTTTTTTTGCTGATTTACGCAAATAAGTGATGCCTAAGAGTTTGTATTTCCCAAAAAAGTAGTAACTTTGTGGTTGCTTTCGTCTTAAATGCAGGACGATGGTATATACAAGGAATAGAAACAAATAACAACAATTAATACACTAACTATGAAAAAACTTATGATGACCGTTGTTGCCCTTATGGGTGCAACAGCACTTTTCGCTCAGACAGACGTTGTTGCTACATTCACTCAGGCAACATCTAATGCTAAGGCTGGTAACTTCACTGAGGCTATCGCACAGTTCGAGTCAGTAATCGAGGCTGGCTGGGATATCGAGGAGCCAGATGCAAATCAGCTTAAGGCTATCCAGGGTTCAAAGAAGTTCATCGTTACATGCTACAACAAGATGGGTGTAGCTGCTGTGAACGCTAAGGACTACGAGACTGCTGTTGAGCACTTCACAAACGCTGCTAACTGCGCTGAGCTATATGAGGATATGGCAGGTTTGAACAAGAACAAGACTATGATTGGTCAGGTATACCAGGTGCAGGGTGCTGATGCCTTCAACTCTGGTGACTACGCAACTGCAATCGAGGTATTCTCTAAGGGTTATGCTGCTGACCCCCGCAACACAGAGATGGCACTCAACCTCGCTGAGAGCTACTTCAAGAGCGACATGTACCAGGAGGGTATGAAGATCTGTACTAAGATCGCTGGCATGAACGCTGATAAGTTCGCAGAGGCTATCGCAGAGGCTCAGGCAAAGATGGATATGTACACCAACAACGAGGTTGCTAAGCTCCAGATGGCTAACGACTACGATGACATCATCGCGATGGCTGAGCAGCTCGACGACGCTGCAATGGCTGCAAAGATTACTATGCAGGCATACTATGGTAAGAAGGACTTCGCTAAGATGGTTGAGGTGTCAACAGCTGCTCTCGAGGCACAGACAACAGATGAGGGTCGTAGCGACATCCACTACCTTATCGGTGTAGCATACAACGAGATGGGTCAGTTCGAGCAGGCTGTAGCAGCTATGCAGAATGTTACAGCTGGTAACAACGTAGCAAACGCTGCGGCTGTTATCGAGGCGTTGACAGCTCAGGCAAAGTAATTTCTTGTGATAGCGGCGCATCTGCGGCGCTTCAATCAAAGCCCCGAATGGGACGTACGTCAAGTACTACCCATCCGGGGTTTTTTCATGTCATCGCCACATCTGCACCACTCTGACAAGAAATTTTATTCCTTGTGATAATATTATAATATCAAATTTAGTACTTTGTCGCTGTCAACGCATTACTAATTACTCACTACTAATTGAATAAGTCCCGTCTAACTTGCGTCAGGCGGGACTTGTTTTTCAGCATACGCTATAAGCCGAGTTCTGTACTCGGTATTCACCGAGCCTCTATCATTTATCTACTACGGCGATCACTCGCCGTCTCTAGCAACCTACCC
>JAGCLX010000070.1 GCA_017646785.1 Alistipes sp.
CAGGGAGTACCTCGCGAAGCTCAACCTTGTAGTAGTCTATGCAGATGAGGAGTGGAGAGAGAGGATAGACGTAGAGTCGCTTCTTGCCGCCAACGCCATGTGCGGAGTTAAGTATATCGCCATCTTTGACAGGGGTGCTACGGCGATGACTGCGAGCGACCTGCTATGGATTGCTGCCGCCAACACCGACCCCAAGCGCGACATCACTATCACCGAGGGCATAATGGTTATTGATGCACGCTCTAAGCGCCCAGGATATGGCCGCAACCCCAAGCGCTTCCCCAACGTGGTGACCTCATCACCCGAGGCCATAGCCCTTGTCGACAAGCGATGGGAGGAGTATGGCATCGGCACGTTCATCGAGTCACCATCACGCCACTACCGCGACCTATTGCTAAACGACACTGCCGAGTGGTAGTCTATGGATAGGAGCACAGGGCAACATATTCGTGGCTTAATACTCATCTTGCCACTCATCATAGTCATCATCATCGTGGTGATTGTGGCACAGCCAGCACATGAGGAGTACACGCCTATAGAGGTTCAACCCTCGGCATGCGACACTGTGGCTACAGTCCAGAGTGCCCCACTCAAACACTTCGATCCCAACACCGCAAACTATAACACGCTTATCGAGGCGGGTGTACCTCGCAATATTGCCGTAGCCATAATACGCTGGCGTGAGGCTGGCAAAGTATATCGCATAAAGGAGGATCTCGCACTATGTTACGAGATGACCGACTCTATATACCTCGCACTGGAGCCATATATAATAATAGGTAAGGAGTATCAGTATGAGGACAACAGACACAATAAGCCTATGAGCAGCGTAGATGAGAGGCCCACGACTAAGCCAGTTGTATATCAACCCTTCATGCTCGACACTGTGGGTGTTGCCTACCTTCGCGAGATAGGATTTAGCCCCCGCCAGGCTGAACTTATCATCCGCTACCGCGATATGATAGGTGGCTACAGAACAATAGACGAGTTCGCCGAGTGCTACGCCGTGGACTCCACGATGGTGGCAGCGCTTCGACCATACATCATCTTCCCTGAGCGCGACACCACAACATACACAGCTAAGGTGCGCATCGAGCTACCCTTGGATATAAATAGTGCCGACTCAGTGCAGCTCTGCATGGTTAATGGCATAGGTCCCAAGAGCGCCTCGCACATACTCTACTACCGCGAATTGCTGGGTGGTTACCACTCCATTGCGCAAATTTCGGAGCTAAAAGTGGTTACAGAGGATAATTTTCAAAGAATTTTACCACAAATTTGGTGCGATAGTGCTAAAATTAAAAAAATTAATATTAACTTTGCGACCTCGAACGAGTTGCAGGTTCACCCATACATATCGAACCGCATGCTCAAAAGGATTATTAACAACAGAGAATTGAAAGGAGGTTGGAGTAGAATAGAAGAGATGATTGAAGATGATATATTTTCAGCGGAGGAGGCAGCACGCATCGCTCCATATCTCGATTTCGAGCCGCGCACAAATCCGTAAGGAGAGCAAGGCACAACCACCAAGTAGATTTAGATATAGTCCGCCAGAGGTTGCAAGGCATCCAAAGGCACACAGGGTCGGCAGACGTTAATTGCGGGAGTGAGTCACCCAACAATGACTCGGGAGGGGGTCAGACCTATGATGACTCGGGAGCGGGTATCCCACTAAAATGCCCAAATAAAATAGAGTATAACTAAAAAAAAGAATAGAATTATGATTATCATGCAGGTTAAGGAGGGTGAGAACATCGAGCGCGCCCTCAAGAAGTTCAAGAGAAAGTATGAGCGTACAGGTGTATTGAAGGAGCTTCGTCGTCGTCAGTACTTCACAAAGCCTTCAATCTCAAAGCGTGAGGCTATGCAGCGCGCAATCTATGTTGAGCACACTTACCGTCAGGAGGAGTAATCCTATCGCTTAACAGATAACAGCAGAGATCGTTCCCAGGGAGCGGTCTCTGTTTGTTTTGTAGGTGTGTGGAAGGGAGGGGAGCTAAAGTTAGGGAGATTAAGGAGATTAGGGTGTTTAGGGAAGTTAAGGAAATACTCTTCTCTATATTCACTAATTTCCCTAACCTACCTAAATTCTCTAAGTTCTCTAAATTCAATCCTCTTCCCCTCGCCCAAATTTAGCGTCAGAAGAGTGCCGAGTGCAACACTCGGCAAAAATGCCACCGATGGGTAGTACTTGACGTACGTCCCATTGGTGGCATTTTTTGTTAGGGGCCGCAATCGACCTCTTATCACTCTAAACTACTGCATGTCAGGGACAAAACCATTTTTAGCCCTCTGCTCGTAGACAAATCGACGAATCTTCTTTGTAGGAGTCTTTTCAAACTCACAGCCGTTATCTATAACCTTGGTAATCTGCGAGAAACGATTTACCTTTGAGTTAACGTAGGCAACAAGCTCACGCTTTATCTCCTCCATCTTCTCTGCCACCTGGTCCTTGCTTGCAGCATACTTCTGACCAAGCTGCTCCTTGCCGTCGCTCACCATCTTCTTAAAGACATCGTAGCGCGCCTCGAGGGCTGCCATATCGAAGTGAACAAGTGCTACAAGTTTACCATTCTCCTCGGTAACCACAGACTCGGCAACCATGGGGTTGCTATTGAGAACCTCCTCGATATCCTCAGGGTAGATATTCTCACCTGAAGGACCTACAATCATATTCTTAAGACGACCCTTGATAAACACCCAGCCATCCTTAGCTATCGAGCCGAGGTCGCCAGTGCGAAACCAGCCATCCTCAGTGAAGGCATCGCGCGTTGCATCCTCATTCTTATAGTAGCCAGACATGCAACATGGGGTTTTTGCAACAATCTCACCCTGACCAGTTGCAGGGTTTACATTATCGAGACGCAACTCAACACCCTGGAGTGCAGGGCCTGTAGAGCCAACACGCACCATCTTACCCACAGCACCTGCAAGAAGTGGCGCAGTCTCAGTGAGTCCATAGCCGATACCGTATGGGAAGCCACTCTCAAGCAAGAAGCGCTCAGTCTCGCTATCAAACTTAGCACCACCGATAGCAAATAGACGCATGCGACCACCAAAGAGCTCTTTAAGTTTCTTACCCGCAACCTTGTGCAATAGCTTACGTGTGGGAGCAAAGCCATAGAGAGTGCGAAGGAGTGGGTTCTTATCGAATGTGGGACGCACCTTGCCTCTGTATACCTTCTCCATGATGAGGGGCACCGATGCAATTACCGTAGGGCGAACCTGCTGCAATGCGGGCATAAGTGCCGATGCCACGGGTGGACGGTCCATATAGTAGACATGTGCACCGCGCGAGAAGGGGTATATCATACCGAGTGTACACTCGTAGGTATGCGACAAAGGCAAGATAGAGAGCAACACATCCTCCTTGTTGTAGTCGAAGAGCGGAGGAATAACCGTAAGCTGCATAGAGATGGCGCGATGTGTGAGCATAACGCCCTTAGGCTTAGATGTGGTACCCGAGGTGTAGATGATTGCTGCGAGATCCTCAGGCTGAGGGATGCGCTTCTCGGCACGCTCTGTCACATGCTGAACGACAGTGTTAAGACCCTTTGTGCGGATTACGACATTCATCTTCTCAACAACCTCGCTTGACAGTTTGGCATAGAGTTTGTCAGATACCAGGATGGCTTTAGCCTCCGAATGTTCAATGATAAGATCAAGCTCGCTTGAGGTGAAGTCTGGAAGGATGGGTACAGCAATCATACCGGCAGTGGTGACAGCAAAGTATGACACACCCCAGTTGGGCATGCTGCTGCTCAAGATAGCAACCTTATCACCAGCACCGACACCTGCATTGAGCAAAAGCTCCTGAACATGCTCGATGCGCTCGCCAACCTCCTTGTATGATACATCCTCGCCACCGAGCATAGAGAACGCGATGCGTGATGAGAACTCCTCAACGCTGTTGCGAACAATCTCATATAGCGTATTAAATGCCTTCATAGTTTGAGATTAAAGTTAATTATTTTTTACGACTTGTTCTAAAACTCAACAAATCGAGTGCAAGATACCAATATTTTTCTGATTTTTTGCTACTTTTGCAAAAAATAATTTCAATGATTTCCCGAAAAATCATCATAAATGCAGCCAAGGAGGTGGGCTTTGACCTTGTGGGCATAACCCCATGCAAGCACCTACACGAAGAACATAACCGCTTCAATGAGTGGATATTAGAGGGAAATGCATCGTCATTAAGCTACCTCACACGTAACATTGAAAAGCGATTCGATGCAGGTCTTCTGGTTGAGCAATCACGCAGCATTATCGTTTGTGCTATTTCTTACCTATCGCCCCACAGCCGCGGATACGACAAGGGGTGTCGCACTAAGGTTGCGTCATACGCCCTCGCACGCGACTACCACATAACAATTAAGGAGATGCTCAACACCCTTGCCGAGACTCTCAAGCAGCACTGCCCCACCCTGCGCTATCGTGCCTTCACCGACTCAGCACCCCTGGCGGAGAAGAGCTATGCCGTGCATGCCGGACTCGGATGGATAGGGCGCAACTCACTGCTTGTGACACCCACTCACGGCTCGATGCTCCACCTCGGTGAGTTGATAATAGACGAGGAGGTGGACATCTACGACACGACAATGGAGAGTGTGGGCTGTGGCGAGTGTCGACGTTGTGTGGAGGCATGTCCCAATAGTGCGATACTTAAGAATAGGACCATCGACACGCGACGCTGCATATCGTGCCGCACGATAGAGCGTGAGGTGGAGGGCGAGCAGATATCTCTCGACGGCTGGATATTTGGGTGCGACGCCTGTCAGGTGGTGTGCCCCTACAACATGAAGGCACCGCTGCATGCCAACCCCAAGTTCGACCCGCTATACGACCCCACGCAGCTCGACAGCGAGGCATGGCTCACGATGACAGAGGATGAGTTCGACGCACTGGCGGGTACAACGGCAATGACACGCGCAGGACTTAAGAGAATACAAAAAAATATAGAGGCTGAGTAATCAACCTCTATATTTTTATTATACACACCCACTCGTCTACTCCGTCATCTCGAGGCGCCAAGCAAGCTCCTCGGTGACATACTCCTTGACAGGACCATCGGGCAAGCTCTCAAGGAGCGTGGGTATGCCCACCTTAACAGACTTATCACGCTCGGCAATGTAGCACAGCAGGGCCACAACGCCATGTGCGATGTTGCGCGACGCGGGGTTTGCCCTAACGGCCTTCTCCACAGCCACGAATGCTACCTCCGACAAGGTGCGCACGTTGCGTGATGCTGCCATAAGCGCGGCGTATGATATAAGCTCACTGCTCTCCGTGGTCCAGATGCCCATGAGCGAGTTGATGTCGTAAATCTTCGAGAGAAGGGCAAAGGCGAGCTCCTCAGCAAGCTCGGGGTTGCGGATGCCTCGCGCCCAGAAGGGGAAGTCGTGGATGTCGAAGTTCTCGGGCTCTGCGAGGTGGCAGGCGATAAGTCTTAACTCGCGCACCTGCTGCTGATACAAGTACTTAGCAAAGTCGTTGTCACGCTGCTCGGTGGCTGCTATCTCGCGGAGCGTGGCGATGGATACGCCATAGTTAAGTCCGTAGTTCTCGCCATCGTTGGCCATGCTCTCCGACACGGCGCCATTCATCTGCTTGCGCACACGTCCCAGCAGGGATATCATTCTCTGTGTGTTATCCATAGACATAGGCGACACTATTTAGGCATTACGAAGCTCACAGTCTGGCCGAACTCATAGATGGGGAGCACGCGGCTAACCAGCTTCTGCTGTCCCAAGCTGACTACAACAGTGGCGTTATTAGCATAGCGGTATGACACCGTTGCCTTCTCCTCGCTCGCGGGGTACTCCATGGCTGAGGGTGTGATGCTCAGCATAACAATGTCGCCAGCGATGTTATCGCTCTGGAGGAGTCCCTCCTCGCTATTGAAGCGTGCGATAACGCTGTTGGGGCGCTCTGCCGACACAGGAAGCACAAGACGCTTATGTGTAGTAGAGACTCTGCGCACGCCATAAAAGAGCTTCAGATACTCACCCTCGAGGCGCTCAATCTCGCTAAGCGCAGCCTCAAGGCCCGCACCATATACACCGTCACCATACTCACCAAGGATGATATCCTGGCGTGCTGTGCGTAGCTCAAAAATTTTGTCGGCAGCCATCTTTGCCGCCTCCTCCATGGCTACCTCACTACCAGAGAGGCGATCCACAGCAAGCTCATCGCCTATGCACGAGAAGTTACGACCCTCAACGTGAGGCTCCTCGGCATAGTATGCAGGCTCGCTCAGTACTGCCACATCTGCACCCACAAGGCTATAGCTCATGCGGTTAACCTGCGAGGCACGCTTACCGAGATACTTCTGGGCATAGCGCGCATAGACACCCGCCTCAAACTCGTCGCACTCGACAACAAGGTCAACGACAAGCGTGGTGGTAGCCTCGCTGATGACTACATTACCGCTCTCCTTGTATTTTCCGATGCGCTGCTTAACGACCTGCTGGGCAGATACCTCACATGCCATCGACACAAACATAGCAACAAGCAGTATAGAAAAAATTCTTCTCATAGCTTCACAATTAGTTTATTAGGCGCAAATATAGCTATTATTCGCCAAGCAATCAAAAATTGAGGTAAAATTCTTTAGTCAACGCCCGGTACTCCTCGGTATAGCTGCCATCCTTAGCCTGTATGGTGAGCACCTCGGCACGCGGCATAAGGGGCTTGTCCGTGAGTCGGAACTCCATGAGCGTGCGCTTGGGAGGCTCACCCTCGCGGGTAACGACATTGGTTATGCGGCTGAGCCACAGGCGTTCATAGGCCACACGCCTAAAGGTCGAAGCACACTCCGTGGGTAGGACGACACTGAGCCTACCACCAGGGGTTAGGAGTCGCTCGGCAGCTGTGACGAGGTCGTCGTAGGTGAGCGTGTCGGCATGGCGTGCCATAGCGCGCTCAGCATCGGGAGAATGTAGTGTGGTTAGAAAGAAGGGAGGGTTACTCACCACGTGGTCATAACGCTCTTCGGGGTTGTAGCCACGCAGGTCGGCATGCTCGGCACTAAGGCGGTCTCGCCACGCTGTACGCGCCATGTTATGCTTAGCCTCGGTGGTAGCCTCGGCGACGATGTCTATGCCATGCACACACGCCGTAGCACTACGCTGGGCACACATAATAGCCACCAGACCCGTACCCGTGCCGACATCGAGGATACGCCCTGCATCCACGACATCTGCCCACGCACCCAGCAGCACACCATCGGTGCCTATCTTCATGGCCGACAACGTGTCGTCTATCTCGAACTGCTTGAACCTAAACATAATACGCTCTATATATCATCGCCCGAAATGCCGAGGCCAAAGAGCGAGTAGTCGTAGCGCACGGGGTCCTCAGCCGAGAGCTCACGCAACGATGCGGTCAGCTCCTCAACAGCCTTCCAGTCGCTCTGCTTACGGCTGAGAAGTCCGAGGTTGCGACCCATGCGACCAGTGTGTATATCGAGGGGCATATAGAGTGCCGACATAGGTATTCCACGCCACAGACCAAAGTCAACACCCCTATCATCACGGCGCACAAACCAGCGCAGGTACATACACAGACGCTTGCACGCAGCACCCTTATCTATTGACGAGAGGTGCTTCTCGCAGTGGGCATCGTGGTCGACATTGAAGAAGTCGCGCCTAAAGTCCGAGAAGACGGGACGCAGGTCGCCATGCTCCGCATAACGACTCTCGAAATAGTTGCCTATGCTACCCCACTCGGTGATTATGTGGCGTAGTCCGCGCACGAAGTCCTGGAAGTCGACGCCATTGAAGGTGCGGTGCACATAGGTGCGCAGGTACTCCATATCGCCCTCGGTAGCGTTACGCACGAAGTCCTCGGGGGCGTTGTCCATATATCGCATCATGCGGTGGGCACTCTGCACTATGGCGCGGCGGTTACCCCACGCAATGGTGGCGGCAAGGAAGCCTGCAATCTCCCTATCTACGGTATTTGTAAAGCTGTGGGGCACACTGATGGGGTCTGCCTCAATGAAACTCTCGTTGTTATATCTGTCGTGGAGGCGCTCAAGAAGGTCGCGCATCTCCTCACTGCTCATATCACAAAATGTTGCCATCGGTCATCACGATTTTGCGGTCGGAGTGCTCGGCGAGGGTATCATCATGCGTGACGATGATGAAGGTCTGACCCAGCTGGTCACGAAGCTTAAAGAAGAGGCTCTGTATCTCCTCGCGAGTGGCGCTATCGAGGTTACCCGTGGGCTCGTCAGCCAAGACCACAGAGGGGTTGTTGGCAAGTGCGCGGGCAATGGCTACGCGCTGCTGCTCACCTCCCGAGAGTGCCGAAGGCTTATGCTCCGTGCGGTGCGACATGCCAACCATCGCGAGAAGCTCCAGTGCTCGCTGCGACGCAAATGCCCTATCCTTACCAGCTATGAGTAGTGGCATCATGACATTCTCCCTCGCCGTAAATTCTGCAAGGAGGTGGTGAAACTGAAAGACAAAGCCTATGTGCTGGTTGCGGAACTCCGACAGACGTGCATCAGACAATCCATGTGGCGACACACCATCGATAGTGACACTACCACTATCAGCCTCCATCAGCGTACCTATGATTTGCAGTAGTGTGGTCTTACCTGCGCCACTGGCACCGACAATAGATACTATCTCACCACGCTCGACACTCATCGAGACACCATGCAGCACCTCAAGCGTGCCAAAACGCTTAACTACGCTATCTACCTTTATCATAACCTACTCGTTTATAGTATTTTGCAAGCTCCACAACCTGACGCGTAGCAGCAACGTCGTGAACACGAACAATAGCCTCGCCACCACGCAGCGACTCCCACACAAGAGCCAGCGTACCGGGCAACGACTCCTCAGCCGTAACACCCAAAGGTTTGTATATCATTGACTTGCGCGACAACCCGATAAGCAGCGGGTAGCCCAACGCACGAAGTTTATCCAAATCACGGAGCAGTTCGTGGTTCTGCTCCACGGTCTTAGCAAAGCCGAAGCCCGGGTCGAGGATTATGCGCTCCTTAGCCACGCCCTTAGCCTCGAGCACCCTGGCACGCTCGCTGAGGTACTCAACAACACCGCGTGTAACACCACACTCATACTCCGTGAGCGACTGCATAGTGGTGGGTGTGCCACGCATGTGCATAGCGACATAGGGCAATCCGAGCTCTGCGACCAGCCCAACAATAGACTCATCGGCCTCACCTGCCGAGATATCATTAACGATAAATGCGCCATAGCCCTCATAGGCCCTGCGCACGACCTCCGAACGGAAGGTGTCTATAGACACCACAACACCCGCTGACACATCCCTGACTGCCTGCAGACCCATCTCCACACGCTGCCACTCCTCATCCACGGTAACCTCCGCAGCACCAGGGCGCGAAGAGTAGCCACCAAGGTCTATAATCGTAGCACCCGCCTCGATGGCACGCTCAACCCTATCACGCACCTCGTCGTACGACGAATGGCGGCTCCCTGCATAGAAGGAGTCGGGAGTGAGGTTTATGATAGCCATGACGTGGCTATCCCTGATGTCTATGGTTGTGGGATTTAGAATCATAGCTTAAACGGCGGTGGAGCTGCTCCACATCCTCCTCCAGCTCCTCAAGGTCGATGTTCACAATAGCATACTTCGAGCGCTCAGCACGCTCGTCATCACTCATCTGGTTACGCATGCGCTCCTCAATCTGCTCGCGCGTAGCACCATCACGACGCATGGCACGCTCCAGGCGTAGGGACTTGGGAGCCATGACCGCAACAACAGCGTCGACGTGCGACTCGAGGCCCGCCTCAAGGAGTATTGCAGACTCCATAACGACGTAGTCACCCTCCTGGTGCTCTGCCCACGCAGCAAAATCGCGCATCACAGCGGGGTGAACAATGGAGTTGAGGCGAGAGAGAGCCTCCTTGTTGCTAAACACACGCTCGGCAAGCCATGCGCGGTTAAGGCCATTATCGGTGTAGCACTCAGGGCCGAACACTGCAACAAGCGCACAGCGTAGCTCCTCGCTACCATTCATGAGCGCCTTGGCACGGCTGTCGGAGTCGTAGACAGCGATACCTCGCGCACGGAACAGCTCCGCGACCTTGCTCTTACCCGAGCCTATGCCACCCGTAAGACCTACCTTATACATATACTATAGCGTTACGGTGTCAGCCTCGGTGTTGTTCTGGGCAACGTCATCCTGCAAGATGATGGGCACAGAGCCCACAGCGACCACATCGACACTTCCCATGCGCTGTGCAAGGGCGAGCTTCAAAGACTCTGCCGTGATGTGCACATAGCTTCGACCCTCATTATCCACGATGGGTTTGTCGTGGGTGAGGTCCGACGATGGGATAACGAAGTTGCTGCGCTTAGTAGATAGCGTGTAGTGCACAAGATCGGTACCCTTACCGCGTATCGTGCAAGAGACGTTATACTCCACGTTGTCAATGGTTACAGTGACCTCATGGTCGGTGGTGTAGGTGTCACCGAGCTTGGTGATGAACCACAACACAAAGGCAGCAAACAGCATCGCCATATATACGGGTGATACACAACGGCGTACCCAGCTGAAAACTCTATTTACAATCTCCATATCTCGTTATTAATATAATAGGTACAAAGATATGAAAAAAAGTCGAAAGCACAAGAACAATTAGCGATAATTACGCCCTCAACACTACACCTAAAGCCAACAAAGCGAAAGAGCGCCCACCCAACAGCTGTCAGATAGGCACTCTCCCTATGGTATATGGCCACAAGCCACGTCTAAGGCTACTCGATAAGCGATATGCTACGCTGGATAAACTCCGTGAGGTTCTTACCCTTGAGCATGCCGTTTGAGAGCAGTGCAAGGTCGATAATCTGGCGCACCTTATTATTAGCCTTGCCTATCTCCTCAAGGCGGCTATCACGCTCGGTGCGTAGCTCTGCGATGCGCTTAGAGAGTGTGTCGCGCATATCGCGCTCCTCGGGTGTGAGCTCCTCGCTCTTCTTGCCCTTAACGCTCTCCTCGAAGCGGCGCTCCTCCTGCTCGGCGGCGGTAATCTTCTTGCCCATGGTGCGCAGCTTGTCGCCATACTCACGCTCTACCTCGCCAAGGATATCCAACACTATGGGGTGGTTGCCATTGACGGTGATGGTGAAGCTGTCGGGCATCTCGCCATAGAAGCGGCTCATCTCGCCACCACTTGTCGCTGCCATATCCTTCATGCGGCGCATAAACTCGTTCTGGGTGATGACAACGGGCGCGGCATCCTTCGACATAGCCTCGAACGATACGTGGTAGTGTATCTTAGCGTCGGTGGGCATCTGGCTCTCGAAGACAGGGCGCATGATATCCTGCTGCTCCGACGACAACGACATCGCGGCACGCTCCTCCTTGCGGATGAGGTTTTCGACCACGTCGCTATCCACGCGCACGAAGCGCACCTTCTCGTTCTTCGACTCGTAATACTGGATATAATGGCTGTCGAGCTGGCCATTCATCTCAAGGATGTCGTAGCCCTTAGCCTTGGCAGCCTCAACAAAGGCGTTCTTACCCTCCACATCGTCGACATAGAGGGCTACAATAAAGCCATCCTTATCAGTCTGCGTCGCCTTAATTTTCTCGACATACTCCGCAGGGGTGTAGTACTCCCCATCTATATTTTTGAGGAGCATGAAGTTGGCAGCCTTCTCGGCGAACTTCTCATCGGTGAGGATACCGTACTGGATGAAGATTTTGAGGTCGTCCCACTTCTTCTGGTAGTCCTCACGCATGGTGTTGAACAACTCCTGAAGGCGGTCGGCAACCTTACGGGTGATGTAGCTCGATATCTTCTTGACGTTGGAGTCGCTCTGCAAGTAGCTGCGCGACACGTTGAGAGGGATGTCGGGCGAGTCAATAACGCCGTGTAGGAGTGTCAGGTACTCGGGTACGATGCCCGTAACCTCGTCGGTTACAAACACCTGGTTGCAGTAGAGCTGTATCTTGTTCTTCTGTATCTCGAAGTTGGAGTGCAGCTTGGGGAAGTAGAGTATACCCGTAAGGTTGAAGGGGTAATCGATGTTGAGGTGGATGTAGAACAGAGGCTCTTCGCTCATAGGGTAAAGGTCACTATAGAAGGCCTTGTACTCCTGCTCGCTAATCTCGGTGGGCTTACGCATCCACAAGGGGTTAGTGTCGTTGATGATGTTCCACTCCTGGGTGTCGACATACTTACCATCCTTCCACTCCTGCCTCTTGCCAAAGGCGATGGCGATGGGTAGGAAGTGGCAGTACTTGCGTAGCAGAGCCGCTATCTCGGTGCGCTGTGCATACTCTGCACAATCCTCCGAGATGTGGAGCACGATGCGTGTTCCGCGGTCGAGTTTTTCATCTATCTCCTCCATCTCAAACTCAGGCGTGCCGTTGCAGCTCCAGTGTACGCTCTTAGCCTCGCCCTTATAGGACTGGGTGAATATCTCCACCTTGTCAGCCACCATGAACGACGAGTAGAAGCCGAGGCCGAAGTGGCCGATGATGGCCTGATCCTTATACTTAGCCATGAACTCCTCGGCACCCGAGAAGGCTATCTGGTTGATGTAGCGGTCCACCTCGTCAATTGTCATACCGATACCTCGGTCGGTGATGGTGAGAGTTTTTGACGCCTCGTCCACAGCGACATGTATGGTGAGGTCGCCAAGCTCGCCCTCAGCCTCACCCTTTGATGATAGGGTCTTGAGTTTCTGCGTAGCATCCACAGCGTTAGCGACCAACTCGCGGAGGAATATCTCGTGGTCGGAGTAGAGGAACTTCTTGATTACGGGGAAGATGTTTTCGGTTGTCACCCCAATTTTACCATTTCTCATAGTCATATTTTTATTAAATTTAAGTCATAAGTGTGGTTTAGCCTACCGAGCACTGGTTATGACAAACAGCGTGCCACCACCCCACTCTATGACAAAATGGCAGACTCGGTGACAGCCCCATGACACCCACACCCGCCATTGGGCACAAAAAAAAGGACCGCCTAAGCAGTCCTAATCCATATCTTAGAAGTTATCCACCAACGCCAAAGTAGCCTTGTTAGACGGCTTCTACTAATACTCCTCCTCGTTAAAGTCATCTTGGGTCTTCATAGACCTTTGATTGACAAATGAATATAACTAATTATGCCACTGGGGCAGTATTAGGGCAGTATCTTGTATATTGGATAGTGCCGAAACGCCTTTTTAATTGCCTTAAAATCGCCTCTAAATCAATTACTCCTCTTCTTCAAGGAGGATAATCTTTGTGCAAAGATAACAAAAAAATTATTTTTATTTTTGTTACACCGAGATTTTTTATATTACGCTTCGGTTGCCATATAACTCAAATGGTTGTTATATTATTTAGTGGGACTGCGTTTGAATGTTAGATGAATAAAATGACAATAATTTGCTCTTGATTTCATCTCTTACTCGGCGAAACTCGTTTATGTCGGTCGAGTGTGCAGGGTCATCAAAGCCAATGTGTAGTCGTTTGCCGACCTTGCCGACAAACATCGGGCAGGTTTCGTTTGCTCCGCCACAAACTGTTATCACATAGTCCCACTCGTCATTTAGTTATATTC
>JAGCLX010000071.1 GCA_017646785.1 Alistipes sp.
CATCTCACGCAATGCCTGTGCCCAACGCGAAGTCGAGTCGGCCATTACGAGCACCTTCAATCCCATCGAGCGGTAGTACTCACCGATGGTCATACCTGTATATACTGACGCCTCACGCGCAGCAACGGGCATGTTCGAAGTGTTACATATAATAATAGTGCGCTCCATAAGCTTGTGGCCTGTACGTGGGTCAACCAACTCGGGGAACTCCGCGAAGATCTCCACAACCTCGTTAGCACGCTCACCGCACGCAACGATGATGATGACATCAGCCTCGGCCTGCTTTGAGATAGCGTGCTGAAGCACGGTCTTACCTGCACCGAAGGGACCAGGGATAAAGCCTGTACCACCCTCTGCCAATGGGTTGAATGTATCGATAGCACGAACACCTGTCTCCATCACGCGTGAAGGACGGGGCTTCTCGGTAAAGCAGCGAATAGCCTGCTTAACGGGCCACTTCTGAACCATTGTGATGTTATACTCGTTGCCATCAGCGTCAGTCACAACAGCGATAGTGTCAGTAACCTTATACTCGCCAGCAGCGACAACGCTCTTAACTGTATATGCGCCCTGCATTACGAAGGGAACCATGATCTTGTGCATTACCCACTGCTCCTTAACCTCACCGAGCCAGTCACCAGCAGTAACCTTGTCGCCAGCCTTTGCAAGGGGCTTGAAGTCCCACTTAGCGTCGAAGTCGATGGGGTCTGTGATAGAACCGCGGTTGATGAACAAGCCGTCCATCTTCTCCAAGTCGTTCTGCAAACCGTCGTAGTTACGCGACAAAAGACCGGGAGCAAGTGTAGCCTCGAGCATGTGACCCTCGAACTCCACCTTGTCACCAATCTTCAAACCGCGTGTAGAGTCGTATACCTGTACATAGGCCTCATCGCCTATGACCTTGATGACCTCAGCCATCATGCGGACATCACCGCAATACACATGGCATATCTCATTCTGACCCACCGGACCGTCAACCTTGGCGATAACGATGTTCGAGATGATACCATTTACACGTCCTAATGTTTTCATTCGTTTATGTAGTTTTATTGTTTATTCACAAGCTCTTTGGCGTCAAGCTCCTTAATCAAGCGGTTGAGCATCTCGCGACCCACCTCGGGTGAGAGTAATATCCAACGTGCTACGATGTTAACCTTGACAAGATATGAGAGGATAAAGTTGATGTTGAAGAAATCGAAAACGGTGATAGCCTCAGCCTCCGCCCAGCGGATAGCATCGATCTTACGCTCCTTCTCAACGATGTTCTTCTCGTCGCTCACAGCAGCAATCACCAAGTCAACATATGGCAACTCGCCACGCAAACCGAAGTCTGCAGCAGACGAGCGCTTGAGCTGCTCGACGATATCACCATCGCCAACAACAACATCCGCCACCACACGACCTGCCTCGCGAGCAGCGATAGCAGCAGCGATATTACGCAAGTTGCGGTCGAAAGCACCCCACGCCTTGAGGAATGAGAACTTCGACTCAGCCAAATCGCGGTAGTAGGCCTCAAATATTGCACGCTCGAAGCTCTCATCAAGAACGAGCTCCTCGTCACGCTCCTCATCACCAGCCTCCACGTAGTTCTTAACGACCTTAGCTACGTTAGATGGCAAGAGTTTGTAGTTGCGCTCCTCGAGCACCTCGGCAATCTGCTCAGGTGAGAGGTTACCAAGCTGGTTGTGACGCTCACGCTGTGCGCGTCGTGCAATAATGTTCTCGCAATCGTAGTAGGCGTACAACAAGCGTACGGCCTCACGATCGCCTGTAGTAAGTTCGTCGACAATCTCGTCGATGATCTCACGTACATCGAAACCTTTGGTATCGGAGTCGAGCGTCCATTCGCGCAACCCTGCAACCAAATAGTAATACTCCGCAGAGAACATAGCCTACTTATAGAGCATGTTAGACACCTTCTCGCGGAGATACTCCTTCAAAAGAGCATCGAAGCTCTCATCTGTGAATGAGATGTAGTAGCCCCCCTCCTTCTCACCAAGCTTGAAGCCAGTCTTAACCTCCTTAGAGTAGCCTACCTCTACGCCTGCCTTGAGAAGCTCAGCAGCGCTCTTCTGCATTGTAGCATCCAACTCAGCGCGCTTCTCCTCGGGCAACAAAGCCTTGAGTGAAACATCTGCTGTGTTAGCGTTCCAGTTCTGAGCCACAGCCAAGAGCATATCCTTTACGAATGCAGCGTCCATGGTAGCAGCCTTAACAGCCTCGCCTGTAGACTTCATGATGACAGCCTCAGCAAGCTCAGTCTTAATTTTTGATACAGCCTGACGACCAGCGAGTGTGATCTCGGTCATTGCGTTCTTAGCAACATCCTCGGCACGCAACTCTGCAGCCTTAGCGATAGTCTCAGCCTCAGCACGAGCATCAGCCAAAATTTTTGCAGCCTGCTCCTTAGCCTCAGCTACAAGGCGATCAGCCTCCGAACGACCCTTCTCCAAGCCATCGTTATAGAGCTTTTGTGTAAGCTCCTGAAGTTTGTTGTTCTCCATAGTTAGTTATACGTTTTAAGTTTTATATAATTTTATTTTACGTTTTATCGTCGGTTTGCAACACGAGGAGAATAGCATCCTCGCCAAAAATCTCACAAATATATATTATATTTTTCTAAACTCAAGCATAAACTACTACTTTTTTATTCGCATTTTATGCACATTTTATCAATATTTAGAAATGATTGCACAATTCGAAATTTATTACTACCTTTGCTCATCTATGAAAACAACCGCAACTACACAGCCTATTGTCGTCACGCTTGACGCCGGAGGCACAAATTTCGTATTCGCAGCCATGCAGAATGGCAAAATCATAGGCGAGCGTATCACACTACCCTCTTCTGCCCACGACCTCGACAAATGTCTTCAGACATTGATTGAGGGTTTTAGGCAGATTATTGACTCTCTCCCCGAGGCTCCCGCAGCAATCAGCTTTGCCTTCCCTGGTCCTGCCGACTATCGCAATGGTGTTATCGGAGGCTACCTACCCAACTTCCCATCGTTCCGCGACGGCGTAGCTCTCGGCCCCATGCTCGAGGAGCGTTTTAAGCTACCTGTGTTCATAAACAACGATGCTGATCTCTTTGCATATGGCGAGGCTATGGGGGGTGCACTGCCACGCATCAACCGTAAACTCGAG
>JAGCLX010000072.1 GCA_017646785.1 Alistipes sp.
GCATGAAGATTGCAGCGTCGATACCTACGATGTTCTCGTGGAGCTTAACCATTGAGTCCCACCAGTAGCTCTTGATGTTGTTCTTGAGCTCAACACCATTCTGGCCATAATCGTATACAGCACCGAGGCCGTCGTAAATCTCGCTTGAGGGGAAAATAAAGCCATACTCCTTGCAGTGAGCAATAAGCTTCTTAAACAATTCTTCCTGTGTCATAGTCTATATCGTTTTAATTATTTTACTTAGTGAGGGATGACATACATATCAGTCCCTTAAACCGTAGGTTTATTACAAGGCGCAAAGATAGTAAATTTTGACGAATAATGCGCTATTTGACAAGATTATGTGCACGGAAAGAGTAGTGTGCACCACGCGCCACTATCACATGGTCCAAAAGACGCATATCAAAAAGCTTCGCAGCCTCGGCCACACGCTCCGTGAGGGCCATATCCTGCTGGCTTGGTTCGGGGCTTCCCGAGGGGTGGTTATGCACCAGGACAATCTGCACGGCCAACAGCTCCAACGCCCTGCGTATCACCATCTTGCAATCCACAACCGTAGCCTGCACACCGCCCTGGCTTATGCGCACACGGTCCAGAACCTTACCCGACGAAGCGAGATACAAAGCCCAACACTCCTCATACTGCAGACCTCCCAGCACGGGCTCCATGATGCGCACCACATCCTTATCCGAGAGCACCTTCTCCTGCGCCGAGGCCTCGGCCATGGCTACCCTACGGCCAAGTTCCATCGAGGCGAGGAGCTTAAGGGCACGCATACGCCCCATACCCGCCGTCATGCGTAGGCGCGCAAAGTCAACCTCTGCCAGGCGCACAAGCGAGCCACCCGAAGTTTTAAGCACCTCCTCGGCCATGGCACACGCGGCATCATCGTTAGGATTTTCGGCAAGCGCGACTGCCACAAGCTCCTCGTTCGCGAGCGCTTGAGCACCGCGCGACTGCAATTTATCAGTAATGTTTTTCATGGTTGCGAATTTTCATCCTACGAAGATACAAAAATTATGGATACGCACACCCATCAAGGCGCAAAAAAAGCCCCGCAGAGGGTTGAACCTGCGAGGCATATAACTTTTTTCAGTCTAAATTAATTGGCCAACTTATCTATGCGGTCGAGGATTTCGGCACTACCCTCGTCCGTGATTGTTGTGGGGGCGGTCTGCGACACGGAGAATGCGGCATTCTGCTCCGCAGCCTTCTTCGAGTCGCCATGGCCATGACCTACGGCTATGCCGTCGACATAGACAACAGAGTGGAAACCCGAGCGCGAGGCCTCGTTCGTAGTGCGGAACTCGATGCTATAGCGATTCTTCTGGCACCACTCTATAAGGCGGCTCTTGAAGTCGGTCTCCGACTGCAGCACATCGTCCAACGACAAGTGGTGCGCGAATATCTTGTTGATAAGCAAGCGGTTTACGAAGTAGTAACACTGGTCGAGGTAGATGGCTCCCATCATAGCCTCGAAGGCGTCGCCATAGATATGCTTCTGTGTGGTGTTGCCCGCGGCATTCGAGATGACATGCTTGTCGAGACCTATGGCCGAGGCGATGCGGTTGAGCGACTGGCGCGACACCATCTTCGAGCGCACCTGCGTGAGGAAGCCCTCATCGCGGTCGGGGAACTCGATAAAGAGATAGTCCGACGTAACGCTCTCGATGACAGCATCTCCCAAGAACTCAAGACGCTCGTTGTTGACGTGGCTACCATCCTCCAACTCCACAGATGCAGACTTATGGATAAGCGCGAGCTTATACAACTCGATGTTGTTTGGGATGAAGCCAAACATATCATCTACGATTGCATAGAAGTGCTTATCGGCACCATATTTACGGCGCAAAGGCCTTAGCAAAAAATCAAACATGACAACCTAATGTACTACGGGATAACCTCAACATAAAAGTTACGAAGCATAGAAAATGGACTAAACCGAGGGAGGTAATCTCCCTTGGCATAGTCCATACTCTCTTGATAACAAGCCACGAACCTCTACCTCACGGCCGAAGCATCGCAGCTAATTAAATCTTTAACTTCGCAAGCGAAAGTATAGATCAGTTATTACTTGTGAGACTCGATGTAGCTGATAGCGTCACCTACAGTCTGAATCTTCTCAGCGTCTGCATCGGGAATCTGAAGATCGAAAGCCTTCTCGAACTCCATGATAAGCTCTACCTGATCCAAAGAATCTGCACCGAGGTGTGCTGTGAAGCTAGCCTCTGCTACAACCTCTGACTCCTTAACGCCCAACTTGTCAACGATGATCTCGACAACTTTTGACTGAATTTCTGACATAATAAATAAGTTTTAGTTAAACATTATAGTAGTATATATTTTGCTACTGTAATTTATAACCGAGTGAGTTTTTTTTCACTCGACTGTGCAAATGTAACACTTTTTTTATTATCTTTGACATTATTACGCTAAAAATTTAATACCAATTTTTAACATACATAAGATAACTAACTAATATTTAATAAGTTATGAACCTTTTGCTAATTTCCAATTCTACCAATGCCGGTGAGGCTTATTTGAAATATCCTATCCAGGAGATTGCAAAATCTCTCGAGGGCATCGACGAAGTTGTATTCGTGCCATATGCTGCCGTAACCTTCTCATACGACGAGTATGAGGCAAAGGTTCAGGACCGCCTCAACGAGATTGGTGTTAAGGTGCGCTCTATACACCACGCTATCAACAAGCGTAACTTCATCCGCCACGCCAAGGCTATCATGATTGGCGGTGGTAACACCTTCGCACTCTTGAAGAAGATGCAGGAGGAGGACCTCCTCGACATGATCTTCCACCGCGTGAAGGCTGGTGTACCATACATCGGCTGGTCGGC
>JAGCLX010000073.1 GCA_017646785.1 Alistipes sp.
CCCGCCTCGTCCTTGAAGAAGTAGCTGAGGTCTACACCCTCCTCCGCTAAGAGAGCATCACGCTCCGCCTGGAGTGCCAACTTCTCGGCCTCATCCTCCGTCTCATCCATGGCACAAAGCAGCGGGTCCATAGCGCGCAGCACGAGGGTTCTTGGCATACTTGGGGATGACCCAGCCATCGAACCACACAACGCTACCCTCCTCGGGCACAACATAGTCGAGGCTCACGCCAACCTCGGCAGCCTCCTCGATAGCCCACACAGCATCGCCACTCCACATGAGGTTTATCCACGCCTTGTTCTGCGTCATCATCTCCTTACCGAAGTCGGCCTCCCAGCCCGCAACGAGGCGCTTCATGCGCTTGAGGTACTCCTCGACGTGAGCGATAGACTCATCCGATGCGTCGTACATAAGGCCCTCGATGGTGGGTACGGTAGCCTCACCCTTCGCGTAGTCGTAGAGGCCACGCTCCATGGCCGCAGCATCGTTCAGAGGCAATGTCTCCTCCGCACCAAGCACACCCGCCTCGCGCAACTCTATCGTGAGGGCGTAGACAAGCATCGGCGAGTAGACATCGCGGAAGGCATCCTTAACCAAGATTTTACCCTCGAGGCGCTCGTCGAACATCAAGTCCCACGATGAGGCCTCCTCCGTAGTGACATTCTCGGTGTTGAAGAGTATGCCCGTGGTGCCCCACATATAGCCCACCGAATAGTCGTTGGCATTTAGTTCGGGCTCGGGCGTGATGATATGGTCGAACTGATTGCGGATGTAGGGCGACACACAACCGAGGTAGTTCTCCGTAGCAGTGCGCTCCAAGTCGGCGATAAACGCCTCATTGACAATGGGTTGCAAGAGGTTGTGGCGCATCATACGCTCGATGATGTACTCCGAGGGACAGACAACATCAAAGTCGGCCTCTCCCTTCTCAATTTTTGCAAGCATCACCTCGTTGATGTCGAAGGTCTGGTAGACAATCTCCACCTCGCAGCCCGTCTGCTCACAGTACCACTCCTCGAACTCGTCCAAGAGTTCCTCGTCGATGTAGTCACCCCAGTTGTAGACCTTGAGGACCTCCTCGCGGCTGGGCTCGCCACACGACGTAGCGAGGATGCCGAAGCACACAACAACGGCACATAGACGCATTACATAGTTATATAAAATCTTCATCGGCGCGAATAGTTTTTAATCTGTTTAGCCTGCTCCTCGGCACGCTTTGCCTGGCGGTGTGCACGGTAGTTGACAACGACCAAGAGCAACAACACTACGACCAAGATGATGGTCGAAAGAGCGCGCAACTCGGGCGTAAGACCTCCCTTGCGGGCATCGGCATAGATGAACGTAGAGAGCGTCTCCAGTCCGTCGGTGCCGTTGGTGAAGATTGTCACGGCGAAGTCGTCAATCGAGAGCGTGAAGGCGAGGATAAAGCCCGAAATCATGCCTGGGCGTATCTCGGGGATGATGACACGGCGCATGGCCTGCATGGGCGTAGCACCGAGGTCGAGGGCTGCCTCATAGATGTTGGGGTTCATCTGCGTGAGGCGCGGCATGACGCTCAACACAACATAGGGTGTGCAGAAGGCGATGTGTGCCAATATCACCGTGGCGTAGCCCTGCGTGATGCCCATCGACACGAAGAGCAAGAAGAGCGAGATACCCGTGATGATATCGGGGTTCAAAATCGGAATGTTGTTCACAAAGTTGATGGCACGGCGCTTGCGGTAGCGAAGGTCATTGATGCCGATGGCAGCGACAGTACCAAGCAGTGTAGAGACCGTAGCGGCGACAAGGGCGATAAGGAAGGTGTTCTTGATGGCGTCGATGAGGCGCGCGCTGACACCGCCCGAGAAGAGCGAGGTGTACAAATCGGCAGAAAAACCTGTCCAGTTGCCCAAGACCTTAGAGTCTGTGAACGAGAAGATTGCGATGATGATGATGGGTGCATAGAGCATCACCAACAACAACACAATATATGAATTAGATAAAAACTTCTTCATGCTAAATGAGTCCCTCGTTTGAGCCATTCTCGTCCGAAGAGTCAGAGAAGAGCGTGGTTAAACCGATAATAACAAGCATGATGAACGACAACGCCGCGCCATAGTGCCACATACCATTGTTGATGTTCTCCTGGATGGTGGTACCGAAGAGCTTGATGTTGTTCATGGTGAGCAACTCCGCGATGGCGAAGGTCGAGATTGTGGGCATGAAGACCATCATAACACCGCTGGCGATACCTGGCGTCGAGAGCGGGAAGATGACCTTTGTGAAGACCTGACGCGGTGTGGCACCGAGGTCCTCGGCGGCCTCAATCAACGAGTGGTCCATCTTCTGCAACACGTTGTAGATGGGGTAAATCATGAAGGGCAGGAAGTTGTAGACCATGCCGAAGATGAGCGCGCCCTCACCCAACGGAAGGGTCAGGAAGTCGAACAATGCCACCGTAGCCAGCGTGCGCACAAGCACATTAATCCACATCGGAAGGATGAACAACATGACGATGATGCGCGACGACGAGGCCTTCATCTTCGAGAGGATGTAGGCGGCGGGATAGCCCAGAAAGATACATATAAGCGTGGTAATCAGCGCAATGCCTATCGAGTAGATAAACGTATTGATTGCCTCGCGCTGGTGCACGAACTTATCGAAGTTGGCAAAGGTGAAGCCACCCTCCTCGCCCTGAAAGGCGTAGACCATAATCAGGACAAGCGGAGCAACGACAAACACCGCCAAGAAGAGCACATACGGCAGACTCCAGCTGCGGCGGCGCGAGAAAAACTTAACTAACTTACCCATAGCGCACTTCGGTTAGGCGTTCTTGGTGTTGAGCGCGGTGACCTTGAGGGCCTGGGGGCGAATCTTGATGCCCACCTCGTCGAGGTCCTCCCACACATCGCGCGTGTCAACATAGACAACATCGTCATCCTCGGTGCGCAGCGTGATGTGATAGCGGTCGCCCTTGTAGAGGATGAAGCGGATGGTGCCCCACGAAGTACCGTCATCGGGGTCGTCCGTAAGTTCCACATCCGAGAAGCCGAAGGCAACATCTACCTCCGCGCCACTCTCGATGCCCTCAACGGCCTCACACTCGAAGCTCTCGCCCAAAATCTCGACATGCGTAGCGTCGATGAGTTTACCCACGACATGGTTCTCGGTGCGCTCCTTGCGCATGACATGGATGTCGTTGGGCTTAATCATCATGCCCACCTCGCTGCCAGGCTCGAAGCAGTTATAGTCCTGAATCTGAATCTCATAGCCATCGGGCGTCTCAACGAACATCTCGTAGTGCACACCCTTGAAGATGCACGAGCGCACGGTGCCCTGGAACATCGCGGCCTCGGCATTGCGGATGATGTAGACATCCTCGGGGCGCACGACAACATCGATGGGGGTATTCTCGCCGAAACCCTTGTCAATACACTCGAACTCCTTGCCCATGAACTCCACCAAGCCATCGCGTATCATCGTAGCATTGAGGATGTTACTCTCGCCAATGAAGTCGGCAACAAAGGCGTTGCATGGCTCGTTGTATATGTCGGTAGGCGTGCCCACCTGCTGGATGACACCCTCGTTCATAACGACGATTGTATCCGAGAGCGTCAGTGCCTCCTCCTGATCGTGTGTCACATAGACGAATGTGATGCCCAGTGTGCGGTGCATCTCCTTGAGCTCCATCTGCATATCCTTACGCATCTTGAGGTCGAGGGCTGCGAGGGGCTCGTCCAGAAGCAACACCTTGGGGCGGTTGACAATGGCACGCGCAATGGCCACGCGCTGCTGCTGACCTCCCGAGAGCGAGTTCACATCGCGGTGCTCGTAGTCGGTCATGCCCACCATCTTGAGGGCGCGCTTCACACGCTGCTCAATCTCCTTCTTATCGACCTTCTTGAGGTTCAGGCCAAAGGCGATATTGTCGTAGACATTGTAATTTGGGAATAGTGCATAGCGCTGGAACACGGTGTTGACGGGTCGCTCGTGTGGCGGGATAGTTGTCATATCCTTACCATCGAGGATTATCTTGCCGCTTGATGCGCTATTGAAACCGGCGATAAGGCGCAAGAGAGTAGTCTTTCCGCAGCCTGAGGGTCCGAGTATGGTTAGGAACTCGCCCTGCTTCACCTTCAAACTAACATCGTTGAGCACCACCTTGTCGGGGAACGATTTTGTGATGTTCTGAATTTCGATGATGTGGTTCGATTTCGTCATTTCAAATAAGTGTGTTAACATTTAATAACCATTGTGTTACGCCCCTATTTTGGGTTGGGCCTCCATGCGAGCCCGCCCCTTTATGGCGCACACCCCATACACACAAGTGCGTATTCGGGACAAATATACGAAAAAAAACGCAGAACGAAGCACTAAATAGAACTATTTTTTGGCGAGATATAACTTTAGTTATAGTCCAAGCAGAGAAACAAGCGGGAACACAGGTGCGGCTTATCACATCCATTAACATTCATTAACACTTGTAACACATCCACGCCCCCTGTTAATGTGTTAATGTGTTAATGTGTTAATGCGTTAATAAATTCCGAAGAGTGCGGAGAAGCGCCCGAAGCACCACAACCCAATCTCTTGTCACAGTGGTGTAGATGGGGCGCTATCACAAGAAAACAACGCCTATCTGCACCCTCATTTATATTCTTTTTGCGAGGTGTAGTAGCGACCGCATAGATGGCTGTGGCTACGCATCATACTATGTGATATATTACATCGTGTAATAGACATAGTATATTAATACTCACTATGTTTACTGACGGCATACTGCGCTGATAATAGTGAGTAGTAGGGGCAATACGGGGACAAGACCATACCAACCCCTATTGACCCATATATACTAATATGGTTATTTATATAGCCATTTAGATGGTCGTGTAGAGGGGTGTAGTAATGGCTATATACTCTGATGTTGATGCTATCGGTTGTTGCCCTGAGCACTGCGAAGGAGAGGACCGAAAATGCGAGAGACTGCGTGGTACTACACCGATAGAGGCGTGCTCCCGCCCCTATTCATTAACACATTCACACATTCACACATTAACAGGGGTGTGGATGGTGTTAATAGTGTTAATAGGTGTTAATGGATGTTACTGGTAATGATGCCATGTGTTGTCAACTTGTTAGCGGCAGTTGGGAGAGGAAACGAGAGTACCACGACCCATTTCTTGTCAGAAGGGGTTAGGCTTGGCCTCGACATGAAAATAGGCTGGATGGGTAGTACTTGGGGTACGTCCCATTCAGACTATTAATTGAGAGGCCGAGAATGACCCCTTATCACAAGAAATAAAAAAAGAGTTGTACCATTTCTAAAATGATACAACTCTAACCTTTCCTGGTAGCACTTGACTACTTCTTCTTATCGTAGCGCTTTGCGTAACGGCTCATAAACTTATCCACACGACCAGCGGTGTCTACCAACTTCATCTTACCTGTGTAGAAGGGGTGAGATGTGTTAGAGATTTCCATCTTATACACGGGATAGGTTTCGCCGTTCACCTCGATGGTCTCCTTTGTCGAAACGGCGGACCTGCACAAAAAC
>JAGCLX010000074.1 GCA_017646785.1 Alistipes sp.
AAGGCAGTTAACGCTGGTGGTGTAGCAACTTCAGGTCTTGAGATGACTCAGAACTGTATGCACATTTCATGGGCAGGTGAGGAGGTTGATGACAAGCTCCACTTCATCATGAAGTCTATCCACGAGGCTTGCGTTCAGTTTGGTACACAGGCTGATGGTACTGTTAACTATGTTAAGGGTGCTAACATCGCAGGTTTCATGAAGGTTGCACAGGCTATGCTTGAGCAGGGTATCATCTAATACCTTTCATGTGATAGCGGCGCATTAGCGACGCTTCAATCAAAGCCCCGAATGGGACGTACGTCAAGTACTACCCATCCGGGGTTTCTTCATGTCAGCGCCACTACTGAACCACTCTGACATGAAAGCAGCATCATTACTAATTATTTACAATCATTCTATACCCCACACCTCTAACCGACTGGATATCGACCTTATCATCTGCAGCAAGATATCCCCTCAAGCGCGAGATAAAGACATTGAGCGAGCGTAGATTATAGTAGCTATCATCACCCCATATCTCCATGAGCAGTTCAGTGGAAGTAACGACATCGCCTGCTCTTCGTGCCAGCATTGATAGTATGGCACTCTCGCGCGCAGTGATACGTCGCGTAGCACCATCAATAGTCAGCGTCCACTGCCTACTATCCAAACGATAGTTGCCTATGGTCAACACCTTTCCATCACCACCCTCAGGGTGGCGAGCTATAAGTGCCGCGATACGCGCCAACAACTCATCCAACGCGAAGGGTTTACGCATATAGTCGTTACCACCACGACGAAAACCCTCAACAACATCCTCAGCACCACTGCGTGCTGAAAGGAATAACACTTCAACGTGACTATCCAGTTTGCGCAACTCCTCAACCATGGTCATCCCATCCATGCGCGGCATCATAATGTCGGCTACCACCAAGTCTGCTCTTTCACGCCTAAATACCTCAAGGCCCTGCACACCATCAGTTGCTAACATAACATCATAGCCACAACCACGTAGAGCATCGCAGAGCACACGACCCAACGTAGCATCATCCTCAACAATAAGTATTCGTTTATTTGCCATAACGTGGGAATTTTAGTGTGAATGATGCTCCTTGCCCAGGCGCAGAGTCGAGCGCGATACTACCACCATGACGTCGAACTACGCTCTGCACATAGTATAGACCTATGCCATAACCAGACGTAACATATCTATCACCCGTGGTTATGCGGTAGAACTTATCAAATATGCGTTTATGCTCTCCTGTGGGGATACCGATACCGTGATCCTTGATACTTATGTATGTATACCCACTTCGCGTATATGCTGATATTTCCACAATAGGATTATCGCCTGAGTATTTTATGGCATTATCCACTACAGCCATCACTGCACCCTCCAAATAGAAGCGATCAGCAACTACCGAACAACCCCTCTCGACCTCTACACGCCACGCTATTCCACGCTGTACATAGCGCAACTCTAACGATGAACAGACATGGCGTACAACACTATTCACATCACACTCCTCGAGGCGCAACTCCACCGTTGTGAACTCCTCAGTCGAGCTACGCAGTATCTCCTCCACCATGACATTGAGACGCTTAAGTTCACCAAGCGATATATCGACATATTCATTTCGTCGATGACTATCCTCTGCGATTTCGGGCATGGTACGCATAGCGTCCAACGAAGCATATGCCGCAGCTATGGGTGTCTTGAGTTCATGCGTTATGTTGTGCGTAAGGTCGCGACGTATCTTCTCAACCTCCTTTGCGCGAAAGAGCGTGCGTAGCATATACAAAAAGGCAGCGATAAGGAGTAAAACCGAAAGACCCTGCATAACGAGCATTCGCTTCATATCGCCAAGAATAGCGGAGTGTGGGTCGGCAACTGATAGGCGCAGAATAAGTGGCGTTAGCCTCTTATCTACCGATATAATATCCTTATCCTTAGACAGTTCTCCCATTGTCATAATCACAATTGGGTCGGCATCAGTTGTTGAGAGCACCTCTACACGAAACTCTGTAGCTAAGCCCGCAGTGCGCAGACCCTCACCCACAAAGGCATGGAAGCGCGAGATGTTGCCTATGTTAATTGCGGCATCACCGCTCATGGAGTTCGTGGCATACTTCCACGCAGCCTCCTCCAGGACGCTACATATCTGCTGTTCGTAGCTTCGGCGCATATCGCGATAGGTGCGCACACTCCACATCGCCTCGACGGCAACAAGGAGTGCCAAGGCCAAGACCACAACAACGGATACTATTTTGAAGTTCTGCTCTCTCATAGCTCAATGCTTTACCACAAAGGTAACAAAAATATCACACGCCCCACCCCTCTTAACACTATTTAACATTTTCATTAACACTCTTTAACCTTAGAAATTAGGATGCGCCAAATTATACTTCTATCTTTGCAATAGGAAAACAAGAGCTCTTAACCGTTAAACCTATTTTTGAACACTTAAACACCTAAAGAGATTATGAAACGCTTTTTTATAACCATGGTAGCGCTCATTGCTACCTTTGCGACATACGCCAATTGCGAGCCACAAAAGCCCCTATATATTATTAATGGTAAGGTGGCCACTATCGAGGAGATTAAGGACTTGGGCGACAGATTGGAGTCGATGACCGTACTCACAAATAAGAAGGACATAAAGGAGTTTGACCACCTCGGTGACACCTCGAATGGCATTATTGTCATCACGCTCAAGGATGCCGAAGAGGAGGATATGCCCTTCATCTCTGCCGACGTTATGCCTCAGTTTATGGGTGGCGACCTCCTTGCATTCCGCGAGTGGGTGATGCAGAATGTACGCTATCCCGAGGCGGCAATGAAGGAGGGTAAAGAGGATATGGTCGTAACGAACTTCATCGTTAACCGCCACGGATATATCGAGTACGACCGCATCAAGATTATCCAGTCGGAGTACCCCGACATCTTTGGCGAGGAGGTGAAGCGCGTTATTAGCACCTCACCTCGCTGGACACCAGGTTTTAACAATGGCCACGCCGTATCTGTGTCGTTTATGCTACCTATCACCTTCAAGTTAGAGTCGAAGCAGGGCAAGATACCCGCAACAAAGGGCAGTATGGAGAACCAGATTGTTATTATGGCACTTGACGCCGGCAAGGAGAGCGTGTCGGACAAGAACCCTGTCTATATTATTGATGGCGTGCCCTCAACCATGGAGCAGGTTAACGCCCTAAAACCCGAGGAGATTAAGGATGTGACAGTTTTCAAGGACCCTGAGATGTTCTCCTACTATAAGGATTATGGCAATGTGGAGGATGGTGTGGTTATTATCCGCACAAACTCGCTCGACAAGAACATCGAGAACACGCCTGACACGCTACCCATATTTATGAATACAAGCACCGAGGCCTTCCAGCGTTGGTTGTTCGAGAACCTACGCTACCCCGAGCAGCTCCGCGATAAGAACCTCGCAGCACACTATGTCGTAAAGTTTAAGGTTGATAGCGCTGGTTATGTGGCGATTATGGAGATAGAGTGCATCAAGGGCACGGCGCACAAGTCGTTCGAGGATGAGATTACTCGCATCTTATTAAGCTCACCCCGCTGGACACCTGGCGTGAAGAATGGCAAGGCGGTATCGTGCCGATTGAGCCTACCCGTCATATTCGGCTCAATGGATATTTAGAGCAAGAGGGGAGTTTAAGGAACTTAGTGTAGGGAGTATGCAACATTGCTAATCTCCTTAATCTCCCTAAATTCACTAAGTACAACCCAATTTCTTGTCAGAAGTACGCCTTATCACAAGAATTTAATTTTCGTCAGAGCGGTGCAGATGTGGTGCATCACAAAAGAAATCACCCAAGGATAGTACAATTAGTACAGCCTTGGGTGATTTACTTTTTGGGATGTGCCGCAGATTGCGGCTTATCACAAGAAATTATGGGAGGGGAACTACGTTAGCAAATCCCATAAATGCCATTGCCAATAAGCCCGCTGTCACAAGTGCAATGGGCACACCACGGAAGGCCTCAGGGACATCCTCAACCTCAAGACGCTCGCGAATACCTGCAAAAAGCACAAGAGCGAGGGCGAAGCCGAGGGCTGTAGCCACAGAGTAGATAACACCTGTAAGGAGATCCATGTCCTTCTGCACCATGAGGATAGCAACACCAAGCACAGCACAGTTGGTGGTGATAAGCGGAAGGAAGATACCGAGTGCCTGATAGAGCGCGGGAGACACCTTCTTAAGCACAATCTCGACCATCTGCACGAGGGCTGCGATAACGAGGATGAAGACGATAGTCTGCATATACTCGATGCCGAATGGCACGAGGACATAGTTCTGCAAACACCATGTTACGATAGAGGCGAGTGCCATAACGAAGGTCACGGCCATACCCATACCGAGCGATGTGTTCACCTTTGACGACACACCGAGGAAGGGGCATATACCGAGGAACTGCGAGAGCACCACGTTGTTAACGAAGATAGCACCTATGACGATGGCGATGATGCTAATCTCTTGAACGCTAACCACGCCCGTAGCAAAGCCGTCAAGAACGCCCTGCGAGATATTTCCGCCAGTTAAAATAGTCAACATACTCATATCAATTATCGTTTAGCGATTTTGTTAAACACTACCATGAGGTAACCCAACACAAGGAAGCCTCCAGGAGCGAGGATAAAGAGCAGAGGCATAACATCCGCTGCAAGAGTAACACCGAAGATAGCACCCGAGCCAAGCACCTCACGTACAGCACCGATAGCCGTAAGCGAGAGCGTAAAGCCTAGACCTATGCCCACGCCATCCAAGGCTGAGTCGAGCACTCCGTTCTTCGATGCGAAGGCCTCAGCGCGACCAAGGATGATGCAGTTAACCACAATGAGTGGGATAAAGACACCCAACGACGCATAAAGCGCAGGGATATATGCCTTCATAAGCATCTCGATGATGGTTACGAATGACGCGATAACCACGATAAACGCAGGGATGCGCACCTTATCGGGAATGACATTCTTGATAAGCGAAATGGCTATATTCGAGAGGATGAGCACCGCCATTGTTGCTACGCCCATACCCATACCATTGATGGCTGTAGAGGTAACACCAAGCGTGGGACACATACCCAAGATAAGTGCAAAGGTAGGGTTCTCCTTGAGAATACCCTTTGTTATAAGTTGTAGCTTACCCATTATTTCTCCTCCTCAGTTACGTTATTTTCCTCATTCCAATCTGTATCCGTAGCACCAGACACTGTGTCGTTGGTCGATGTAGCGCCCGACACGCCCACCGCGTCAGCATCGAGCAAGCCCTTAGCCTTGAGGTAGCCCGCATAGGCAGTCTCCACAGCATTGGCATAGGCACGCGACGAGATAGTCGAGCCTGTGAGCGAGTCGAACGAGCCATTAGCATCATCCTTCTTAACCTTGAAGCTCAACTCCTCGGGGTTCTTACCAAGCATAGACTTCTCAAGCGCGTTGCCCGCCTTTGTCATGTTTGCACCAAGGCCTGGGGTCTCATTCTGTGACAACACCTCAACGCCATTTACCACAGCCACGCCATCGCTCTCTACAAAGCCTACCATAAGCTTTATACGGCCACCATAGCCCGACTTAGTGATGCTGGGAGCCTCGACTGCATAGCCCAAGATGTGGCTGTTATCCTCCACTGCCACTACCGTGCTAACGATGATCTCGAAGTCGCTAATCGCTATCACCTCGTCCTGCAACACTACAGCCTCCTCCGCGTTGACATTGAGGACCTTAAACTTCGCCTCGTTCTTAGCCATAACCTCGGTCTGGGCGATAACATCCTTCGTGATGTTGTTTACAAGACCCACGAGCAGTGCCGAGACAGCGGTAATGGTAAAAAGCACCAATACCATATTCTTTAATGAACTCTTCATAGCTATACTCAACTATTTAGTGCCGAAACGCTTAGGACGGCAGTATTTGTTAATAAGAGGTGTCACGGCATTCATGATGAATATCGCAAACGACATACCCTCGGGATAGGCACCCCACAAACGGATAATCATGGTCAACAGACCAATGCCCACACCATAAATCAACATACCCTTATGTGTCATAGGTGATGTAGAGTAGTCGGTAGCCATGAAGATAGCACCGAGCAACGCACCACCCGCCAAGATATGGAACAAGGGAAGCTGGTAGCACAAATCACCGCCACCAATGCCCAGTGCCACGCACAATGCAAATATGGCCATAGTGCCAAGCACAGCAACAGGAATATGCCATGAGATAACCTTACGCCACAAGAGGTACAAACCACCTATGATAAGTGCCAGCGAGGCGATCTCTCCAAACGAGCCATTCATGTTACCGCCAAGCATGCTCATAAAGTCAATGCCATCGAGATTCATTCTGCCAAGCACGATGTTACCCGCAGCGTCATATGTCGAGCCCTTGATATCGGCAAGCATAGTAGAACCTGAGAGCATATCGGGGACGTTGGTAGTCCAGTCGGTCATCTGCACGGGGTAGGCGATAAGCAAGAAGATACGACCTGTAAGTGCGGGGTTAAAGGGGTTGCAGCCCAAGCCACCGAAGGTCATCTTACCGATGCCTATAGCCACAAGAGCGCCCACAAGCACCACCCACCAGGGAATACCCACTGGAAGGTTGAAGGCCAACAACATACCCGTAACGATTGCCGAGAGGTCGCCAATAGTTGAGCCACGCTTAAGCATAAAGCGGCTGATGAGGTACTCAAATACCAAGCAGCCGGCCACCGCAACAGCAGTGATAAACAATACCCTCCAGCCCATAACGTAGGTCGATACGGCGAGGGCGGGGATAAGCGCCAAGATGACGTCGAGCATTATTCGACGTGTCTTCTCACCACCATGTATATGGGGCGATGGCGCTGCAAAAAGTCTGGTTGCCATATATATCTATTATCTTATTTATTACTTCTTATTATTCGCAGCCGCGCGCGCACGCACGATGGTTGACACGGTCTGCTTGCCGATGCGGATATAGTCCAACAATGGTAAGTACGAAGGACATGTGTACGAGCAGCAGCCACACTCAATACAATCTACCGTGTTGTGCTCCTCGGCCATATCCCACTTCTGCATCTTAGCGAGCTTAGACAAGAGGTAGGGCTCAAGACCCATAGGACACGCCTCAACACACTTACCACACTTGATGCACGAGAGCTCCTTGCCACGCGCTGCCTCAGCACCTGTGATGACTGTAAGGCCCGAGCAGCCCTTGATCAATGGTGCGGTGATGTC
>JAGCLX010000075.1 GCA_017646785.1 Alistipes sp.
AGAGAACTTACGCTTGGTGCGGATGTGCGAGTGAGAAACGTTGTTACCCACCATCGCTACCTTACCAGTGATTTCACAAACTTTCATTGTACTTTATTTTTACCTTTCATGCCACCGTGGCACAAAAGCGCACAAAGATACACAAAAATTTTAATATAGCAAACTTAACGTAGTTAAAAAGAGTCTTTTTATGCTAATAAATGCTATTTGTTGCCCTGGTTGCGGAGCAAGTAGCGGTAAACAGCAACCTCCTGTGGGTCGCCCATCTCCTTGCCCTCGACGTCTGAGAGCTTGACACACAGTTCCTTAGGCTTGCGGGCGTTGATCTGACATGAGGATAGCTTCATAACGATGTTGCACGATGCATGGCCAGTGTCGCAGGTGAGGTTGGTGCCGATGCCGAACATACACTTAATGCGGCCCTCGCATGCCTGTTTAATCTTCACACACTTCTCGAAGTTCAGCGAGTCGCTGAAGACGATAGACTTGGTCATGGGGTCGATACCGAGCTCCTTGTAGCGGTTGATAGCCAAGTCGATGAAGGCGATAGGGTCGCCCGAGTCGTGGCGCACACCGTCGAAGAGGCTGGCATGCTTCTTTGAGAAGTTGTTGAAGAATACCTCCGAGCCGAAGCTGTCGGTAAGTGCCGTGCCGAGGTAGCCGTCGTATACCTTAACCCAGTCCTCCATGGTGAGGTAGTTGGCGTTACGAGGTCCACCGTTCACCGCAGCGATGAACATAGGGAGCTCGTGGGGGTATGTGCCTATCATCTTCATATCCAGCTCCATGGCGAGGTGACAGTTAGATGTTCCAGTGCAGCCACAGGGGTTATTTTTGAGGTGTTTAACGACCATGCGCTGCACGTCGTAAGAGAAGCGGCGGCGTGTACCGAAGTCCGAGAAGATGATGCCGTTGTCGCGAGCTATCTGCTCCTTCTTCTCGAGGCGCTCGATCATTGCTTCAGCGTCGTAGCTGTTGCGTAGGTGGAAAAGCTCCGATACGGTTGCAAGGATTGGAATCTCATAGAGTGTCACCTTGTACATGTAGTCCGTCACGTTGATTTGAAGGTGACGTTCCTCATCGAGCCATACGTTAATCTTCGAGGCGTCGAAGTGGAAGCCCTTGAGCCACTCAAAGTAGTTCTGGGGAATATACTTGCAGTTGTGGATCATGTATTGGAACTCATCCTCCGAGAGTGCTATTCGCTCCAAGGCCTTCAACTCTGCCTTGAGATCCTCGAGGAAGTCGTCGTCGAACTGCGTCTTTGCGCGGTCGTTGAATGTGAACGTACCTATTGCCTGTGGATATAGCTTGAAGTAGGCGTATGAGGTAGTAAATTTGTAAAGGTCAGTGTCTAAGATTGAACGTATCATGGTTGTAGTAGTTTGTGTCTTAGCGTGTTAGTGTTTTAAGCTCGTTGTATAGTAACTCAATGGCATATGCCGAGGCGCGGCTGATGATTTGCCCGCGATCGGTGCCCGAGTTTCGCATCACGGCAATGGTCTTTGTGGGTGTAGCCACGGCCATCCATACTGTGCCAACGGGCTTTGCTTCGCTACCTCCCGTAGGCCCTGCGATGCCCGTAGTGGCTATGGCGTAGTCGGCATGTGCCACGCGGCGTGCACCCTCTGCCATCTCGCGTGCCACCTGCTCGCTCACCGCGCCATATTGTGATAGGCTCTCGGTGCTCACGCCGAGAATCTCCTGCTTTGCCCTATTCGAGTATGTCACCATGCCTGCCATAAAGTAGGCTGATGCTCCTGCCATGGCTGTAAACTTTGATGCTATAGTACCTCCTGTGCAGCTCTCGGCTATGGCAAGGGTTTCGCCACGCGCGATGAGTATGTCGTGAACTTGCTGCTCGAGTGTGCTGCCCTCATAGCCTACGATGTTGTCGCCAATGATGGTGCGTAGCGTGTCGAACTGTGCTGTTATCTCCTGTTCTGCAGCCTCACCCTCAACATCGTATGCCGATAGGCGTAGACGCACTACGTTAGGCGCGGGAAGGTAGGCGAGGTGTAGATGTGTGGGTAGCGCATCCTCCCATGCTGAGATGCGCTCTGCGAGGATGGACTCGGGTATACCGCGCGTGATGAGTGTGCGGTGTACGATAGACTTAAGGTCGTAGCGCGCCTTGAGGCGTGGAATGACCTCGTCATCCATAAGGTGTTCCATCTCGAATGGCACGCCGGGGAGCGATACAACAACGCCTTCCGTAGGAGTGTCAAACCACATGCCTGGTGCTGTGCCGTGAGCATTATGAAGCACGGTGCAGCATGCTGGGAGCATTGCCTGACCGCGGTTAAGGTCGGTGAACGGTATGCCACGGCGCTCGAGGAGTGTGCGCACATGCTCACCCTCGGTGTCGTTATACACGAGCTCGGAGTTAAATATGCGTGCAAGGGTGTGCTTGGTGATGTCATCCTTTGTTGGCCCGAGACCTCCAGTGATGATTGTGATGTCGCACTCTCTCATTGCGCGCTCAACAGCCTCGGTGATAGCCTCCGCCGTGTCACCTATGGAGAGCTTAGAGGTTATGGTTATACCTGCAGCGTTCAATTTGCGTGAGATAGAGGCACTGTTGGTGTCCACTATCTGGCCAATGAGTATCTCGTCGCCGATGGTTATAATTGTCGCTTTCATTGTTCTGCAGTTTTATCCATTGTATGAGTTGTTATAGGTGTTGTGAGCTCCTTGGCCGCTCTCTTAAGCAGTCGCATGCCATTAGTGCGTAGTCCTGTGTTAAGGGCTACGAGCGAGGCTCCAGCCTCCATCATGCGCTTGATGTCCTCGGGTGTCATCATGCCTCCCGAGCCTATGATAGGGTAGTTGTACTCCGTCTTTTGAGCTATGTACCTCACCATCTCTATTGCGCGCTCGGTGAGCATGGCACCAGATACAGCGCCTCCGTTTATTGCTCCGAGCTCCTTGGCCATGACGTGTGAGCCGGTTACTGCCTCTATGCCATCGAGGGGTGTCTCAATGAGTATGTCGATGACGGTGTTTAGCTCCTCTTGTGTAAGGTCGGGTGACACTTTGAGGAGTATGGGGCGGTAGTCGAGCTGGCCACGGCGAAACTCAAATAGTGGGTCTATAATCGCGCGTATATCTTCAGCTGTGCGAGGCTCAAATGGCTTAGATGATGTGGTGCACGATATGTTGATGACGAAGAAGTCGACATACTGATACATATTTCGGAATACGCGCAGATACTCCTTTACTATATCCTCAGGGTGCGTGGATGTCATCTTGGAGATGTTACAGCCGATGATAAGGTTCTTGGTGTACTTGCGGCGTTTGCGCACCTTGCTTAAGGCGTGCTCGAGTCCGAGGCTGGGGTATCCCGTTCTGTCGAGGAGGGAGTTCTTGCCTGCAATGCGCTTAAGGCGTGGTCGTGGAGTACCGGGGTTGCGACGTGGCATAACGGAGCCTATCTCCACAAATCCAAAGCCCATAGCTCCAAGGTTCTGGAGGTTGTTGCCATTGGGGTCGTAGCCTGCAGCAATACCTATTGGGTTGCGGAAGGGTAGTCCGAAGACCTCGGTGTATAGCTCCTTGTGCTTTGGGGCATACAGCCTCTTCATCCACCAACGACCTGTGGGCAGCACACCTGCGAAGCGCATAAGGCGCATGCGTACGTTGTGTGCTACTTCGGGAGGAAGTATTGACAATATGTGTTGAAACAGTGATACTCTCATTGCCGTTATGATATAATTATACAAAGATAATAAAAATAATTAGTAATCAAGTATCTTTTGATGAAAAATTAGATAGCGGTGTCGGCTTGTGTCGCTTGTACGTATCTGTGTCCAAAAGTGCAATAAAGGCTCTAAAAGGTATAAATTTCCCCTTTAGAGCCTCTTTTGTTTTAGAAGTTTATGTCAATATAGTCGCTCCTTAGTCGTTGTCGTAGTGTATGCCTGCGCCACTTGAAGAGCTGATCTCTGTTGATGTAGGGTTGCCTGAGTAGCTGATGTCTGCACCGCTTGAGGCTGTAGCTATAAGTTGTGTAGTGGCGTGAACATGTGCATCAGCACCGCTCGATACTGCGACTGTAACGCTCTCAGCTATAAGCTCTTCAAGGTCGAGGTCTGCACCACTGCTTGCAGTAGCAGTCAGCACCTTGCAGCTGCCCTTGATCTCCACATCGGAGCCTGAGGATGCAGCCACGGTGAGTGACGATACAGAGCAGTGTGTCCACTCGAAATCGCTACCTGAGGATACTGCAACAGAGAGGTAGTCGTATGCGGGGATGCGCACTTCGAGCACCTCGGCACGAAGAGAGTTGGGGTGTAGACTGATGTTTAGTGAGCCATCCTCAACCTCGATGTTGACAAAGTCTTGAACATCGGTGTGTGTGAGTATGCGCACCTCGCCATGAGGTATAGTGGGGTCAACCATAGTGTCAATGCCATGCGATATGCTGACGGCGGTTATCTCCCCAGAGATAGTTGCTGTGCGCTCAACTACGGGGCCATTTGCAGTGTTTAGCTTAACATTGATGCATGATGATAATGTTAACGATGCTAATAGACATACTATCAATACTGTGTGTTTCATAGATGTATTAAGTTTTAGGTTGATGTTTTACATGTTGCTGTTGTTGCCTCCACCACCGCCGAGACGACCAAGATCCTCTGCCGAGCCACTCTCGACGCTCTTGGCGCGGAACTGCTTACCAGTGTTGAAGTTATACGACACCGAGAAGTTTACCATGGGGCGCATCCAGGGCTGATCAACATTCATCACGCGCTTGAAGGTGGGCTCCTCGATGGTGATATCCTGGGTCTGTGGAATGATATTATCCACGCCGAGCTTCAAGGTTAACTTGTTGTCCAAGAGGCGCTTCTTGACGCTGAGGTTCATATTACCCATATCTGCTAACTTGGTGTTACCCGCCACAAGGCCGTGCATATATCTGCCGCTAAGCTCGATATAAAACTCCTTGGGGAGTGTGAATGTCATCTGTCCATTGGCGAATGCCATGAAGTTGCGGCGTATAGGCTCGTCGGGATAGATGCGCTGACCCATGTACATGCCCATTAGGTTGATGTTCGCCTGCCACCACCTTGTAAACTGGAAGGGAAGGTTTACCGAGGCGAAGTAGTTGTTCATGGTGGGGTAGTTGATGGTCTGCAAGATGAGTAACTCAGGGTTCTCCGCATCAACTATCGTAGCCTGCTGTATGGCGTTCTCGGTGATCTTCACGCCGAGGGTTATGGTGTACTTATACTTAAGCACCGCCGTTACCGATACGGAGTTGTCGTACGAGGGCTTAAGGTTGGGGTTGCCACGCTGTATCATATACTCCGAAATCTTGGTCTCGTTGGGTGATAGCGCCCAGAACGAGGGTCGGCTGATGGTACGTGCATACTGTGCTATAAGTGAGTAGGCGTAGTCCTTCGTTAGGGCATACGAGATGTTGGCATTGGGGAAGAGGTCAAAGTAGTTCTGCTTTATGGCATCGGCCTTATCGCGGAAGTTGGTGTACTCGCCACGCAGACCACCCACGAGGCTCACGCGACCGAGGTTTGCTGAGGCGATGACATATGCCGCGCCTATGTTCTCGGTGTAGCCTATGTCGTAGCTCTTGTCCGTGTTGGGCATCCATGCCTCGCCCTTGAGATACTCGTAGTCGGCAGTGTTAGAGTTGTTGTTGTTGGTGTACTTAGCGCCCGCCTTGAGTGTCACCTTGGGCGATAGAACCTTCTCTAATGCTATGGTTGCAGTGCTGAGTTGGTTGTAACTCAGTGAGTTGTCGCGATATGTAGAGTCGCGCTGAAGGAGTGTTATGGGGTCTACCTCACGGTCGAAGTAGTTGTTGCGGTCGGGAGAGTTCGAGTAGGCGTAGTCGCCGATAAACTTAAGCACCGAGCCCTTGTCGTCGAGCTTGTAGATGTAGTTCAGCGTCGCTGTTGTCATGTGGTTGTCGCCACGGCTCTTGTAGTGACCATCGGTGCGTGTTGTGATCTCGGCAAGGGTGTGCTCGGTCCATGTGTTATTTATGCTGTTGCCACCGTAGTAGTTATACTGAACCTCTGCGCCTAATGAGTGCTTGTCGTTGATGTCGTACACCACACCGACATTTGCACCGCCCCACTGTGAGTCGTCATCCATGTCGGATGCTGCATCTATAATCGTACCTGATGTGTAGTCGGTGTGCTCCGTAGATATATAGTTGTTGCCCTGCGCACCGAGCCATGCACGACCGTAGGCATTTACCTTGCCACGGTTGTAGTTGAGCGACACCGAAGGCATGATGTTATACATGCCCTTTGTGCCCTGTGCTACGAGCGATGCCGAGCCCATAAGTCCCGCGTCGAGGCGCTTCTTGGTCGTAATCTTGATGATGCCACCCGACGATGCTGCGTCGTAGTCTGCTCCCGACTGTGGGATAATCTCAATGCGCTGTATGTCGTTGGCGCTCAACGAGCGTAGGTAGGCGATGAGCTGTGCATCGTCGAGCTTAACCTCGCGGTCGTTGAGGTATATCTTAGAGCCCGAAGAGCCATTTATCGAGATTTTGTCGTCCTGAATCCACACACCTGGCGAGCTTTTTAGAAGCTCCTCGCCATCCTTACCCATGGCAAGGGGAGAGTTGGCTACATCCACAACAAAGCGGTCTGCCTCGCGACGTATTAGCTGTGATGTCACCACCACCTCCTCAATCTGCTCGCTACTCTCGGTGAGGGTTATATCGCCGAGGTCTATGCTCTGGGTGAGGGCGAGGGGTTGCTCGTGGTGCTCGTAGCCGATGAATGTCACTACCAATTCGTAGTCGCCCGCGTTAGCCTCAAGGCTGAACTTGCCGTCGATGTCCGAAGTGCATCCCCTAACTAGCTTGTCGTTCTCAGTCAGTGCAACAGAAGCGTAGGTTATGGGTTGTGCCTCGCTGCTTACCACACGACCACTCACTGTGAGTCGCTGTGCCGAAGCCGTGAACGCGCTGAATAGCACCATTAGTGCCATGAGAATTGCTGCTGATGAATGTCTCATAATATCTATCTTTTAAGTTTATATTCGCTTAATATATGTTTCTGTTTGCAAAGTTAACATTTCCCCCCCCCTTACAAAATTTTCACCAACTTTTTTGCGGTGCGAGGTGTATTTTCTTATATAACGCTTTCCGAGCGATTTTGTTACAAAGGTTGTGCAACTATTAAAATGTTTGTAGTGTACTATTAAACTAATACACTGCAAATATATGCTCTATTTTTTAATCCTCCAAATTATTTGCAAACTATTTTTAGGATATTTTATATACCTATGTTATATTATATTAATGCCACTTTTTTATGTGAAAATAGAAAATTAATCGTCAGAAAATTTGGTGGTATAAAAATTATCATTACCTTTGCAGTGTATTAGTAATGCGATACACGATAAACCTGCAATTACAAACCTATAAGCAATAGGAATTATGATAGCAATAAAGAATTTGACGTTTGGCTACAAGGCGCGACGCAATGTGCTGAATGACATCACCCTCGAACTTGGTGAGGGTCACATCCACGGCCTTTTGGGCTGTAATGGTATCGGTAAGACCACACTCCTAAAACTTATCTGTGGCATCATGCGCCCCGATAGCGGTGAGGTGCGTGTCGATGGTGTAGACCCAATGACTCGCCAACCACAGATATTCTCGGAGATGATGATTATCCCCGAGGAGTTCGACTTGCCCAATCTCTCGTTGGAGCGCTACGCAGCGATGATGAAGCCCTTCTACCCCCGCTTCGACCATGGCTCCATGCGCCGCTATGCCGAGGAGCTGAAGGTTAACACCGAAGACAGGCTCCATAACATGTCTATGGGTCAGCGTAAGAAGGCATACATAGCCTTTGCCCTTGCTTGCAATGTGCGCACGCTGCTTATGGATGAGCCAACGAATGGTCTTGACATCCCCTCAAAGAGTATCTTCCGTCGCTTGTTGGCATCGTATGTCGACGAGGAGCGTATGGTAGTAATCTCCACACACCAGGTGGCAGATGTGGAATCATTGTTGGATAACATCGTAATCCTCGATAACGAGGGCGTAGCGCTCGCTGCTACAACCACTGAGATATGCGGCAAACTGAAGTTTGGCCGCGCTGCAGAGGGTGATGATGTACTCTACAAGGAGATGACCATCGCTGGTGAGATGGCGGTGATGGAGAACCACAATGAGGAGGATACGCAGCTCAATATCGAGCTACTGTTCAACGCCGTGACTGCCGACCGCAAGTCTATTAATAACCTTTTTAACCGTTAGACCTATGAAGAGCTTTTCGATACGTCGCGTGGCGCACTACGCCCGCTACCACTATAGTGTAACACGCTTCAACTACCTTAGTTTTATCTTGACCATGATAGCCCTCCCCACGCTCTTTGGCATACTCGGCAAAAACCTCTATACGGCGAAGGAGATGCTTATACCCATCTATATCTTTGCGGGCGTGGCAATGGCCGTTGCAACAACACGCATGATGCGTGGCCGAGGCACGAAGATTATGGATAGCGTGCTTCCCGTAACTTCAACCGAGCGCCATGTGTTTAATGTTGTTAACCTCGCCGTGGCCTATCCAGTGCTCTTTGCTTTTGTGGCGGCAGTGGCTCTTGGCATAGTGTCGCTGTTTAATAGAGACATGCTGGGTTTCGGTGAGGCATACTCGCAGTTGGCCGAAGATACATTTTTGGAGTGGACCGCATATGTCTTTGTGCAGATTGGTTGCTCTACGGCGCTGCTTATCAATCTCTTGGCGCGCCGCAGCCTAATCCTTGCATATATGATTGCCTTCTTCGGCTCCCAGACGCTCAGTGTGCTCTTTGTCCTGGGCATGCAGTGGTTGTCGGATAATGTTGAGTTCAGCTGGTCGTTTAATCCTACCGATGCGGAGATGGATGCTATAGAGTGCACACTTAAGACCATCTTCTGCATGATTCCCGTGGCGATATATACCCTCTGCTATATTGTGTTGCGTAAGCGTCAAGTTAAATGGTAATTAAAGAGTTAGCCTATGCAGTTCAGTGAAGAGAAGCCTATTTGGCGACAGATATACGACCATATTACGATGCGTATTCTTGCGGGCGAGTGGCGTGAGGATGAGCGCATAATATCGGTGCGTGAGATGGCGGCAACGGTGGGTGTAAACCCCAACACCGTCATGCGCAGCT